>CAYVIG010000182.1:0-5697 GCA_964451445.1 uncultured Dehalococcoidia bacterium
AATCGTTCGCTCCCGACCCGGGAATGGTGGCCGACGGTTTGGTGGTACAGCGCACCATCGCCGAGATGACCATGGCCCTCAGCAGCGCGCGCATGGCCCTTTATGACGCAGCCAAGAAGTGGGAAGGCGCATCAGCAAACGAGAAGACAGCCATCGCTGCCAGGCCCAAATATCTGGCTACTGTTGCCTCATTGGAAGTTACCGCCAAAGCCATACAGATCACCGGTGGCAGGAGCGTCCATAAGCGCTGGCCGCTGGAACGCATCTACCGTGACATACGGACTTCGACCCTAATGCCGCCCACCCTCGATCGTTGTCTGGAGTTAATCGGACGATCCGAATTCAACCTGGACACCCCGCTTAACCGGGACGCTTAGCCCCTGGTACTTAGGAGTATCTCTTTGACTGAACGTGCCCTTGAAGGGGTGAAGGTACTGGACCTCACCCACCATCTTTCCGGACCGTATTGCACCAAACTTCTGGCCGACTTCGGCGCTGAGGTTCTAAAGGTAGAGCGACCCGGAGGCGACCCCACCCGTAGAGTCGGCCCGTTTCTCAACGATGATATCGACCCAGAGAAAAGCCTGGTCTTCGCCTACCTAAATACCAACAAACAGAGCATCACCCTGAACCTAAAGTCTGAGAAGGGCATAAGCGTGTTGAAGTCGCTCATCGCAGAGTCCGATGTTGTTGTGGAGAATTTTGCTCCCAGAGTCTTGGCGTCTCTGGGATTGGGTTTTGAGGCTCTCCAAACGATAAACCCGAGGATTGTCCTGACGTCCATCTCCAACTTTGGGCAGACCGGACCCTACCGCGACTACAAGGCCGCCGACATCATCGAGTATGCTATGGGTGGCCTGATGTATATATCGGGCGCGTATGACCGGGAACCTCTGAAGCACGCTTTCAATCAGGCCCAGTTCAAGGCCGGTACCGACGGAGCATCCGCCACGCTGATGGCTATGTACCATCAACGTCTCACCGGTGAAGGGCAGCACGTAGATATATCGATTCAGGAAGCAGTGGCTACCGGACTGAGGGACGTGGTCAACAACTTCACCTATACCGGCGCTGTCCGACGCAGGCAGCCGAACCACAGCGGAGACCTGAGCCGAATCAGGGCAAGTTCCGACGGCCACCTGACCCCCAATCCTGGCATCGGCGCTGGTCTAAATTGGGGTATGATGGTGGATTTCATGGGCATCCCAGAACTGGGTGATGACAAGTTCAACACTCCTTCGGCGCGGCTGTTCAACGCCGAGGAATTGGGCCAGATTCTGGACGACTACTTCATCAAGCAGAACAAATACGAGCGGTTCTATGCCGCCCACGAAAAGCGGTTTATCTTCGGCGTGGTCCAATCCCCCGAAGAGGTCATGGCCGACCCTCAGTTCGAGGCCCGGAACTTCTTCGTCGATATAGACCATTCGGTCCTAGGGACACTGAAATACCCGGGCGCTCCGTTCGAGATGAGCGGCACGCCCTGGGAGGCCCAAAGTCCTGCTCCGACGTTGGGCCAGCACAACCAGGAAGTCATTGGCCAAAGGCTGGGTCACACCCCTGAAGACCTGGCCCAAATGCGGGCGAACGCGATCATCTAACTGGGTTCAACAAGAAACTCAGATCAACCGATTCAATTAGCGGAGAACCACTGAGACATGCCAGGTCCTTTAGCAGGCGTCCGAATAATAGAGATGGGACAACTCATCGCCATTCCGTTTTCCATGAAAATGCTGGCTGACATGGGTGCCCAGGTGATTCGCCTGGAGTCCACCGGGCGGCTGGAGAGCTACCGCAGCGACTCGGTCTACAAGAACGATATCTCCGGCGAGTTCTGGAATAAGGGGGCCAATTTCTACGAGCAGAACCGAAATAAGCTTGGCGTCACCCTGGACCTGAGCAAGTCGGAAGGCCTGGACATCCTCAGAGAATTGATCGGTGTGGCCGATATCTTCTCGGAGAACTTCACACCCCGGGTTATCAAAAACTTTGGGCTGGAATATGAGGACATCAAGCAGATAAAACCGGACATCATCATGGTGTCTTCCACGGGCTACGGGTTCTACGGCCCCTGGGCCAACTACGGAGCCACAGGCCCAGCCACGGAAGGCGCGGCGGGACTGGCCTATCAGACGGGATACGCTGGCAGTGATACGCCGGTGATGTCGGAGATTCCCTATACCGACTACACCTCCGGTGAACACACGGTCTTTGCCGTCATGACGGCCTTGATGCACCGGCTGCGCACCGGAAAGGGCCAGTTCGTGGACATCTCCCAAACCCAGGCCACCAGCGCCACAATACCCGAGATTCTGATGGACTTTTCAGCCAACGGACGCACTGGGCCGCGCCTGGGCAACCAGGACACTGTTATGTCACCCCACGGCTGCTATGAATGCCAGGGAGACGATCGCTGGATCACCATCGCCGTATCCGCTGATGAGGAATGGCAGTCACTTTGTCGAGTGTTGGGACAGGCCGGTTTGGCCTCGGATTCCAGGTTTGAGGACTCCCTCAGCCGCTGGAATAACCGGGATGATTTGGATGCATTGATCGGCCCGTTGACCAGTTCATGGGACGCCCATGAGTTGATGACCGCGTTACAGGGCGCAGGAGTCGCCGCTGGGGTGGTCATGGACAGCCAGGACCTGCTCTTTGACCGTCACCTGGTGGAAAGAAACTTCTACGAGGTGGTTACCCACCACGAGAGCACCGGCATCCCGCCGCTGCCCTATGCCGGTAGACCCTGGAAGCTGTCAAAGACGCCAGCGGTGAAAGGCATGGCCGCCCCGCTGATGGGCCAGCATAACTCGCTGATTCTAAGGGACCTGCTGGGAAAGACTGCTGAAGACATTGCAACACTGGAGGAATCAGGGATCATTGGTTATGGCCCCACCATCCCCCGTCCGGTGCAGCGCCCGCCCATGGAGGAGCAGATTCGCCAGGGCCGTATGCAACGCTTCGAGACCGACTTTGAAGAACAGGTCAGGCGGACGTTTCCAGCGTAACGGGGTAGCTAGGTTCCAAAAATAAGAAAGTTCACCTAGAATGAATGATTCCCTAACCCCCTTCATGAAAGGGGACTTTTGAGGGATTTTGTTATTCTCCGTAATCTAACCTGTACCCGGAAAACCGACTCAACGGCTGCCACCCTGAGTGAAGCGAAGGGCCTCTTTGCTCTCTAATATGCTACCTCACAAGAAACAAGATTCTTCGGCTGACGCCTCAGAATGGCATTTGGCGAAGCAAGAGACCGCCACCGCCACCGGAGGTATTGGATACAGGCTCAGCCCGGCGGCCTGGCTATAGGTTGTGTTTGGCTTCGTAGTCTTCTATGTCATTGGACATTCGGAGGGTGAGGCCTATGTCGTCCAGGCCATTGACCAAGGCGTCCTTGCGGGCGGCATCAATCTCAAACGAGATTGATATCTCCTCACTCTCGTCCCAGACGCGCTGACCGACCAGGTCGACGGTCAGTTCGATTCCGGGATCACTTTCTGCCTTGTCCATGATCTCCCGCACCTGCTCCGGAGGGAGCACCAAAGGCAGCACTCCGTTCTTGAAGCAGTTGTTATAGAAGATGTCGGCAAAGCTGGTCGAGATGATGCACTTGATCCCATAGTCTCGGAGCGCCCAGGGAGCATGCTCCCGGGAAGAGCCGCAACCGAAGTTGGGCCCGGCGACCAGGACGTTGGCGTTCCGGTAGCCTTCTTGATTTAGGATGAATTCGGGGTTGTCGGAGCCGTCGGCGTTGTAGCGCCACGATGAGAACAGCGCGTCCTGGAACCCGCTGCGCTCGATGCTTTTGAGATATACCGCCGGAATGATCTGGTCGGTATCGATGTTGACGCGGTCGATCGGTGCGACCACGCCCGTTAGTTTCGTAAATGCGTCCATGGTTTATCTCCCTAGATTAATCCGCTTGGCCTAAAGGTCTCGTACGTCGACGAAGTGTCCTGCTATCGCTGCGGCGGCGGCCATTGCTGGGCTGACCAGGTGGGTTCGGCCGCCCTTGCCCTGCCGTCCCTCAAAGTTACGGTTGGAGGTTGATGCGCAGCGTTCACCAGGCTTCAGTATGTCGGGGTTCATGCCGAGACACATGGAGCAACCGGCGACCCGCCAGTCAACCCCCGCTTCGATCAGAATCTTGTCCAGACCTTCGTCCTCAGCCTCTTTCTTGATCTTGGCTGAACCTGGGACCATCATGGCGTAGACATCATCGTGAACTTTCTTGCCCTTGACCACCTCTGCGGCGGCACGGATGTCTTCCAAGCGAGAGTTGGTGCAAGCGCCGATGAACACCCGGTCAAGTTTGATGTCCTGGATGGCCATGCCAGCTTTCAGGTCCATATATTGCAGGGCGCGAGTCAGTGCGTCCCTGGTGTTTTCGTCCTCGGCATCTGCCGGATCGGGAATTTTGCCCGAGATTGGCGCCACCATGCCAGGGGTCGTGCCCCAGGTCACGTGGGGCTCGATATCAGCAGCATTCAGCTCGACCACCTTGTCATACTTGGCACCTGGGTCGGTCGACAGGGCTTTCCACCGCTCCACGGCGGCATCGAAATCTGCCCCTTGGGGCGCGAATCGGCGTCCCCTCAGGTAGTCGAAGGTCGTCTGGTCGGGAGCGATCATGCCCGCCCGCGCACCAGCTTCGATGCTCATGTTACAGACAGTCATGCGTCCGTCCATGGAAAGGTTCCTGATGGCTTCACCTGTGTATTCGATTACATGACCCACTCCGCCATAGACGCCGATCTTGCCGATTATGGCTAGGATGATGTCTTTGGCAGTAACGCCCTTCGGCAGTTGCCCGTTGACCCTGACTTCCATGGTTTCGGGCTTGAAAGAACGCAGGGTCTGGGTAGCCAGTACGTGTTCAACCTCTGAGGTGCCGATGCCGATGGCAAAGGCGCCCAGAGCTCCGTGAGTGGAGGTATGACTGTCACCACAGACCACGGTCTTCCCGGGCTGGGTGTAACCAAGGTCCGGCCCTATGACGTGGACGATCCCCTGTAGAGGACTGAACCGGTCGTACAGGGTTACTCCAAACTCGGCGCAGTTGCGGTCAAGGGCATCCAACTGCTTCTTGGAAATCTCATCGGTGACCGGCAATGACAGATCCCAGGTAGGGGTATTGTGGTCGGCGGTGGCGACGGTCAGGTCCAATCGCCGAACCTTTCGACCTGCGTCCCTAAGACCGTCAAAGGCCTGGGGGGAGGTTACTTCGTGGACGAGGTGCAGGTCGATGTAGATGATCGGCGATTCGCCGGGCTCTTCAGCAACCACATGATCGTCCCAGATTTTCTCGAACATGGTCTTGGGAGGCATTTAGGTCTTCCTTATAAATCAAATTCCAGCTACCGGCGGCTACTTTATGCCACCGGTAATGGCCCGTTTCACGCCTAGACTGGGTGATAAAAACCGGAACGTATTATAGCACCAAGTGGTCGGCTAGCCATGTACCTATTTTCAAGAGCCACCACCCCGTTAGTGGGTAGAGCCGCCAGCGGGTTAATGGTACACTGGCGCTACGCCTAACCAGCGGGGTCAATGGCCGTCTCAGACACACCAAATCAGCCAGTCGGCTAGCTCATTGAACCCTACTATTGTTATGGATTCCGTTGCCAATATGCCGGAATCTAACCTCAAAATAACCCAGCACAAGAACCAGGGAGGAAGATAGCCATGCCCGCAGCC
>CAYVIG010000183.1:0-5677 GCA_964451445.1 uncultured Dehalococcoidia bacterium
GGAAGCGAAAAACTCAGCGTCGCGGGCCAGGTCTGCCCGGGTCTTGCTGTACGGCGTACTTGAGAGCAGCACTTGAAATTTCCCTTCTATCGGGTTGCCGGATTTGGCGGGACGGTAGATGTCACAAGCAAGCCTGACACCGTCGCGCATGGCTATCATGACATTGGACTCAACGTAGGCTTTGTTCAGGGTAGGTCGGGCTTCAAATTCGCTATCGCGGGGCATCTGTCACTCCCATTTGGCTTTTGTTATAGGGATTAACCACAGCCAGGTAACTGGGGCGATTCAATTCTATTGGCGTGCCTACCTGGCCGCAAGCACACGAACAAATGCACCTATATTGTGTTGACACGAAAATTGCGCCAACCTATAGTGAGGCAACGGGCTCGGTCGCGTCCCGGCACGCCTATTCCATGACTACTAACATCCCCCATCTAATGAACACTCGACCCGTTAGCCAATTCTATAAATCGAACTTGAAGATCCTTGGAGGTGCCCCTTTTGGCAGACAATTATGACGTTTTGGTTGTCGGTGGAGGCGTGGCGGGAATGACAGCTGCGATGTACGCCGCTCGCCACGGGCTGCGGACGGGCATCGTCGAACGGATGATGGGAGGTGCGTCCATCATTAACATCGAGAAGATAGACAACTTCCCTGGTTTCCCCGAGGGCATCTCCGGCGCTGAACTAGGTCCGGCGGTTCAGGAACAGGCCATGAACGCCGGCGCAGATTTCATCATGGGCGACACTACCAAGATCACCAAGGACGGCGACTACCGCGTGGTTTCCAGCGACGCCGGAGAGTCACGGGCCAAGGCGGTGATCATCGCTGCCGGTTCCACGCTGCGGCAACTGGGCATACCTGGAGAGGAAGAGTTCTTTGGCCGGGGCGTCTCTCAGTGCGCCACCTGCGACGGCCCTCTGTATATGAACCAGATCGTCGCCGTGGCTGGCGGTGGCGACTCGGCCTCAGACGAAGCCATCACGCTGACCGAATATGCCGAGAAGGTGCTGCTGATACACCGCCGCGACGCCCTCAGCGCCCAGCAGACTCTGATCGGACAGGTGGCCTCCAATCGCAAGATAGAGGTGGTCTGGAATACAGTAGTCGAGGCGGTGATGGGCACAGACACAGTATCCGGACTGAAGATACGCAACACGGTGACCAACCTGGAGAACGCAATCGAACTCTCCGGTCTCTTTGTCTACATCGGTCTTGAACCCAACTCCAGATTTGTCGATGATCTCTTGAAGACCGACAACGCCGGACACATCCCGGTGAACGTATCAATGGAAACAGAAATACCTGGCATCTATGCGATCGGAGACGTACGGCAGAATTCTTCATCTCAACTGGTTTCAGCCGCTGGAGACGGTGCCACTGCAGCCATCGCCGCTTTCAAATACATCTCTGGCAAGAGTTGGTAATCGACTAAACAAGAATCGGGAGGCGTAATGGATCTCGTAGATGAGCAGCTACAAAACAGCAAGACCATCGCCGTGGTTGGTCTGTCCGGAGACCCGGAGCGAATCAGCTTCAGGGTTTCTCGCTATATGCAGGAACAGGGCTACCGGGTCATCCCAGTGAACCCCATGATTGATGAAGCCTTAGGCGAAAAGAGCTACCCAGACCTCAAATCAGTCCCCGAACCCATCGACATGGTGAACATCTTCCGGCGCTCCGAATTGGTGGCACCGGTGGTGGAACAGGCCATTGAGGTGGGGGTCAAGTACATCTGGATGCAGGACGGTGTCGTCGACCAAGATTGGGCTGCCAAGGCGGAGGCCGCTGGTATCCCGGTCATCATGGATGATTGAACCCTCCGACAGCATCGCCGCTGGTCTAGCGGCCAACAATCTTCGACGAATAACAACTAGGTAATCAGTCTTAAGCGGTTTTTGATACAGAATCGACCCAGTGATTTTCCCTTATGCTATAGACAATCTTATATTAGAATTAATACAATCTTGGAACCAATTAACGTCTGACAGGCAGTATTGCATTGACTACACAGGATGAATTGGGTGCCCGACTGAAGACGTTGGGCATCAGGCTCACACCCCAGAGATTAGCCATCGCAGAAGTGGTGGTGAACTCCGGCGACCACCCATCGGTAAAAGAGATTTACAGCCGCGTCAAAGAGTTCTTCCCGTACGTGACTCTGGCTACGGTTTATTCCACGCTAACCGTGCTGGAACAGGTTGGTATCGTCCGTGAGCTGCCCTTCCAGAAGCAGTCCCGCTACGACGCCAATCTATCGCCCCACGCCAACCTGGTTTGTGTCGGCTGTGGCAGCGTCCATGACGCCGACGTTGGACAGAGCATGGTCAGTGAGCTTAGAAATAAGCTGGAAGGCTCATCAGACTTCCAATTCACTGGCCAGCGAGTAGACTTCTACGGCTGGTGCCCCAACTGCGCCAACCGCCGCAACCGCCAGACAGACTCAACCAACTAGCCCTCCTTAAAATACACTGAAAGCCTAAGTAACTTGCTGAACTTCAACTTGGGCTCCATACCCTCACGCCCACCAGTTCGGGCGGATATCGTTCTTCCTGAATCATTACCGAAACATCGTTAGTTCTCCAGTCGATGATTACCGACTCGGGTGTATAATCCCTGCAATGGGGGCACCAGGCCGCACTGTAGACTGAGATTCTGGGTCGGCCCATCGATTCTCCAGGCACTTATCTGAGGTCTTTAATATCAGTGCCAACCAAGAATTTTGATGCGGTCCAACCCGTTTGGACTTCAACTAGAAAGAGGTTCGCCGAGACTAGTCAGGCAGATTTATTATCTCAACCGCATTGATCTCGTCAGCAAGTTCAAATCCAAATACCTTGGAATAGAAGTAGAGTTCCGCCTCCAGAGCACGTTTGATGTTCTCCGATCTCCGGAAACCGTGCTGCTCCCCTTCAAATGGGATGTAGGCCGTGGGTATCCCCTTGGCACGGACAGCTTCGAACATCATCTCAGCTTGGTTCGGAGGAACAATCCGATCTTCTAGACCCTGGAATAGAATTAGAGGACAGGACAGCTTTTCCGTGTGGTGGATGGGCGATCTCTCTTTGTAGAGATCCTGGGACTCGGCATAGGCTCCCACCAGGTTGTCCAAGTAGCGCGACTCAAACTTGTGGGTCTCTTTTGCCAAGGCCTCTAGGTCACTGACACCGTAGTGGCTTGCTCCGGCCTTGAAGACCTCTTTGAAGGTCAAAGCCGCCAGAGTGGTATAGCCGCCAGCGCTGCCACCATCGATGGCCAGACGGTCTGGGTCCGCATCTCCCTGGGAGACTATGTGCAGAGCGGCGTTGCAGCAGTCATCGACGTCCACGATTCCCCAGGCGCCGACCAGACGCTGCCGGTACTCTCGGCCGTAGCCGGTGCTGCCACCGTAATTAACGTCCAAGACGCCGATGCCCCGGCTGGTCCAGAATTGTATCCCAAGGTCCAAGGCGGTCGACGCCGACCCAGTGGGGCCGCCATGACTCTTAACCAACAACGGCGGCTTTTCGTCGGTCTGCCCCTGGAAATCTAGGTTCTTAGGCGGGTAGTAATAGGCGTGGGATGTTCTGCCATTCTCGGTCAGGAACTCCACCGGCTGGGCGTCGGAAAGATAGCCCTCATCAACCCTTAGGTCATTGGATTTTCTGATCTCCCACCATTTGCTAGAAGCAAGGTCGATCTGCACCACCGACATCGGCAGCGACGGCGCGCCGCCAACAAAGACGATCTTGCCGTCGCCGACTTTCAGGTCTCCCCGACCCATCTCGGAGTAGGGGGTCTCGATGGCCAGTAGCATCTTCGACGGTATATGGAACATAGCGATCTTCCAAGCGTCGTTCTCCGTGTAACAGCAGGCGATGAGTTCTTCAGAAGCAAAGGAATATGTTCCCGAGCCAAAGACCCATTGCGGTTTTCCGAACTCTCCCTGTCTATTGGTCAACGGCCAAAGCTGGCCTTTTTCGGCCCGCCACAGGTTCCACCAACCGCTGAGGTCTGACACAAAATGCAGCACGCTTTCGGGTGACCATTCAGGCTGGAATATGGACTCCGTAGCGCTCCCGGCCACCATATGAGGCTCGCCAAGCATCCCACGGTCATTGAACCTGGCGGTATATAACTGGGTGCCGTCCCAAGGCATGTTGGGGTGGTCCCAGGTCAGCCAACAAAGCGACCGGCCATCTGGACTAACCCTGGGGTTGGAGCAGAAATCCGAACCCTGGAATAGCACCACTTGCTCGGCGATTCCCTCAGCGTCAACGGCGACAATGGAATTCATTGGCTCGCCTCCTGAAGCATGATCCTCGCGGACGCAAATGATACGGTTTCTTTTTGCATCAAAGCAGCCATCGGCGTAGCGCATATCGACTTCAGGGGTGATTGCCACAGGCTCTCCACCGAATTCCTGACGGTACATGCGCTGGTCAGAGAAATTAGAGAAGTAGACCACACCATCATTGACTAGATAGGCACCACCGCCATACTCGTGGACCCTGGTGCGTACACTGAAAGGCTCGGGAGTCACGTCTACCGGGTCAGGCAAAGGATCGGTGTCGGTCTCGGGGCCTTGTTTCACTACGACCATGCGCCCACCCTCTGACGGGCGCATCTCCAACCAATAGATATCCTCGTCATCCAGCACAACCTGGCCGAGGCCGATAGCTCCGGAAAGGACGAGTTCAGTGGTGATGGGCGACTTCCAAGAGCCGTAGGGAGCGGTGGCGGGCATGGGCTGTCTCCTGAATGGTTGATTGATATTATGTAACCTTGTCGTAAGGGAATTATAGCGGCGGCCCCAACTGGGTTAAAAGACTCTGACAGCCTGTTGACCGCCACCTTGCCTGCCACTATATTTGTCCCATATTCGCCTGAACCGATATTATCCGGAGTCCAGAAGGGCACTCGCATGAGCACCGATCACGCCAATAACGCAGCACAACTTCCGCAACCGACAATGGAGGAAGTCAGCCCCGGAATTTACGCCTACGTCCAACTTGACGGCAGTTGGGGTCTTAACAATACAGGCTTCATCAAAGGCCAGAACGGCCTGACCATGATCGACACCTGTTTCACTGAGGCACGTACCAAGTCCTACTTGGAAGCTGTACGTAGGGTATCGCCGTTGCCCGTGAAGACTCTGGTCAATACCCACCACCACGGCGACCACACCCACGGAAATTATCTGGTGTCAGATGCTGCGATCATCGGACATGAGTTGTGCCGAGAGACGGTCATAGCCACTGGCTTGCAGTCGCTTCACCCATTGTTCCCTGGTGTGGAATGGGGTGATCTGGAATTGGCTCCGCCAACCATCACATTCAAACAACAGATGGACCTCTACGCCGGAGACCAGGACGCCCTCAAGATTGAGTTAATTTACATGGGGCCAGCCCATACCACCAACGACATCGTAGCTTGGCTGCCAGAGCGCAAGCTACTTTTCTCCGGAGACCTGGTCTTCAACCAGGGCACTCCTTTCGTGGCCATGGGGTCGGTGTCGGGTTCCCTCCAGGCAATCAAGCGGTTGCGCGAATTGGGCGCTGAGACCATCGTTCCCGGGCACGGCTCAGTGTGCGGTCCGGAGGTCATGGACGATATAGAAGCCTACCTGACTCTGGACCAGGAAACGGCCAGGCAAGCCTATGACGCAGGGATTTCTCCCCTGGAAGCATCGCGTCA
>CAYVIG010000184.1:0-5646 GCA_964451445.1 uncultured Dehalococcoidia bacterium
TCCCTAGATACTACACCTATTACTTAGAACTGGATTAAACCACAAACGCTCTATATGTTCTGTGACGTGTAACACACAAGTAGGTTGCGCCCATTCACTATTACTTCAATCACTTTGGAATAGGTGACCAAGATTCCATCTGGCCGCGTCGGCCTATCCATTTGGCATTTTACTTGTCTTGTTTACGCCCTAGCGGACCGGTGTAGGTACTGCTGTTGGACCAGGGAAAGGAATGGGGTTGTGTTCGAAGACCTTTTTCTCAACCACGCCATTAGGAGTAACTAGCGTAACCTGGTAAATCCCAGACCGTTGGGCTAGTGGTAATGAAGGGTCATCGGGGAGGGTGATGATGAATTGTACGGTCTCGTCAGGTTCCCATATAGAATTTGATAATCCAGAGTCCGATGCCGATTCTAAAGACCATGACATTCCACTATTCGCTGAGAAAGGGATGACCGAGCCCCATCTGTTGTCCATGCGTTCTAAAATCACATCAATCCCATCTATAGGCTCAATATCTGTAGAACCGATGTTTCGAGCCCAGACACGCATGGGGGTCCCCTGGTGGCTACCGGTGGCTGAAACGATGCGGATCTTGGTCCTTAACTCTTGACTCTGAGCACTCTGGATCCGCGCTGTGATCTGGCTATCGCTTCCCGTATTCGAAGTAATAGAGAAAACAACTACGGCTGCCGTAGTGATAGCACCGATGATTAATATGCTTGTGACTATAATATTATCCATGCGACACCATTTTCCTCAAGAACCAGGCTAAGTGCAATCAGTCACCTGTTGTTGTCTCGCATTCAAATCGGTAGCCTTCACATAGTATGAAGTTTGGCCGCTGATATTTAGGTACTAGAGAATGACAATCGGTTACTTGATCTCATGCAGCGATTGGTTGAAGCAGATAAAGCATATTTAATATGCAGCACATCCTTGATAGATAAATCTTTCAGAATGAATAAACGGGATTTGCGGTGAATACATATTCAAATAAGGGTAATGACGAACCCGGCAGTGTTATAGCAGCGGTAATCCAATTCTTACCCTCTCAACATAAGGTATTCGGAGACGGCTTACTGTTTATCGAAGCATGGATACTTACTTTAATTAGTGTGTATGCAACACGCCTTATCGGTGTTCCTGAACCGGGTTTGATTGGCATAGTCCTGGCGTCAGCTGCCATGACTCCGAGTCTAAATCGGATATTGGAACTTAACCGCTCACGTATATGGAGTGAAGAAGGTAATGGCCGGAGAGTCAACCTAGAAAGCATCATTTCAGGATTGAGCCTTTTCTTCGGTATGTTCTTCGCATTCATAATGATCGGGATTACTAGTAGCGATTCAGTGATAGTGGAGGACTTTAACTTCATAGTTAACCGGATCCATTTGGATCCTAATGCAGTCTTATCCCCGGAAAGGTTTTCTCATGGCTCTAGCATATTTCAGAATAATTTATCTGTATTGATAACCTTGGCCATCATGTCATTCATCTATAGGTCTCTTGGAGCAATGTTTGCTCTTGGCTGGAATGCAGGAGTCTGGGGAGTGACGATGGTGCTGTTCATGAGTAGCGGACGTGATGCTGATTTAAACGCGGTTGTGTATGCAATCGTAATCTTAATCGCGATACTCCCTCATTTGATCACTGAGGCCGCATCATATCTGGTCGGTGCATTGGCCGCGATATTTCTTTCGCGTGGATTGACCATTTATAAGATTAATGACCCTAGGATAAACCGGGTTTTGGCCGCTGTCGGGTTTCTAGCTTTGTTGGCAGTGGGATTAGTTGTGGCTGGAGCGGTACTCGAGAATTACATACCGAGGTTAGTACTCGAGTTGATCTAAAGTTTCATCGGTATTAAGCGATGGCATGTAAATTGCCTAATGCTTAAAAATCTTTGAGCCTGTTACACCCTCGGGCGTCATGATTGTCAGGATATAATCCCCCGGATCGAGCGGGGTTCCGTCAAACTGGATGTGAATCGCCACGGTTTGTTCAGTTGGTAAAGTCGTAGTATCGGGTGTTTGGCTCCAGCAATCTCCACATGGATCAACGATTGGTATGGCCGGGTCAAATCGGCAAGTAGGCACTGTTAGCGATTCTGATTCCGCGTGTGGCAAATGGTGACGATTGTTTATGCCCGGTCGCGGTACGTCCGACCGCTGGTCCGATCTGCTTAAAAACAAGTCCCAGTGATCGATGAATCTTAGCGGTGTGCTCCCGGTATTTTTCACCCAAGCAGATGCGCAGGCATTGTTGAGCATCTCCACTTTAACGATCGTAATCTTGTTGGTTATTAGACCCGTTTCAATGATGTTTGATTGTTGAGTAGAGTCTCTGAATTCTGTAGCCGATGGTCCGATGGTGGTGATAATTAAAACCGCGCCTACTAGGGCCGCGATCGCAAGGACTCCTGCAGCAATTACTTGATCCATTCTCGAACCTTATTCACTGGGGAAATGGAATATTCTAGATTTCTATCAGATCTGTTTGTAATCAGGCGAATAGTTATGACTGGCACGACTAGTTGGCGTTAATTTAACATCCCAATGTACCAGTTCACTATGCTTTCGCCCCATATCAATACAATGAGTCCACCGGCCGATAAAAACGGGGCGAAACCGAACGTTGCTCCAAATCGGGATTCTCTTGGCAATGTCTGGTCGCTGTTTATATGACGGACGATAAAGATTCCCACCACCACGGGAGTAAGTAACGCGAAAGATATGAAGAAAGCGAGCAGCGCATTTGGAATGCCGCAGATCGATCCGATCGCTACGCTGAGTTTGACATCCCCTGCCCCGAATTGAGACCTAGGGGCTATCCAGATAAGGGAAAATAGCGTGAAACTGACGCTTGCTCCTATCACACTATTTAACAATCCATGCTGAAGGAGGATTGCTCCTCCTAGGTAAGATAGTCCTGTGCAGGGTATGATTACTTTGTTAGGTATCTCTTTATGTACCACGTCATGCCAAGATATATACGTGAACACAAGCACATAAATAGATATTGTCAAACTGGAGGATGACAGCCCTAAGCTGTACCAAACGAGAGCCAATGCTGAGATCAAGCCTATAAGGCTCGTCGATTTAAGTAACGTTGAGAGTCTTTGGTGATTGTTCAACAATTAGTCGGAATATCGATCTTAAAGTTTGAGTCTATTTTTATAAACGCGGTCGATAGACAAGCATGGAACCGATGTTTGGGCTAATCTTGATCCACCACTAAATCGGTCTAGATTGTTTACCAGAGGATTATATGTCCGTACATACCGTACATATCGGCAGGAGTGATGTTATTTCTTTGACAAAAAGTTTTGCAGTGGCAATCGTAATCATGGTTGTACTGCTGCTTTCTGGGTGCGGTGGCGACGATCAAGATGCGTTAAGTGCTAGAGATAAAGCGATCGCAGGGTCTTCGGTTCTCCAAACCAAGGAAGCTAGGGGATCGAGCGGTAGCGCTGAGGATCCGCACTCGGCGAATGTTCAAGCCGCTGCCCCTACTCCAACCCTAACCTCTGAAATAGATATGGAGAGCGCCCGTAAATATCTATGGGTTTATCTGAGTAAGTGTATTACCTTTGCCATATCCGATACCGAAGCTGTGCAACTAGATGGTATTTGGTATGTCCGAGGCAGGCTAGATTCAAAGCACGAGACCGGGCTTTGGAAGATATTAGATAACGGGCGAGAAATAGAACCGTACGATCAAAGGGCCAAAAATTGGATGGCTACGGTTACCGGTGAATGTGCTGACGAAGTTATGAAAGACATGACTACTCCTACGCCGGTAGTCACGGGATCGACATATGCTTCTACGGCTATTTGGTCGATCCTAGTAGGATGTGTCTCTGAATTAGAGAAAAGCAAGGTCCATGCCTCAGATAATCCATCGAAGGCAGAATGGATCATTACAACAGACGAAATATTCGTAGAAGCGCTGCAGAGAGACGCCGACTTTGGGGTATGGTCGTTGTCTTACGCCGGTGTATCCGCGCCAAAAGATAATTTGGCTAACGCTTGGTGGGGTTACCTTTATGAAGAGCCTGGGCGACCAGCGTGTGGACCCCAATACCTTGGTCCGATTAATAATTTATTACCGGCTTTGCCTCCTGACCCTACTCCCACCACTGCACCTAACCCAACCCAGGCACCTAAAATTCGAAATGGTTCTCAAGCACAAAATTCAGTATGGGCGCACCTGATTCCTTGTTTCCCAGGAATTGAAATATCGGATTTCGCAGCCACATATGATGACTCAAATTCTAATTGGGTTGTCCTTCAGACCAAAGAGTCCAAAGGGTCGACATGGTCAGTCGGAAACGATGGTACTATCATTGCTTCCAACGCATCAGCTAAAACTGACGAAGCCGAAGTGAACGCCGGTGGATGCTAATAGAGAGAACTCAAGTTTATCGGTTAGGGATATTTAACCCGCGTACGGTGTGCATTTGAGTGGACTTAAGAGGATGAGAGGGCTTTCACCCCTTATTTTCCGGCTGCATCCAACTTTGACACTATTGGTGCTGACTAACCCTAGATACCTTCAGTAGAATTCGCTCTCTCAAATAAGACTGTATGGATAAAGTAATCGTCTCCGGCTTGTTAATCATTGCTTCTATCACAGCCGCGGTAATGACGATTTCGATCATCGTTCCAGGTTTTGGGAGTAACAGCGAATCAATCGTTCGAACTAACCGAGTCGCAAGCGATTTTGCTTCAACAGCTTTAGATGGACTTGCTGCGGAAGCGGTTGGCGGAAGCGGTGTAACTATATCTGCTTGGTTCAAAAATGTAGGTTCGGTTGACGTTCAGCCCATATCCGCGGTAGAAATTTTCTTGTTGACTGGGGACCGCCGAGGCGGACGGTACGTACCGTTCTCAAGTAGTGGCAGTGCTTCGGATAGCTGGGAGGTGGTTCAGCCAGTAGATTCCAATGTTTGGGCCCGAGGGGAGATTCTGCAAATCCAATTGACTCTTGAACCGGTTAACCCTATCAGTCCGGGGACGTACAAAGTCTCGTTGAAGACACCTAATGGAATATCCGCTGATATATCTTTCGAATATGCCCAGACACCGCTGCCAACACCTCCGCCCACTCCGACACCCGCGCCAACTGCGACCCCAACACCCACGCCAACGGCGACTCCAACACCTGCGTCGAGTGTTGTATTCATTAGGAAATGGGGCACGCCCGGGAGTGGCGACGGTGAGTTCTTGGGGCCGAACGGCGTCGCGGCGGCACCAGATGGTAGCGTTGACGGTGCAGACAACAATAATCACAGCGTCCTGAAGTTCACCGCCGATGGGGTGTTCGTTAGGAATTGGGGCACGTCTGGCACTGGCGCCGACCAGTTCTCTCAGCCTTATGACATCGCGGTTGCCTTAGACGGTAGCGTCTACGTAGCAGATACGTTCAACGCCCGTATCGGGAAATTCACCGGCGATGGTGTGTTCGTTAGGAATTGGGGCACGTCTGGCACGGGCGACGGTCAGTTCAGTAGGCCGGAAGGCATCGCAGTGGCATCCGACGGCAGCGTCTACGTCACAGACACTAACAACCACCGCATCCAGAAGTTCACTGACGAAGGCGGGTTCATGAGAAAATGGGGCACGTTTGGCTCCGGAGACAGGC
>CAYVIG010000185.1:0-5624 GCA_964451445.1 uncultured Dehalococcoidia bacterium
ATCATCATTCGTCACCGGCTCAGAACTGGTCATAGATGGGGGTAGGACAGCAGAGTAGTAGCTGTCAGCTAACATATTCCAGCAGTCAGGGCAAAATCCCATCCTCCCATTCGTGGAGAACGGACTGTTCCTCGTCTTCGGGAGACTAGGGAGTTTGGTAGGAAACAAAAAAGGCCCCAGCCATCCTCAGTAGGACTGGGGCCTTTTTAGTGGCTTAATTAGAATTTAGCGGCCCATTGCGTAGGCGTCTCGGCGTGGGTCGGCGCCGCCGTTGCGGCTGCCGGTTTCCTGATCGACGTGGATGGCGCATACACAACCCATGCGATACGTGAAGTCCTCCCAGACTTCGACGTTATGTCCCCGTCCGCGTAGCTCCTCAATCACATCAGGGTCGATGCGGCCTTCCAGCCCCACGAACCCAGGGTTATAGGCGTGGGGCCAGAATGAATTGGGGAAACCCCAGGAAGAAACGCGCGGGGCTTCAATGGCTTCTTGGGTTTCCATCCCGAACTCAACCACGTTTAGGAACAGCTGAACCATGGACTGGGGCTGAACATCTCCGCCCGGCGTGCCAAAGGGCAGCAACACCTTGCCGTCCTTCATGGCCAGGGCCGGATTGGGCGTCAGTCTAGGTCGCTTGCCCGGCTCCAAAGAGCTGGGATGTTCGTGGTCCAGCCAGGACTGGGAGCCGCGTCCGGAGACTATGAAGCCCAGGCCCGGCACGATGGGGTTGTAGGCAATAGTGTCACTTGGCGTTGCCGAGAAGGCGTTACCCCAGCGGTCCACCACGGCAGTGTAGCTGGTGTCTGCCTGCATTCCGCCGGCCACCGGCTCAGGTCGCGCCGGTTTGCCGTTGGGTGATTCCATACCCTGGTGTTGCCACGGGTTGCCTGCCACTGGCATCTCTGGGAAGGCTCTCTTCATGTCTATGATAGCTCGGCGCTCTTCGGCGAAGGACTTTGACAGCAGGCCTTCGATCGGTACGTTCACGAAATCAGGATCCCCGAAGAATGCTTCCCGATCGCTTAGGGCCAGGTTGAAGGCTGAGAGCAGCGAATGGATGTAGTCGGCGCTGTTATGGCCCATTCCCTTCAGGTCCATGCCTTCAAGTATCTGAAGTGCCTGGATGCTGACCGGACCCTGGCACCATGGGCCGCAGGTGTAGACATCGATTCCCTTGTAGGTACCGTGGGCAGGTGGGTTCACGCCAACGTGGAAATCGGCCAAGTCTTGCATGGTCAGCAGGCCGCCATTTTCCTGATGAAACTTGACCATCTCCTCGGCGATCTCTCCCTTGTAGAAGAAATCCCGGGCGGCTTGTATTGCTTCTTCCCTGCCCTTGGAGGAGTTCTTCTGCTCAACCTTGATCAGGCGCCTGAAACTGCGGGCCAGGTCTTTCTGGACCAGTATCTCGCCCTCTTTGAATGGGCGGCCGCCGGGGTAGAATATCTCGGTGGTGGAAGGCCACATAGTCTGTTCGTCAGACTCGTGGGTTATCCCATCTCCAACGGACTTGGCAAAATACGCGGCCAGGGTGGCCGGTACCGGGAAGCCGTTCTCCGCCAGTTCCATGGCGGGGGTGACAACCTGTTCAAAGGTCATGGTGCCATAGAGTTTCAGGGCGGTCAGCCAGGCGTCCGCTCCTGCGGGGGTCACGGTGCGGGGGATGCCAGGTGGCAAATCACCATCGTATTTGGCCAGGTAGTCATCGATGTTGGCCGCCTTGGGCCAGCGACCGAGACCACTGATCTCCATGGTTTCATTCTTCTGAGCATCATGGACAATGATGGGGGCCACGCCGCCAAAGTTGGTCCACTGTGGCAGTACCACGTTCAGGGTTATCCCCGCGGCCACACCTGCATCGGTGGCGTTGCCACCCTGCTCCAGAATACGGTAACCTGACGCTGTAGCCAGGTAGTGACCAGCAGTGACCATATGTGTTGACCCAGCGACTGTGGGACGATAGGACTTTATTCCAATTGCCACGATGCACCCCCTAGATGATGTTTTTCTTCCCAGTAAACGTGCCTGAATCGGCATATTCTATTTCAGGGAATGATACGGAGGGGGCAAAGGAGTGTCAATACAAGTGTGCAGGCCGTGAAGTGACTCTCTCTTTGCTTATACGCGAACTTGGGTCACTAAAAACAAGGTTACCCAGATGATAGTATGAAGGATGAGAGAAATACCCTTACGAGAGCCGATATAAATGCTGGTTGAAGTGGAAGTTGTCAGCGGAGAAAACAGTCCGCTTGACCTGCACCGGATGTTTGACCTGTTGACCGACCCGACCGAGGTCGTGCGGGTCTATGCTACCAATCCCATGGGGGAAGACCTGTGGTGTAGGGTGACCGGTTGGAGCTCAGAGGGGGAATGCACTGCAATGTCTGCATTGGCTGAAGATTCGGGAGAAGGCGTGGTGCTTTTGGTCTACGGGGGAAACGAAGGACTTAGGCTTCAGCCAGCCGGATCCAGTGACGAATGGGACCTGGAGAACTCTACCCAGTGGGGCGAAGCATGCCTGATGTTGGCTAAGGGAACGCCGGTTGAATAGCTGGCTGGATTAACTGACGTTTTAGCCGTGTAGGACCGGTCAGAAACTAAAGGGTGAATCCTCAAACTCTCTGATCAGGGCTGACAGGGCTTCTTTGAAACGGACCTCATCGTCCCAACCACGGAAGTCCACCACCTTACCCTCGCGCAAGCCAACACAGAGACGATCCTCCCGCTGGTAGAAGACATCATCTGTTGCCACTGTGATTATCGAATCTCTCACCGTTGGCCCAGGATTGCTCACCAAGCTTGAGAAATTTCGGCTGGTCAAAGGGTTCTCCAACGATGCAACCGTGCAGAGAATAATCACCCGGTCGTAGTAGACCGCGCTGTCCAGGTTCGTCGAACCGGAAGTCAACGACTCTTCGTCGTCGGCAGATATCACCCAACTGGGCACCTGGGCCACGGCCAGTGCCGACTTGATCTTGTCTGCGAAATCTCCGTCATTTACGGACCCCACCAACAATACCCGCTTGTAGGTCGCCATTGAATTCCGCAACGCCTCTTGGGCCTCGACCAACAATTGGGGGACGCCCGCGCCGTCAAGAAATCTGGCGTCCACCTGACCCTTGGAACGGGATATGGTGTCCAAGCCAATCATGCTGGGCCCAGCGTGCGTGATTTCGCCGAGGCCGATCACGCCGGTCAGGTCGCAGTTGGAAATGGTCGTCAGCCCACATTTGGCACGGCTAAGGCTGGTGCTGCTCATCTTAGCGTTAATGATCACGGCGCCTTGGAGGTCGGCTCCCGAAAGGTCTGCCATGTCCAGGTTCGCTCCAACTAGACGGGCATTTCTCAGGTTGGCTCCGCTGAGATTGGCCCATGAAAGATCGGTTTGGCTGAGGTCTGTCCCAGAGAGGTCAGCTCGCTCCAGGTCAGCGTAAGAGAGGTTGGAGAATGCGATGTTCGCGCCCTTTAGGTCCACCGCTTGCATGACGCTGTTGGACAGATTGGTGCGACCCAGGGTGCAGCCAGCCATGAAGGCCTCATTGAAGTTGGCTCTGGCCAGGTTGGAACGCCAGAGGTGTGCGCCCTGAAGATTAGCCCCGGAGAGGTCAGCCTGTCGCAGGTCAGACCCTGTCAAGTCAGCCCGGCTTAGGTCATCGTGGGAAAGATCAGCGCCCGACAATTTCGCTGCATTCAGCATGGCGCCTGAGAGGTTAAGAGACGGACGACCATAAAGGTAGTCCGGGGTGAATGTCTCACCAGCTCCCCGGTCTTCAAGTCGGTAGCCTAGACTGTAGCGGGGCAGCTCATTGTTGGGTCTCCGCCAGGTAGCCTCACGCCACCTAGATATGGCGTTGGCCCCGGCTCTGGCCAGGGATACGTGTTCAGAGTCCGCCAATGGCCGCTCCTGTGCCGACCTCGCCGCCCGAGATCCAGTGGGCGAGGCTTAAGTTCAAATTAGACGGTTATCTCCTGGTTCCAGCAAGGGAGAGCTGGTCTCCATTGGGTACCGATATTAACCCCGGTTGGTGAAGGCTGGAATCACTTCATTGGAGAATATGTCCAGCTGCTGGCTCAGTTCCGGCCAGCCCATGCCCTCCGGCCACTGGAGGAAGACATCTTCCAGGCCGGGATACTTCTCTTCAAGCTCCTTGAGGGTTTCCACAAAATGCTCTGGCGGGCCACAGATCCAGGCCTTCTGTTGCACGCCATCTTCAACCAAGGGTGTGCGGGCCGGTGCACCGGGGCTGCCCCACATTCGGCCTTCTTCATCGGTATAACGGACCAGGCCAAATGGAGAAAACCACTTATAACGCTCATCATGGTAGGGGCGAACCCGTTCCATGGCTTCTTCTTTGGTGTCAGCAAGGTAAAAGCCGAATCCTAGGGACATATCCTGTCCCAGAGTCAGGGAACGGCCTACTTCTTGAGCAGAATCTCGATAAGCAGTGAAGAATTGCTCCACCACTTTCTCACCGCAGAGGGCGGTCATGCCCTTGATGCCTTTCTTGGCAATGAAGTCGATGCTGCGGCCGCTGGCCATGGGCTGCCAGATATCAACCGGCAGATGGGTCGGCCTGGGCACCAGCGTGATGTCCTTGAGCTGGTATCCCCGATACGGGACATCAGGAGGTATGTTGTAGTGCTTACCATGGTGGCTGAAGGACTCCTCATTGAAGGCCTTCAGAATGATCTCAACCTGTTCTTCAAAGAGCTCGCGGTTGGCGTCCTGATCGATGAGGGGCGAACCAAAAGTCTCAACCTCTCTGGCCTGATAACCGCGGCCGATGCCAAAAATCAGCCTTCCACCGGTGAGGATATCTCCCAGGGAGAAGTCTTCGGCCAGGCGCAGAGGATGCCACATCGGCAGGATGTTGAATGCCGCGCCGAATTTTAGATTCTTGGTGTGGGCTGCCAGATGGGTGCCCAATAGGGTCAGGTTGGGGATGCACTCATAACCTTCCCGCTGGAAGTGGTGCTCGGCGCTCCAGAGACAATGGAAGCCTGAATCATCCATCTGCTTGGCCAGGGCCAGTGCATTGCCATAGGTCTGGGCCAGTTGCTCATTGGTGTAACGGCGATCGTCAGGCGCTGTGCCATCGACACCCACATTTTCAAGGTCGATCTGGCCGACATATAGGACTGAAAATCGTTTAATCAAGTAGTGTTCCCCGTAACTAAATATTGATATTCATAAGACCCTGTTATTCAAAGAACATCCAATCGCCAGCCATGATGCTATGCGCTTGGAGTCCTAGTGGGGCGGGCATAGTATAGCATGTTTTGAGCCTAATATTGCTATTTAGTCGGTCCGAGACCTGAGGGCTGCTGCACCACCTGTCGACGTATCAAGTCCGCTACAGCAGCTGTATCAAATCCCAGGTTTTCCAGAACCACCGAAGTATGCTGGCCGGTGACTGAACCCAGGTGCTGTACCTCTCCAGGCGTTTCAGATAGGTGTATGGAGGTCGCCACCTGTCGCACCTTACCCTCCGGAATGCTCGGCGCGTCTAACTCCAAGACCATACCCCGTTCCTGCGCGTGTGGGTCGTCCAAGGCCTCCTCCAGCGAGTAGACCTTACCCACCGATATGTTGGCGTCTCGCAAGGCCTCAAACCATTCGT
>CAYVIG010000186.1:0-2745 GCA_964451445.1 uncultured Dehalococcoidia bacterium
GGGTCCATTTTGTAGGTCTTTGGAATGTCTTGGTTAATCTCGTTGGCCTCTTCGACGTGGTCTCCAATTGAGTAGACAGGATTCAATGAGGTCATGGGGTCTTGGATGATCAAGGCGATCTTGCTGCCCCGAATCTCTGCCATCTCTTGTTCGGAGATAGGCACGATATCCTCTCCGTCTAAGACGATTTTTCCCGTGACAATTCTACCGGGTGGGACAGGAATCAATCGCATTAGAGAGAGCATGGTCACGGACTTGCCGCAACCAGACTCGCCCACGATGCCGAGAGTCTCACCCCTGCGAAGGTCAAAAGAGATCCCATCAACCGCTTTGACAGTTCCCCAGCGGGTCGTGAAATGCGTTCGCAGATCTTCGACCGATAATACTACTTCTGTATCTATTCTTGTATCGGTGGTGACCATTGGTTTTTTACTTCCCCCAAATCCCTGAGTTGTTCAAATACAGGTATTCCGGATCACTCCAGTTGGCGCAACCGCGGGTCCAACGTATCTCGGAGCCAGTCGCCGAACAGGTTCAACGACATCACAGTGATCATGATCGCCAGACCTGGGAAGGTGGAGATCCACCAAACCCCGCCAGCCAGCTTGTCACGTCCATCTGAGACCATCGATCCCCAAGCCGGAGTGGGAGGCGGTACGCCTGCACCCAGGAAGCTGAGTGTCGATTCCAGAAGGATCACGATACCGACCTGGAGCGTCGCGACCACGATCAAGGTATTAATGGTGCCTGGGAAGATGTGTATGAACAGGATCCGAGCTGTTGAGGCGCCGGAAACCTTGGCCAGGGACACATAGTCCATGCTCTTCAGTTGCAAGACCTCGCCGCGAACCTGACGGGCGAATCTTGGCCATATGAATAAACAGAGCACGGTAACGATGATCCAGAGCGATTGCCCCAGTGTTATCACCAGCACAAGAGCGATGAGGATCAGTGGAATTGCTAATTTAATGTCTACGAGCCGCATGAGGAACTCATCGATCACGCCGCCATACCAGCCTGCCATCAGACCCATGGTGACACCGATGGAGCCTCCCACCGCTAGTGTGACAATTGACACCAACAATGAGATTCTTGCGCCGTAAATCACGCGGGAGAGAACATCCCGGCCCAGGTGATCAGTTCCCAACAGGAACTTTGTGCTGCCCCCAGGGCGGGAGAAGATCTGGATCGTGTCGCCGATCTGCGCTTCTGGGTTCACCTTTAGCGCGTCGCTCAACGTTACGCTGGTTGCGCGCTCATTGATCGACATTCGTTCTACGACAGTCTTGGACTCCTTCTCGCCGCTGGACCATGCCGGAGGAATGTTGCGCTCTCTAAGATCGCCCTTCTCCGGGTCATGGGGTGCCAGCCACGGGGCGAAGGCTCCGGCGATGACTACCAAGCTAAGTAGAAATACCGGAATCAGAGGTAGCCTTCTGAGTTTTCTATATATTGCGGCGGCTTTTTCCCTACCCGTAGGGGGGGCAATGACAATACCGCTGAGATCTGCCATCTGCTTTACCGCTAATGGATCTTCTGCCATCTTTTGCTCCTATTACCTTTAGCCTAAGCGTACCGGATGCGCGGGTCAACGTAGGCGTAGGCCACGTCCACGACGAATGCTGCAGTAACGTAAAGCAGTGTGAATGTGATCACCACGCCTTGAAGCAGCGGGTAATCGAAGGCGAATAGCGCTTCAATTGCCAATCTGCCGAGTCCAGGCCAGGCAAACACGGTCTCTACTACCAAAGAGCCGGTAACAAGGGCGCCCAGGGTCACCCCTGCGAAAGTAAGCGGCGGAATCAGCGCGTTCCGGAACGCGTGCTTCAGGATGATGGTCCTGGAATTAACACCCTTGGCTCGTGCCAGTTTGATGTACTCCGAGTCCAACACGTCAAGCATCGCAGACCGAACCAGGCGTAGATTGGCGGCGGCGTAATACCACCCCAATGTCACAGCTGGCAGGACTATGCTGTTCCAGTCTTGTTTTCCGTATGGCGGTACCATTCCCATCTTCACCGCAAAGAAGAACATCAGCATGATACCCAGCCAGAACGGTGGAGCGGATTGACCTATCAGTGCGATGAATTTGCCGAAGTGGTCCATAAATGTCCCACGTTTTACCGCTGAGAGAATGCCCAGCGGCACTCCCACAAGTAATGAGAAGCTGAATGCTACGGAACCCAGCAATAGTGTTGCGGGTGCCCGTTCGAGCACAACTTCCGTTACTGGGCGGGCTTCTCTAACAGATTCCCCGAAGTCGCCTCTAACGGCGCCCTGCAAGAACAGATAGTATTGTTCATAGTAAGGCTTGTCCAAGCCCAGTACCTCGCCCATGCGGTCCCAGTCTTCCTGAGTCGAGTAGTCATCCAGGTAGATGTGTCTAGGATCTCCTGAAACCCGGCTCATTATGAAAATAATCAAAGAGACCGCGAGTAGGGTTACTAAGGCGAGGAGGAACCGGCGTGCCAAGTATTTTTGCATTTTATCTAACCGTCAGTTCACTGTGTTGTGGATTTGGGACTACCGTTTTCTGGTCAAAATCGCGCGACCTGCGGCAAAGAAAACACCCGCTACGTTTGCCACCACTGCCGAGCCTAGCGCTGTGTAGTAGACCGGAGACACCGTAGGCATTGCGCAACATTTGATCTCTTGCGCCGCACCGTATTCGGACCCCCCCCAAGCCCCGAGAGTGCGGGCGCGTGGGAATACTAACGCCGTGCGGGCTGGACCCCAGCGAGTTTC
>CAYVIG010000186.1:2755-5584 GCA_964451445.1 uncultured Dehalococcoidia bacterium
TCCGGCACCCAGGACTACTAACGCCGTTAGTGCTAGGACCCAACCATTTTCGCGATCGATGTGTAACCAGGCTGCGAAGGTTGCTATCCCTGCTCCTACTCCCGCTGAGAAGAACAGTGACGCCTGCCAGAGTTCGATCGTTCTTCCCCCAAAAAATACGTACAACGACCAGGCGATGACTATGCCTATCATGCTTAGTACTACGCCTAGAACAACCCCTGCGATGGACCGAGCGATTGGAACCAGATATGGTTCCATCTTCTCTATAAGGTCCTTTTCGAACCGTGGTTGCACCTTGCTCCGGAACCCCTTGGGGAAAATACGCTTTTTTGCGTTTTCTGGATCGAGCCAGAAACCTCATTACCTTTTGGTTCAGACGCTCCGGTTGGAAGAACCGTGGAGGCATTTTCCAGTGTTATTTGATTTGTTAACCCACAGCCAATCACCCATTGTCCCAGCCGGTTGTCGGTATGGGGTTTCATGCCTGATTGCGACTTGCATGAACAAAGAGAGGTCGGCATCTGCTGACCCCCAAATTGTTAGTAAGATATATACTATCGGCTTTAGCAAGTCAATAGGTGAAATCTAGGAACAAAAAGTAGCCGATTAGAGTCTAATTGAGGCTGGAAATTCGTTGCTCTAAACTCACTGACCTAGTCCAGTTTCGCCCAAAGGCCCTCGATTGGGTTGAAGCAGGGCCCATGCCGAAGCCTGAAGCTGATCCGCCGCACCTCAACGCTAATGAATTTAGCAACCACTAAAAAGGTTTTTGAGGTGGGTTAAATCCGTTCTCAGTGCGCATTGTGACCCCTGTAAATCGATTACAACACGCGTCGAAACCGGGTCTGTCATGCTTCTTTATACAACCTCCGTCAGGAAAAACGTGAAGAAGGAATGTAAAAAGAGCCAACCACCATGGTTGGCTCTTTATTTGTGCTTGTTGTCGCTTTTAGGGGCTAGCTAGACCGATGGGCGTTATCGAGGCTTGACGTACTCGAACCCGTTGATCTGACGCAGGTCACCCTGCTTGACGAATCCGTCCCAAGGCGCGAGCTTTGCTCCGATCGGCCATACGTTATCGAAGACGTACAAGCCGGTCTCGCCGAAGACGTTGTCAAATTGCCACCTGGCTACCTCTAGTTCCAGGGCCTCTCTTTCGGCCCGGTTAGTGGTGCCCTGTACCACCGGAATCTTCTCCTCCAAGTACGGGTGTTCCGTGCCATAACTGAACACCGAGTCGTTCAAGTAGTTGGCGTATCCCTGTACCGGGGCTAAACGGATGGAGACCGAGTGGCAGGAGAAGCCTTCGTATGTGCGGGCTACCAATGTGGGCCTTAGGGTCCCGTAAGGCACATTCTGGAACGTTACGTCGATTCCGATATCATCCCAGTATTGTGCGATTGCTTCACAGGCTTCAACCTCTGAGGGAGCACCGCGAAGGGCGGGTGAGAGGGTCAGCTCAAAGCCGTTGGGATATCCGGCTTCGGCCAACAGGCTCTTTGCCCGCTCGGGGTCAAAGTCCCAGACCATGTCGGAGGGCAGACGCTCTTCATCAGGTCCACCCCAGTCCCTGAGGGCTAGTGGGTGGCCGAAGCCGAGTAGCAGCTCATCGATGATGGTCTGCCGGTCGATGGCTATAGAGAGAGCTTCTCTGACCTTGCGTGCCGTTTCCCACTCAGCAGAGCTGGTGTCACTGTTCGGAGACACCCAGGGAAGGTCTGTGTTGTAGTTAGGCCATGACTCTCCGTTACCTCCTCGGGCGGGGACGTAGGTCTGACCGTAGATGTTCAAACCAGCTTGTCCTGCGTTCGGCACCTGCATCAGGGTGGCGCCTTCAACCGTCTCAACCTCGGAGATGGAGTCCAAGGCCATTACGAAGGTGTCCAGGTTACCAGTTTTGAAACCAGCTACCCGGGCAGATTCTTCGGGAATTTCCCATTCCGCCAATTCTGCGAAGTAAGGAGTCTGACGCCAGTGGTTTTCCACTGCCTTCATCTTCCAGAACTCACCGGTCTTCCAGTCGTTGATCTCCCAGGGACCCGTGGCCGCAGTGTTACGGTTGTGTTCCTCTTCGCCCTCCTCGTCGTACTGCTTCTTACTCACAATCCAGACCTGGGTGGCGCGAGGAGTCCCCATTAGCTCGAAGATCGGTACATCCGAGAACGGCGTGCCTGTATCAACTACCCAGGTGTAATCATCCGGAGTTGATTGGCTTCCACTGTCAGCAAAGAAGATCTTCTTTGCGTTGGATGCCCTGGCGTGTTTCTCACTATTGGCCAATTGGTCAAATGAGAAGACCACGTCTTCCACGGTCATCTCTCCATAGCCCTTGTGGAACTCCACGCCCTTGCGGATGTGATAGGTCCATACCTGACCATCGGGTGAGATGTCCCAACTTTCAGCCAGCATAGGCTCAACAGCGTTGCTGTCGAACGCGTACACGCCGAGTGTCTCCGTAACTGGCGCTGCGTTGTTTATGAAGATTTGGGGGTTTCCAGATAGCAGCGGGCTGCCGAAGTAGGGCCCCAATTCCTTCTGGCCGACATTAATGGTTCCCGACGGCTTTGCCATCACTTCAGGAGCTTTTGTGGGTACCGCAGTCGCTGCAGGAGCAGATGAGGACCCAGTCGAGGGCACTGCGGTTGGCGCGGCCGTGGTCGCCGCAGGAGCCCCTGGCTCCGACTTTGCCGGTATTGGCGTCGCCGTTGCTGAGGAGCCGCATGCCAATATGGCGGCCAGCCAGAGAGCCAAGGTACCTAGGATCATTAACTTGGGATTCCTTAACCAGTTATTCAAGATGAACCGACCTCCATTTGGTTTGGGGATATG
>CAYVIG010000187.1:0-5563 GCA_964451445.1 uncultured Dehalococcoidia bacterium
TCAACGGACGGTTAAGGTTGTCGTGCTCCTTCCGAATCTCACGCATCTCTACGTGTGTGTCTCGGATGGAGTTGGCCCAGTCACGAGATGCCCTTTCTGTGATGTTCTGGGTCTCTAGCGGATATTCGCGTGCGTACCAATCAACTTCGCGGTTGTTCAACGGGATACCTGGAACCGTTTCCAATTCCTCGGGAACTGGAATCGTGACGTCTGCGTCACCTTGGTACATTCCAGGCCTAACGACCTCATGGCCGATCTTTAACATGCCTGTCCCTCCCAAAATAGTATATCGCTGGGCTCGGGTTTTAGCCTTATCCCGTACATTAGCGTCGGCCTATTTATTTGTCAACCCTATTTCCTGACCGGGTTTGTATTCATTATTTGAATAAACTTCAATCGATTATGTGATATTAGCGAGCATCGTAAGTGTGATAACGAATCAATGTATAATTTATGGGAAAAATTGACGTTATTCGTCACCTTTCCGCCTATCCACCCATCCGGCGGGCGATGACGGCGTTGGCGAAGGGACTTGCCCCTGAACGAATTGCTACGTCAACCAGCGAAGGACGACCCGATGCAAGGGCTCTTCCGACCGCCGGGCCCACTTCTTCCGGTTTGTCCACATGCTCTGCGTAAGCCCCGATGGCCTCCACAACCTTGTCGTACCGGATATGCCTTAGATCGGTTGCAACTGCCCGGTCGTAGTAGGCCTTCTGGAAGGTATTGTCGATACCCCAGGTGTGGTCGTTGCCCAATACCGTGGTTATGTTGATGTTGTGACGAATACAGGTGTCGTATTCCATTGAATAGAAGCCGAACGCCCCGTCACCGGAGAATGCCAGCACCTTACTGTCTGGGTAGGCCAGCTTGGCGGCCATGGCATAAGGAATCGCACCGCCTAGGTGGCTCAAAGGTCCCAATCTCTGGTGGTGGCCCGGTTTTCTGGCTTTCAGGAATGAGCGACCCCATTGCACGTAGTCACCGCCGTCCATCACTACGACCGCGTCTTTGTCCAGATGCTGTTCCACGCCTGTGTACACGTCCAGGGGATGCATTGGTTCTTGGCCGTCAGCATGACTGCGGAGTTCAGCGTCCCAGGCCGCTGCGTCTTGATTCAAGGTTGAGACCCAGCCGGAGATGTCTTCTTTGGAGGCGCTGCTCGCCTTGCAGGCTGCAGATATTTGTTCCACCACCGCGCCCAAGTCTGCTTCTATCCCAACTGCCACTCCCCGGTTGCGGCCGATCTCTGCTGCGGAAGGGTCTGCCTGGATGAGCTTGGCCGAATCCGAGAAGACACCGCCGTAGCGATAGCGGTGGTCCAAGCGCCTGCCCAACAGGAGTACCACGTCGGCCTCGCGGAACCTGCGGGCAGTCGGGTTCAGTCCTCCGTCGGCGTAGCCGAAGCAGAGGGGGTGTTCGTCGTCCATCAGGCCCCGGGCCTGCTCTACCGTAAATACCGGGATTCCAGTGGATTCAGCCAGCTCTTGAAGCTGTTCCGATTCCACTGTGTAGCGGGCCGGGTTTCCTGCGATGATCACGGGCTTCTTTGCGCCCCTCAGTAAAGAAACTGCTTGCTCGATCAATGCCGGGTCGCCCTGAGGTCTCCCCATGGGGCGATATTCCTGGGGCATGTACTGAGGCAGGTCTTCCTCAGACAACTCCACTTCCTGGATGTCTATCGGCAGGGTCAGATGCACTGGGCCAGGGCGTCCGGTCATCGCCGTTCGGAAGGCAGTTGCCACCATCTCTGGGATGCGGGTTTTGTCGTGGATCATCCAGGAGCCCTTGGTCACCGGCGCAGTCATGCCTATCTGGTCGATCTCCTGGAAGGCGGTCATGCCGTGTTCCGGCATGGGTGCTGCGCCTGCGATGAAGACAACCGGACTTTCTGACGTGTAGATGGCTGGGAGAGCTGAGATGGCATTGGAGAAGCCGGGGCCTCCGGTGAACATGCCCACCGCTGGTTTTCCGGTTATCCGTGCGTATCCGTCGGCCATGTGCAGGGCCGCCCCCTCATGCCGCGCATCGATGAACTCGATGCCCTCGTCCTCGGCGGCGTCCACTAATGGCAGGATGGTGTCGCCAACTATGGTGAACACCTTTTCGATGCCCTCCATCTTGAGACATCTTACGAAAAGATGGGCTCCGGTCAGCTTAGGCATGATCCCTCCTGGGCTTGTTGGTTTTGAGTTATTCGTACCTACGGTGAACCTGGCTATTTCAAGGTCAATACACGAGTTCACTTATGATTGCGTAACAGAGCTTACTTTGGGAGCTTGTATCAGGCAAGACCCGTAAGCAAATACCGTTACCATATAATAAATAGACCATTCAACTTCTTTGTATTGCAGGGTGGGAAAAGCCTGTGCCGACCTTATATATAGTAGGTACGCCAATAGGAAACCTGGAGGACCTGACGCCTCGGGCCGCTCGGATACTCTCTGAGGTCGCTCTGGTGGCAGCGGAGGACACCAGGGTAACTCGGCGATTGCTAAATCACCTGGGCATCAAACCCCGAACCACCAGTTTTCACCAACATAACTGGCGCGAAAAGCTCGATGGGGTGCTGGGTGAGCTCGTAGAAGGTGATGTTGCTCTGGTGACAGACGCCGGTATGCCGGGCATCAGCGACCCGGGCAGCGAGTTGGTGCTGGCCGCTTCCAGGGCCGGGTTCAAGGTAGAAGTCGTGCCTGGCGCTTCTGCAGTGACGGCGGCTCTGGCTCTGTCTGGTTTTGCCGGGAATGCGTTTTCTTTTCTAGGATTCTTGCCTAGACGGAAGAAAGACCGGCAGCTCAGTTTGCGCGCTTCCCTGGATTCGATCGCCCCGTTGGTCATTTTTGAGGCTCCCCACCGGTTGCGCGCCACGCTGACGGACTTGGACGTGGTATTTGAGGATCGTCCACTTGCCGTGTGTCGGGAGCTGACCAAGCTCCATGAAGAGGTATTCCGTGGTACCGCAGCCGAAGGTCTTGAACACTTCAACTCCCCACGGGGCGAAGTAGTGATAGTGATTCAGGGTCGGCCTATCGACGCCACTCCAAAATCCGAGGTGGATCTGGCCGACGCGCAGGCGCATGTGGAAGACGACCTGCGGGAGAAGCTGTCCCAATTGAAGCAAGACGGTGTCCGCGCGAAAGACGCCGTGGCCCTTGTGGCGGAGGCCACTGGTCTGGCCAAGAACCTGGTCTACCAGGTCTGGGTGGAACTGGGCCGCGAGTCAGGCTAATAGCTATTCCGGTTTGTTTGGAGATTACGGCTTTATGGCCCGGATTAGATCAGCTTGTTGGTAGACGACGATACCATCATGCTGGACAAAATCTAACAAAGCCTCTGCAATCTCCGCATACAAAGCCTTATCGGCCGACTCATCCAACTTCGCAACGAGTGAACCGACGGGGCACTGGCAATCTCTTTAGGATGGCTTCATCCGCGGGCCCGATGCGACGTTCAACCCCCAACTCCTCGATCGCGATATTCGGTAATCCAGCTTCTATCAACAACGCCTTGATGATTTCGGCGTCACGAAAAGCAAATGGCGAAAGAGCGCTTGCTGAGGCAGGGCCTATGTAACGGCCAGTGACTTCGGCGATGGCGGCAGACAGTGGGCTTATTGAACTCCAAACGGTCAATATCAAAGCTCCACCAAGTACTAAGACACGCTGTAACTCTGACAACGCTGGGAGTTTTTCGGGAAAGAACTGCAAACCCTGCCAGCAGAATGCTATATCAAAGCTAGATTCGGGGAAGGGGAGATCAGTCAGATCGGTCTAATGCCATTCGATTTTTGCACTGGTATTGGAGAAGTATTCCTTAGCAGCCTCAATCATCTTCGCATTCAGGTCAACTCCAGTTACGCTCCCAGATGGGCCGACTTTTCTGGCCACTAAACGTGCAACTATGCCAGTCCCACAGGTCGTATCCAGGACACGGTCCCATTCTAGGATCTTCACATGTTCAAGGGTAAGTTCAGCGAGAGGACGGAACATCGCAGGTACTTTTTGCTCTTCGTAAATCTCCGCTGCATTGCCGCTCAGTTGGAATGTATCTCGGTCGGTCATGTCATCCTCGGATGGATTGGCGCATTTGTATGCGGCTATTGGCGATGGAGAACCTTAACATAATGATTCAATTGAATAAGTGGATCGCCGAACAATAACCTAGCCCTGTGATAACCTCACTTGGAATCTGGGAAGTTCGGCCAAACGCGTTGGCCGACTTGGGAGACTGCCAATTTCGTCGCAACGCCCTCAAATGAACCGCATCCATTTTAGGCCTCAGAACGTCTTCTACGGCTGGTGGCTGGTATGGATTGGCGGCTTCGTAATGGTCATCTCTACCGTGCCGTTGTTCCACGCCATGAGTCTTTGGGCCGTAGCGCTGGACCGTCAATTCGGCTGGAACCGGACCCAGTTGGGCTTAGCGTTGACCTTCACCCGGATCGAAGGCGGTCTGATGGGGCCGCTGGAAGGTTATCTGACCGATAAGGTCGGTACCCGCCGAATGGTGCTGATCGGGTTGATGGTTCTGGGTGGGGCCTTCATCTTTTTTGGCCAGATACAGAACCTGTGGATGTTCTACACGGCTTATATCCTGATGGCCTTGGGGCAGGGGCTCGGTAGTTGGATACCGATAATGACCCTGCTCACCCGTTGGTTCCACAAGGGCCGGTCTATGGCCCTGGGCTGGGCCAACATGAGCAGTCGCGGCGGCGCGCTGCTTCTTATACCGATCATCGGTTGGGCGATCGAGCCTGAAAACTGTGGTTGGAGATTGACGGCTACCATCCTGGGCATTGTCATGGTCGCAGTGGCAGTGCCAATAAGCCTGGCTATACGAAACCAGCCTGAAGACTATGGATTACTGCCCGATGGCGCTGAATCAGGCCCCGAACCTAAAGCTGCAGAAAGTGAAGCCACGGCTTCTGAGCCCGTTGCTGAAGAGGATTTCACTGCATCCGAGGCTTTAAAAACTCCCGCGTTCTGGCTCATCGCCTTCGGTCACGGGTTCACGTCCATGGTGATTCTGGCGATCATGGCTCATCTGGGATTGCTTATGGTTGATAAGGGTTATCAACTGCAAGACGCGGCGTTCGTGGTCTCGGTGTACACCGCTGTGGCAATGGGCTTCCAGTTGGTGGGCGGATACGTCGGCGGCAAGATACCCATCAGGGTGGCCCTGGCGTTATTTACCACTCTGCAAGCCCTGGGCGTGGTGGTTCTGGTATTTGCCGATGCCAAGTCGACTTTCTATCTGTTTGCGGTGTTGTTTGGCGCGGGATTTGGCGGACGTAATCCGCTGACGGTGGCCATCAGGGGCGACTATTTCGGATCGGCGTCATTTGGCAAGATTTTAGGGTTTTCCACCGTACCCATGAACCTGCTGCTCTTGATCGCAGCACCGTTGGTGGGTTGGATGCGCGATGTTCAGGGGGATTACACGCAAGCATTCATGGTGATGGTGGCAACCAATATGCTTGGCGCGACGTGCTTCATCTTGGCCAAGAGGCCAATTAGAAAACCGGCGTCTATGCCCACTGCTGAATATTAGACGCCAGGATGGT
>CAYVIG010000188.1:0-5515 GCA_964451445.1 uncultured Dehalococcoidia bacterium
GGATCCAGCGGCGAAGGAGTGGGCAATGGGAAAGCAGCGTCTATATTGTTCGCCAGGGAGGGGGCCAAGGTCCTGTTGGTGGACTTTCAGGAAGATCGAGCCCGAGAGACCCTGGAACTGATTCAGGAAGAGGGCGGCGTCGCTTCTACCCTGCAGGGTGACATGACCAGCATCGAGGACTGTGAGAGAATGGCAGCAGCGGTCATGGAACGCTATGGCCGGGTGGATATCTTGGACAATAACGTAGGCATCTCACAGCGAGGCACGGTTGTTGAGGTTACAGAAGAAGCCTGGGACAAGGTAATGACCGTCAACTTGAAGACCATTATGCTGGCCAGCAAAGCGACCATACCTCACATCATCTCCAGTGGCGGCGGCGGTGCGATCATCAATATCGCGTCTATCGCCGGACTAAGGGCCCATAGCAGCACACCGTACAGCGCTTCCAAGGCTGGTGTAATCGGTCTGACATTCTCGATGGCTGCCGACCACGCCGCAGACAACATTCGGGTAAATGTAATTGCCCCAGGCCTGGTCTACACTCCCATGGTGGCACCAAGGATGAACGACGATCTGCGCCAATTCCGCTCTGATGCCGCACCTCTGAAGTCGGAGGGCACTGCTTGGGACGTGGGATACGCGGCGCTCTTCCTGGCTAGTGAGGAAGCCCGCTGGATAACGGGAATATGCCTCCCAGTGGACGCGGGCCTAAGCTCGGTGCACCCTGGAACCTACACACCCATGAACCAGCAGACTAGGTACTAGGCGGAAGCCCTCACTCCAACCCCTCCCGCCGCGGGGGAGGGATCCAAAAGCCCGCAAAGGGGACCCAGAACCCCTCCCCCTAGGGGGAAGGTTGGGATGGAGTGAAATACCCCACACAAGAACGCCCCGCAAGACCTACCAAACTGAACTAACCACCCAAGGAGCCAACATGCGTCTGCAAGGAAAGGTTGCCCTCATCAGCGGCGGGAGCCGGGGAATGGGGGCTTATGAGGCAGAGTTATTTGTTCAAGAAGGCGCCAAGGTTGTTATTGGCGATGTGCGCGACGAAGAAGGCAATACCCTGGCCGAGAAGATCGCTGCGGGGGGAGGGGAAGCAGTCTTTGTGCATCTGGACGTGACTAGTGAGGCCGATTGGGCCACAGCAGTAAATGAGACAGTGACTCACTACGGCAGGCTGGATGTTCTGGTGAATAATGCCGGAGTGAGCGCCAGGGGCAGCATCGAAGAGACCTCAGTTGATGACTGGGATCGTGTGATGAACATCAACGCCAAAGGGGTCTTCTTGGGCACGAAAACAGCGATTCCTGAGATGCGTAAAGCCGGAGGCGGCTCCATCATAAATATCTCATCTCAATTGGGATTGGTCGGTATGGGAGAGAGCAGTCCGCAGTACCAGTCCTCCAAGGGGGCTGTCCGCATCTTCTCCAAATCGGCCGCCATCCAGTACGCATCAGAGGGTATCAGAGTCAACTCGGTGCATCCTGGGCCAATCGTGACTCCCATGACCGAAGCTCGGCGTTCCGATGTGGCGGTGCAGAAGAGGATGATTTCCCGCATACCCCTGGGACGGTACGGAGAGTCGGAAGATGTGGCCTACGGGGTGCTCTATCTGGCTTCAGACGAATCGTCATTCGTGACCGGCAGCGAACTGGTGATTGACGGCGGCTGGACGGCGCAGTAAGAATTCTTCTATTCCGCCGTTCATGGTGAGCCTATCGAACCACCGCAGCGAGTAAGCCATCCTCAGCAGGATATGACTTATGCGGGCACTTCGACGGGCTCAAGACTAGCGGATGTGTGCTACGGCAAGAAATTTGGTGATCTTGAAACCGTAGGGGCGGGTTTCTAACCCACCCTACTTCGCGTCAACCGATCAACATTCCGCAGCCACCCCAATGCACGGCGAGGCTCACGCTATAGCGAACCCAACCCCACAGCCTCCACCAGACGGTGGAACTCCTGCTGCGTTTCCTCGTTGGGGTTGGGGCCAGGGTGGCGGACCCTGGAACACTCGATGAACCCACGGCTCTTCAGGGCGTACTTGCGGATGCCCACGCCGATGCCTTCTTGGAACTCGAAGAGCATTAGAGGCAGACAGCGGGAGAAGAGCTCTTCGGCCTTTTTGTTATCACCCTCAGCCATCAACCGGCAGATATCCACCAAGACCTCTGGGTAAGCGAAGCCTGTCATGGCTCCGGCGGAACCTCTGGCCAATTCCTCCAGCAGGAACACCCCGCCGAGGCCGCCGAAGATTGGCATGTTATCTCCAACCAGCTTGCGAATGGCTGAGATTTTTGGTGGTGTGGGCGGGTCTTCCAGCTTCAGATACTGGGCGGCTGGTACGCGGCTGTTCAGGTCCGCGATGAACTCAGGGGACATATGGACGCCCGACGTGGAGGGGTAATCCTGGACCACGATGGGGATATCTATGGCATCAGCCAACCTGGAGTAGTGGCCGATGACTGCTTCAGGGTTGGGTTTGCCCATGGGAGGTGGTGAAACCATCACGGCGGCGGCGCCCAATTTCTCCGCTTCCTTGCTGCGTTCAATGGCTGCCATAGTGCTGCCTGCGGTCGTCCCGACTGTGACTGGAAGGCCTTCTGAGCCTTGGATGACCTTTTCCGCCAGGTGATAACGCTCGCCGTCGGTCAGCCGCGCTGCCTCGCCGGTCACGCCGAGGCAGACCATGCCCCTGCAACCCGAGGAAACGACTTTATCTACCAGATTGCCCAGACCGTGGAGATCGATGCTCTCATCCTCGTGGAAAGGGGTCGCCAGCATCCAGTGAACCCCAGAAAACTTCTCTGCCATGAAAAACCTCAAACCTAAATGTTCATCAGAATAACGCCGGTGCCATTCTACATGGCAAATGATAATTATTGGGGAACAAAAACATCGACCCACCGAAGGTTTTTGGGTGTAGGCTCAGCCTGGGTTCAGTAAAATTTTACCGGTGGTTTCTCGGCCTTCCAATTGACGGTGGGCTTCCACGGCCTCGGATAGAGGCAAGGTCAGGCCAATGTGCAAGTTAAGTTCTCCGGACTGAACCCAGCCGAGGACTTCTTGTGCTCGCTGCAACAGTTCATCGCGGGTGGCGGTGTAATCGCCTAGACTGGGGCGGGTAAGGTAAAGAGAACCGTTCTGGAGGGCCCGTGTGTTGGTATCAGTGACCGCGCCGCCAGCTTGTCCGTACAGCACCATATAACCCCGGCGACCAAGGCATTTGAAACCCTTCTCAAAAGTGGTCTGACCCACTGCGTCCAAAACCATGTTCACGCCCTGGCCGCCAGTGGCCTTGCGTATCTCCTCTTCAAAATCCTGCTGAGTGTAGAGGATCGTCTGGTCGGACCCTGCCTTGGTTGCCATCTCAGCTTTGGCTTCTGTCGAGACAGTGGTGAAGACGTGCACTCCCAATCGTTTGAGCAACTGGATCAGAAGCAAACCCATCCCACCGGCACCGGCGTGGACCAAGACCTGGTCACCAGGATTGAGTCTGGCAACGCCGAACACCAGAAAATGGGCAGTCATACCTTGGAGGAGCGAGGCAGAACCGGTGGCAAAGTCCATAGCGTCGGGAATGCGGACTAGCAGCCAGGATGGCACGGCCTGTTTTTCAGCGTAGGAACCGGTGTGCATAGCATAGGCCACCCGGTCGCCCACTAAAACCTCAGTGACGCCCTCTCCAATGGCGGTGACCACGCCGCACCCTTCCCGGCCAGGAGTCCATGGGAAGCTTGCTGGCACGTTGGTGCCCTTCCGACTGGATACGTCGGTGTAGTTGACGCCTATGGACTTTAGGTCGACCACGGCCTCGCCTGGTCCTGGTGTTGGATCGGGAACATCTTCCAGTTTCAGAACCTCGGGTCCGCCGATCTCATACGCGCGAATCGCCTTCATAATGGTCTCCCCTTTTAGTAGTTCAGTCAGTCATGTCCCGGTTGGGATTGGGGCTAGGTTACAGCACAGGAAGGCGAGAGGGAAGCATGGCCGATACTGGGAAAAAGAGGGGGGTATCAATTAACGTCGAGGGGCCTCAAGATTGAGAGAAAGGAATCTACCAATCTTACGATACGCTCGTCTAGAAGGAGGGGAACGACGGTTACGAGCCGTCTGATTTCAGGTTTGGTTGCGCTTAGTCTGCGGCACCGCAGAACGCAGGTCACGGAGTCGCTCACGTACTACGGATCTGTCTGGGGCCGCGACCAACGATCTTTGCGATCTCACGGACTATCATTCTCTGGTCCGGGTGTTTGGTCACCTGCTAATTCTTGTTCCACCACTGTTCTTCGTTGAACCTGGTCTCAGTAGGTACCTGAGTCAGGTGCCTAGCATACCGACGGATATTGGGTCACTTTCCTCCGGACCCTTCTCCATCTGAGGTACTGCCGACTGCGATGAGCTGTTGGACGTCAACCGGTTCGAGTCGCAAGCCCACCACCGAGTTTTTCGAAACGCGAGGAACGCAAGCATCATCACGAACAATGAAGCCTTGGTTGCCGTGACAGGCAAGCTCATTTCAATTCCCTCTTTTCCATTGGTGATTTTGGCGATCAGAGGGCCACAGAATGTAAAAGGAAAGTCAATGGTGATCAAGCATTTTCCACCACTAATTGCAAATGTAGTTCTGACGGGAATGAGCGAATCTCTAAATCGTGGTTGTCTCAAGCACGATTTTAGTAGCATGACGCGATTTCAAAATGAAGAGATTGAGGCTGAAAAGAAGGCTAGTGAGAGAGATCCTTCGACGGGCTTAGGACTATCGGCAGAAGAAATAATTACCGTTCGTCACGCTTAGCGAGAAGCTAATCAGCCGATTCGGAGACCCATCGTAGGTCGGGTTGGCGGGCCGCTTTGGCCTCGTCTAGCCTGGCTACCGGAGTGGTATGGGGTGCGCTGTTGACCAGCTCCGTGTCTTCGGTGACCTCTCGGTCTATGTCGATGAGGGCCTGTATGAACGCGTCGATGGTTTCTTTAGTTTCTGATTCTGTGGGCTCGATCATGAGCGCCTCATGGACGATCAGCGGGAAGTACATGGTCGGCGCATGGAAACCGTAATCCAACAGCCGCTTTGCTATCTCCAGACCACTGGAACCGCGTTCCCTCTGGAAGTCGGCTGAGAACACGGCCTCGTGCATGCAGGTGCGGTCGTAGGGCAGGTAATAGACGCCACGCAGGGCATTCATCATGTAGTTGGCGCTCAACACCGCGTTGCCACTGATGGATTTGATACCAGCGTCACCCAACGTCCGGATGTATGTGTAGGCACGGACCAGCACGCCAAAGTTTCCATGGAAACCGCTCAGTTTCCCGATGCTTTTTTCCGGTGTGGAAAGCTCGTATGTGTCGCCGGTCTGGCTGACGATTGGAGCCGCCAAGTAGGGCGCAAGCTGTTCAGTGCAGCACACCGGCCCAGCGCCAGGTCCGCCACCGCCGTGGGGGGTGCTGAAGGTCTTATGCAGGTTCAAGTGGGCAACGTCGAAGCCCAGGTCTCCCAGCTTCACCCGGCCCA
>CAYVIG010000189.1:0-5501 GCA_964451445.1 uncultured Dehalococcoidia bacterium
TGAAGCGCCCGCTCTAACCACTGAGCTACGGTGCCACGTGGAGACCACCCGACCAGCCGCCAAGGTGTGCCTCTGAAGTAATGAGTCCAATAATTATCGCGACCGCCTACTTCAAAACGGAGGAAGACAAGCGGGCCTCGATCGATTTTGGCCTCGACTAACTATGTTAATGGCCTCTGTTTGGCAGTGTCAATTAGCGTATAAGGCATTGGAAGTATAGAATCGGGCAATGACGATCAAATCTGAAGGTACAACCCCTGATTCTCCTGCTCCAGAGAGCACTCCGGAAGCCAAGTTGCGGGAGAGGGCCCACCTATTGCGCGCAACGGTCGTAGCTCTGGCCGAAAAACTAGACCCCTTCCCTCCGTTCTATGGGATGATGACCCTGCAGGCCATCGAGCTGGAGATGCCGTCTAGCCCTGAATTCCAGAAACCAACCGACCTTGGTTGCGTGGTGATTCTGCCCACCGGTGAGATCTCTGAGTTGGATCTTAGAATGATTCCAGGGGCGGTTGGGCCTGTAGAGGTTGACCACGTGGAGCAGCTAACGGAGTTGGACCTGACTCCAGAACAGTACATCGCCTACGCCACGACGGCGATACAAGTTCTTCAGGTAGAACTTGCTCGCCAAGGTTAGACGGACTAGCTTGGCCTCTTTGCTAAGAGGATCTAGAGTCGACTGCTAGATCCTTCCGTTTGGTTCGAGCCCAAGGGCGACGCGAGCGTATTGTAGTCCGCCAAATTCCATCATGAACCCGTCACGACGGACCGCAGCCTGGATATCACGGTGAAAGCGTTGCAGGATTCCAGATTCGAAGATGCCGTGAGCCCCACTGGCCTCAAATAACCGGTTTACCGAACTTAAGCACAGCTGGGCTATAAAGGCCTTGTCTCGCCTGATTCTCGCCCTCTCCAATGTGCTGAACGCATCACCAGTTTTGGCTTTCTTGAAGATCCACGCAATGTCTTCCTTCATCAGAGCACGAGCCGCATCTAACTCGGCGGAGGACTGAGACAGGCGTAACTGTACTCCCTCGGAATCTGCAGTCCTACCTGGTCCTGATGTGCTGGCAAGCTTAGTTGTGAACTCGTTGATCGCCCCTTGGGCGATTCCAAGCATCGGCGTGACCAGGTCCCACCCAAGTAATACTGGTGCGGGCAGGCGATAGCGGTCCTGCTGATGCATCTCCCATCCTGTCCAATCTCCGTTCCCGGCTCGTTGGAAATCCAGGACCCTATAATCAGGCACAAAGGCATCTTTGATGACGATGTCCTTGCTTCCGGTGCCCTTGAGACCAGATACAAACCAGGTGTCGTCAATCTCGTAGTCGGAGCGAGGTACCAATACCCAGACGAGTCCATCTGAGCCCATAGCACCGACCATCACCCACTCAGCAGCGTCAGACCCACTGGAAAATTCCCAGCGTCCAGAAAGATTTAACCCGTCGGAGTTCTTTTCCAGGGTAGATTTCCCAGGATTGAGAGAGCTTGAACTGAGAACATCAGGGCCATCCCTGAAGACCTCTTGTTGAGCTTCGGCCGGCCAATGTCCGACCAACCAGGAGTGGGCCGTCCAGATACAAAAACACCAAGAAGTGGCGGCGCAGGCGGTACTCAGCAGAGCACCAATCTCAAACATCAAACTGTAGTCGACGTCGAGACCTCCAAACATTTTCGGAACGCCGACACGCAGCAGTTCAGATGACCGGAGTTCCTCCACTGTCGCGTCGGGGATTCGGCGGAGGTTCTCTGTCTCAGCCGCCCTCTCTCTCAGGACCGGAAGTATGTCCGAGGCCCGTCGGAGTAACTCGTCCGGGGGTAATGCTTCACTGGTCATGAAACCTCCGCGTTGTGGCGTGTGGGTTGAAAAGTTCGATTCACAAGGACAAACCCTGGTGACGGACAATGGGCCTGCATTGTAAAAGCCAAAATATGGCAGGGCAAGGCTGGGAAATTAGAGATCGTGATTGACAACGCGAGGTGATAGTCTTAAATTTGCGGCGACCTCTCTAGCCCATGATGCTCCGCATTGCGTCCAAGTCTAGGCTTCGGGCCAACGAGCTATTAAAGCCAGATATGTGTTAAATAAAGGTCCTGTTGGTATCTACGCAAGATATCCGCCGAGAGCCTCGATTTTTCAAGGTGAGAACGAATGGCATTTCCCCAACACGACTTAAATCACTACTTCGACACGGCCCACGAGCTGGCCGAACGCGTGGCAGAGAATGCCGACCAGATCGATAATGACCGACAGTTTCCCACTGCATTGACCGATGAAATGGCCGACAAGGGGTTCTTCCGGCTGTTGCTGCCCAAATCACTGGGCGGCGCACAATTGGACCACCCCGAATTCCTGAAGATTTTGGAGATCTTTGCCGCCGTGGACGGCAGCACCGCATGGTGCATCAACCAGAACAATGTGTTCTCCACAAACTCGCTTCGGATGCCCAAGGGAATCGCGGATCAGATCTACGCAGACGGACGCGCAGTGGTGACCAACGGGCCGCCCGCGTCTTCGGCAAGGGCTATCCCTTGCGACAGAGGTTACAAGCTAAGCGGCCGGTGGAATTTCAGCAGCGGGATAACCCATGCGACCTGGATCGCGGCATTGGCTCCGGTCTTGCCGGAGGGGCAACAACCGGAAGCCGCGTTCAACCGGGAATCCGGACGCGTGATGCTGATACCGAAGAGCGACGTCAAATTCGTCGACTTCTGGCCGGTCAAGGGACTTAGAGGAACTGCCAGTTTCAGCTTTGAAGTGGATGACATGTTCATTCCCGAAGAGAGGACTTACAGTCCAACCAACAAGCCCAGAGAAGACGGTCCAGCGTATGGCATACCAATCACGTTGCTGTTTGCGTCTGGGTTCTCGACAGTGGCTCTGGGCATCGCTAAGGCCAGCCTAGCAACGGCGATGGAACTGGCGGAGGTCAAGATTCCGGGTCGGGCTTTCAGACTGCTCCAGGATGAACCCACCACCCAGAGGAGCATAGGGGAAGCCGAGGCAGTATGGCACTCAGCCAAGGCGTTCTTGCGGGAGGCCCATGCTTCAGTGTGGGAGAGCGCACAATCGGGAACGCCGTTGACCACTGAACAGCGGATCAAGTTAAGGCTGGCCGCCACCTTTGGCATCAGGAAGGCCAAGGAGATCGTCGATACTTCCTACGAGTTGTGCGGCTCCAACGCTATCTTGGCCACCAACCCGATACAGCGTCAGTTTCAGGATATCCACGTGGTCTCCCAGCACATCCAAGGACGGGCCACCCACTTTGAGACCGCCGGACAGTTCTTCATGGGTATGGATCCACAGGGGAATTTCTAAGCTTTTTTAGCTGAGGAAAATACTGGTCGGAAACACACGCCCAGGGCGAAAACGTAGCCCCATGAAAACGCGACAAGTCGCTAGGGTTCTAGGTTGATGTCTCCGCTGCGGCCGCCGCTCTTCTGCACCAGCCGGACGGCTTCAATGCGCATGCCCCTGTCCACGGCTTTGCACATGTCGTAGAGGGTGAGCGCCGCCACTGTGACGGCAGTTAGGGCTTCCATCTCCACTCCAGTGCGAGAGGTGGTCTTAGCGGTGGCAGAGATCTCTATGCGGGATTCAGAATCGTTTAGATCTAGGTCCACATCCACCTTGTCCAACGGCATCGGATGACAGAGTGGTATCAACTCTGAAGTCTTCTTGGCACCCATGATGCCGGCGATCTGGGCAATGGTCAGGACATCGCCCTTCTTCATCAACCCGTCTTTGATCAATCGCAGCGTCCCCGGCTGGATGGACACATGGCCTCGGGCCACAGCCACACGACTGGTGATGTCTTTATCGCCCACATCGACCATCTTGGCGTTGCCCTGGTCGTCCAGATGAGTCAGGTGAATGTCTGGGTTGTTCTCGGTGGTGGACATAACGGTGTAGCGCTCCTCAGCGATGGCGTGTCCTTCGACGTCCTTCCGCGGAAGGACATGATGAGCGGTGTTGGTGAGACTTACTTGGCTGTGCCTGCCTCTTTGGTGGCTGCGGAGTCGGCGAGTTCGTTACCCCGGTCTCCGTTGTGGCCGCGGACCCAGCGCCAGGAGATGTTCCTGTTCTTGACCAGCCGGTCCAGTTGCTCCCAAAGGTCATGGTTGGCCTTCCGCTTCCAGCCCTTGGTCATGGTGTTGATCACATAAGTGCTGTCTGAACTGATTAGCACCGGCGCAGCGGGGTCGATGGCCTCCAGGCCCTTGATCACCGCCGTCATTTCCATGCGGTTATTTGTCGTCTGAGGTTCGCCGCCAGAGATGATGGTCTGGTTTCCGTTTTGTTCGATGACTGCGCCCCAGCCGCCCCTTCCGGGATTGCCCTTGCACGCGCCGTCAGTGTGTATCACATATCCGTTAATCTGCATAAAAGCTATAGCTGTCAGACGTTAGCATTCAGCTTTACTGGTTGCTGAATGCTAACGGCTGACAGCTCCCGACCCCCCTATCTGGTACAACTCGGTCTTTCTGGGTGCGCCCGGTTCGGTGGGCGAGGCGACGCGTTCCTCTGAGTACCGGTCTGCCCGGGCTGACCATATATCGGTAATCAATTCTCTCAGGTCGTCGTCGGTAGCACCGGAGCGAATCGGGTCCATCAGACTTACGCCGTCACTGGCGAAGAGACAGGTGAAGATCTTGCCGTCCGTGGACAGCCTGACCCTAGTGCAGTCGCCGCAGAAAGGCTTGGTCACCGAGGCAATCAGGCCTATCTCTCCGCCACCGTCCTTATAACGGTACCTCGTGGCTACCTCACCTTGATAGTTACTTTCGGTGGGTACCAGGGGCATTTCGGCGTCGATGCGGGAGATGATCTCCTCGGCGGAGACAACGTGTTCCGATTGCCAGCCGTTCCTATTTCCCACATCCATATATTCGATGTAGCGGACGATATGGCCGGTGCCTTTGAAGTGGCGGGCCAGATTGACGATGGTGTGGTCGTTGACACCCTTCTGCACCACACAGTTGATCTTGATGGGAGAGAGTCCCACCTCTGAAGCTTTTTGGATGGATGACAGGACGCGTTCGGTGGTGAACCCGCGCCCGTTCATGGTCTTGAAGACCTCGTCATCCAGGCTATCCAGGCTGACGGTGATGCGATCTAGGCCGGCGTCCTTCAGTTGCTGGGCAAACTGGCTCAGCAGGTACCCGTTGGTCGTTAGTGTCAGGTCATCGATGCCTTGGATGCCAGTCAACATGCCCAGGAGTTCGGCGAGGTCATTACGAAGTAGTGGTTCGCCGCCGGTGATGCGCAGTTTGCCGATGCCCAACTCGGCGAAGATGCTAACCACTCGGGTCAATTCCTCGAAAGTGAGTATGTCGGCTCGGGGCAAGAACTCATAGGCCTCACCGTAGATCTCAGCGGGCATGCAATAAGGACACCGGAAGTTGCATCGGTCGGTCACGGAGATGCGGAGGTCACGCATGGGCCTGCCGAATTTGTCAGTTAGCATAAGCAGCTATCGGTTATCAATGACCAGCTT
>CAYVIG010000190.1:0-5489 GCA_964451445.1 uncultured Dehalococcoidia bacterium
GCACATGAGACTCGATTAGCCGCAGCAGCAGTCGGCCTCCACACAACCCACCCTGTACCAGTCAGGCCTGCCTAAAATGTCTTGTTAAGGTCCTCTCGTCCTTCTTATCTACTCGAATTGCGCGCTAGTCGCACTTGTTCCAACTACATGCAACGCACTTCATACATCCCTCTTCAAAGATGACCGGCGTGTTGCACTCAGGACACTTGCGAGCGTTTAGTATCTCTTTCAAGTGACCGTTTCCTGTGCCATTTCCGTTACCGTTTTCGGCGCCGACAACTTGCGGAGTGAATTTCAACTGCAGTTCGCTGGTTTCGCTCGCGTCACCATGGTGATCTACGCCAGCGGTGTGCCGCTCCAACGCTAGAGCCACTGCGTCGGGGCCGGAACGCACCAGAGTGCCCTCATCCCAAGCTGGGCAGCAGGTGATGCCGCGCAGCTGATCTATGACTGTGCCTGGCTCAATACCAGAACGGAGCGCCAGGGACACCAACCTGGATATTGCTTCCAGTTGGGCGGAGTCACAGCCACCAGCCTTGCCTAGGTTGCCGAACAATTCAAAGGGCGTATCCGCCTCATCGAAGTTGATGGTCACGTACATGTTGCCGTGGCCGGTACGGACCCGTTCAGTCACGCCCTTGATGGCCTGGGGACGCTTGCGCGGGGTGAGTACCTCATCTTCCTGAGCCTCACTAGTTCCGGTCTGGCCGGTGCTAAGCACCTGGCCATCCTTGCTGCCATCGCGGTAGACGGTAATTCCCTTACAGCCCAATTCATAGGCCAGCATGTAAGCGCCGGCTATCTCTTCTTCCGTCGCGTCATGGGGGAAGTTGATGGTCTTTGAAACCGAGTTGTCCACATACTCTTGAACCGCACCCTGCATCTTCACGTGCCATTCAGGCGCTATGTCATGCGAAACACGGAAGACATCTTTGACCCACTCGGGAATGTCCAGTGTCTCCAGGCTACCGGTCTGGGCCAACTCGTTCATAAGTTCTTCTGAGTAAAACCCTTCCTGACGGGCAACAGCCTCGAAGTACGGGTTACCTTCCACCATCTTGGTGTTATCCATCACGGTTCGAACATAGCTCAGGGCGAACAATGGCTCGATGCCGCTGGATGCGCCAGCGATGATGCTGATGGTCCCAGTAGGCGCAATGGTCGTCGGCGCTGAATTCCGCATGGGACGTACTGTGCTGTCTCCGCCAGGCCGACTGTAGATGCTGCCATCCCAGGCGGGGAATGATCCCCGTATGTGGGCCAGTTCAGAGGACGCCTGATGTGTGCGCTCTTGGATTCTGCGCATCACATCGCCAGCGGTCTGCAGGCCTTCTTCGGAGTCGTACCTGATTCCCAGTTCTATCAACAGGTCGGAGAATCCCATGACACCAAGGCCGATGCGCCTGGTCTTCTTGCTCATCTCCTCAATCTCAGGGATGGGATAGTTGTTCATATCGATCACGTTGTCCAACATGTGGACGGCGATATCGACGGTCTCATCCAAACGTTCCCAGTTAATCATGGTGTCACCGTTCGCGATGTGCACCATGCGGGCAACGTTGATGGATGCCAGATTGCAAGACTCGTGGGGCAGCAATGGCTGCTCGCCGCACGGGTTGGTGCTTTCGATCTGACCCAATTGCGGGTTGGGGTTATCCCGATTAATCACATCTAAGAAGATCAATCCCGGGTCACCGGTCTTCCAGGCCATGTGAGTGAGCTTGTCAAAGAGCTCTTTGGCGTTGCATTGGCCAGTGATCTGGCCGGTACGAGGGTTGACTAAGTCAAACTCTTGACCAGCCTTCACCCGCTCCATGAAGTCTTTATTCACGGCGATGGATATATTGAAATTGCTGAGGTTCTTGCCGTCTTCTTTGGCGCTGATGAACTTCTCAACGTCGGGATGGTTGACGTTCAGGATGCCCATGTTGGCACCACGGCGAGTCCCACCCTGCTTCACCACATCTGTTGCGGCGTCAAAGGCACGGATGAAGCTGACCGGACCGCTGGCGATCCCTCCGGTGGAACCAACCACATCGCCCTCTGGCCGTAGACGGTTGAAGGAGAAACCGGTTCCGCCGCCGCTCTTGTGGATCAGAGCGGTCTGCTTGACCTTGTCGAAGATGGAACCCAAGTTGTCTTCAATAGGCAATACGAAACATGCCGAAAGCTGTTGTAGCTCCCGACCTGCATTCATCAATGTGGGCGAATTGGGAAGAAGTTCCAAGCGTTGCATCGCCAAGAAGAACTTGTCCTCTGTGGCCTGTCGCTGTCCTTCGGTAGCCCCATAGTTCTTGTCGGCCTGAGAGAGGTTCTCAGCGACCCGGCGGAACATCCCCACCGAATCTTCAAGGACGTTTCCCTCACGATCTTTAGAGAGGTAGCGGCGTTCCAGCACCACTTTGGCGTTGGTGCTCAATTCTGTGGAACGGTCATTGGTCTGTTGGGCTATTCCAGCGGCCTCAAGAGCCGTAGATATGCGTCGTCGCCTTTCTCGGATATCTGAACTCGTACCGGTTTGAATTATTGGGCCTTCGTGAGTTGCGGTCATGTCGATGTTCCTCATTCAATCAATGATAGCGGCGTTGGACAATGCCCCAAAACGTTCTTTATTTTATAGCACTGGCTGCCCGAAATATCGCCGCCTAATCGTCAGTCCCTGCCAGGGAATGAGCATGCTTTAAAAGTGCTAAGAAGCAGAGATTATCCGGTCCGAAACACTGTCTTTAACATACCACATATGGGGGCCTCCATTATGTTACCTACTACAACATGATGTGGTCAGTATTTCACGAACTACAAAAAGTAGTAGGCGAATTCTAGCGCTTGGATTTTGCCGAAGTCAATAGAATTTAGGGGAATATTATGAGGCGAAAACGTCTACTTGACAGGGGGTAATGGGGAACTCCTATGAGGGAAGCGAGCGGGGGAAAAATCCCGAGAACGGAACTTCGTTTTTCCCGCGGTAAGTGGGAAGGCGGTGGTGAAAGACGGGGTTGAACTACCGCATATGGACGGACGCGACAGAATAGAGTCGAAATCTCACTGGTCCGCGGTTCTTCGGAGAACAGTCGATTTGCTGACACTGCCCCTGAGAAACGACGGCCTATATCACCGAATCAACCAAACTTCATTTACACCATACGGAAGATTGATTGATGTAATACATAAGGGCGGATCTTTGATCCGCCCCACACATTCACAATCACACACGTCTCAAGAAAACCCAGCAAACCCCTGGAAGTTTGTCGAACTATCCGGATTCCCCGGATGTTCTCATTTAAGACGACTAACCCAGAAGCTTAGAGTTCGTACTCTTCTTCTTCGTCCGAGTTGCCCAACCAGCAGGTGGCCAAACTGGCTCGGGTGGCCTGGTCGATCTCGTCTTGTATCTCCGCGATGCGGCTGGCGGACACCATCTGGTCTGAAATCGTCATCCCGATAACGGCGATGGGGACCGATTCCGTCAGCATCTGGTTCTCCAGGTCATGCACCTGGTTGTTAAGGGTTAGTAGTCGGGTTAGGGCGGAATACTGCAGATTGCCGTTCATTTTGCGGCTCCTTGAAAAAATGATTGAATAATGCTTCCAATTAAAAATTGCCCTATATCTATTATTCCTGACCATCCATTACGAGTTGATTACTCTTGATTGATCAGGCCTGGTTGGGGGTTCTCGCTTTGTCGATCACTCTGATTCATGCCGTTGTTGCCTTTTTTCTGAGTCGGATGAAATTCTGCTTCCCGTTCCGTTGCCCGCCTGCGACCCTTCTTAGGTAGCGCCGGGGGCATGTCCAGAAGCGGTAATTGGGCTTCGTCTCGCAAGTCCCTAACCACTTCCTCGAAACTCTCTATGTCCTGGAAGGCTCGGTAGACGCTGGCGTAACGGATGTAAGCCACCCGGTCCAGTTCCCTGAGCCTTTCCATCACCATCGTGCCAAGGGCGGTTGTTGAAACCTCCATGTGACCCAGGTGTTGTAATTCGGCCTCAATGTCTTCGACCATTTTGTCGATGGTCCTCGAGGGGACCGGTCTCTTGGTGCAGGCTTTTCTGATGCCCGAGACAAGTTTTTCACGGTTGAATTCCTCTCTTCGATTGTCCTGTTTGGACACCATCAAAGAGGCGGCCTGGACTCGTTCGTAGGTTGTGAACCGGAGTTCACAGCTTTGGCATTCACGCCTTCGCCGGATTCCGCTGTCCACAACCCGTGAATCGGTTACCTTTGAATGTGGGTTTCCGCAGAATGGACAGTGCATTTAGGTTTGCTTTTATACTTTTCTTAAATTCGTATTAAATACTATATATCGTGTTATTGTTAACCAAACCTACTATCTATAGTGCCTAGAGTCTATATACTGATTAATACATTGTCAAACTACTACGGAATACGTAATTCGTATGGAATTCATCACCTTTCCATATCGAGGCACAAAAAAGACCGCCCTCCAATTATGAAGAGCGGTCGAAAATTGATTCTCGGCACCTGATTTGGTTGCAAATATAAAGTGGGATTAGTGCGCTTAGGCCTCCGAGAACATTACTCAGTTTTTAAAGGGCTCTCGGCCCGATACAGAGTCGCCATCATGTAGCTTTTCCGTCTATTTACTCTACCATGACCGGTGATTCCGAGAGCCTTTACTTCATTTGCGAATTTTACCGGAAAAAGCCTCGGTTCTTGTTGGCGGTGCGGCCTCGCAAGAACGTCGGTACGTCCATGTCTTCTTCCGATTGTGGGATCACATCCTGAAGCAGTCGCTCCAGTTCGTCTTCCCGTAGTTGCTGGTTCTCGGCCATGACCGGGAACGATGCGGCAACCATGGTGATCTTGACTTCGTCATCCAACTTAGCGTCCCGACAGGTACCAAAGATGATATTGGCGTCGGGATCAGACAGGTCTTGAATCACGCGTGCTGAATCCTGAACTTCCTGTAGTGTCAGGGTCGGTCCACCGGATATGACGAACAGTATCCTCTTGGCACCATCCATCGAGATGTCCAGCAACGGACTCTTGGTTGCCTGACGAGCTGCGTCCACGGCCCGGTTCTCACCTTTGCCTCGGCCGATGGCCAACCAGGCGGGACCGGCGTTGTTCAAAATGGTGCGGACGTCAGCGAAGTCCACATTGATCTCGCCTGGGACTGTTACCACTTCGGCGATCGCTTGAATTCCTTGTTGCAGGACCGAGTCTGCCATCTTCAGCGCATCTTCCCAGGTGTAGGTCTGATCGCCCTGGGAATTGAGCTGCAACAGTCGGTCGTTATCGATGACAATCAACGTATCGACGTTGTCCTTTAATCTGGCGATACCCTCATCGGCGTTCTTCTTCCGCATGCTTGCTTCAAAGGAGAAGGGCTTGCTCACCACTGCCACAGTCAAAGCGCCGGATTCTTTGGCGATCTGTGCGATGACTGGTGAAGCGCCGGTTCCTGTTCCGCCACCCATACCGACGGCCAGGAAGACCATGTCTGCGCCTTCAAGCGCTTTTTCGAT
>CAYVIG010000191.1:0-5481 GCA_964451445.1 uncultured Dehalococcoidia bacterium
GGCTGAGTACAACCTGGCCCACGAAGCCCGTCGGATCAACAAAGAAGGCGCTGCCCTGGCCTTGAAAGCTGCCGTTGCAGAGTCCTCCCCGGACAAACCCCGGTTCGTTGCCGGTTCCATGGGTCCCACCACCAAGACCATCTCCGTCACCGGAGGTATCACCTTTGAAGAACTGGCCAACGACTATCACATCCAGGCCGCCGGACTCATCGAGGGCGGAGTAGACCTGCTTTTGTTGGAGACCAGCCAAGATACACTTAACGTCAAAGCCGGTCTGGAAGGCATCGACCGGGCCTTTGCCGAACTGGGCACTGAAGTGCCGGTTGCAGTCCAGGGCACAGTGGAACCCATGGGAACACTGTTGGCTGGTCAAGACGCCGAGGCCTTCTATACGTCCCTGGCACACCGCGACCTGCTCTGGATCGGTATCAACTGCGCCACAGGCCCCAGTTTCATGACCGATCACATCAGGACGCTGGCGGCCCTTTCCAAGTTTCCGGTGGCATGCCTGCCCAACGCAGGCATGCCCGACGAAGACGGCAATTACAACGAGACACCGGAGGGCATGGCCGAGACCGTTGGCCGGTTCGCCGAGTCCGGTTGGGTGAACATCGTCGGCGGCTGCTGCGGCACCGTCTCCGAGCACATCAAACTGCTGGCTGAGATGGCTGAGGGCAAGCCGGCCCGTCCGGTGAATGACGTCCCCGACAGCCGTGTCTCGGGAATCGAAGCGCTCTTGATCGATGACGAGATTCGGCCAGCGATCGTAGGTGAACGCACCAACGTCCTTGGCAGCAGGCGGTTCCGCCGTATGATCAAAGAAGGCTCGTTTGAAGAAGCCGCGGAGATTGGACGCCGTCAGGTGAGAAACGGCGCACACATCCTGGACGTATGCCTACAAGACCCGGACCGGGACGAAGCCGCGGATGTGTCCGAGTTCCTTGACCTAGTGACCAAGAAAGTCAAAGCGCCCATCATGATTGACTCCACCGACGCGTCGGTGATCGAACTTGCTCTGACCAAGCTTCAGGGTAAGTCCATCATCAACTCCATCAACCTGGAGGACGGCGAAGAACGTTTCCAAACGGTGGTGCCGCTGGCCAAACGGTACGGCGCTTCCCTGGTTGTTGGCTGTATCGACGACGATAAAGAACAAGCCCAGGCTGTCACCAAAGAGCGAAAACTTGAGGTGGCCATCCGATCAGCCAAACTGCTGACTGAGAAATACGGAATTCCCATCGAGGACATCATTTTCGACCCATTGGTGTTCCCAGTTGGCACCGGAGACGAGAACTATGTCGGGTGCGGAGCGGAGACCGTTGAGGGTGTGCGTCTGATCAAAGAGACTCTGCCCGGCGTAAAGACCGTGCTCGGTATCTCCAACGTATCTTTTGGACTGCCCGCAGCGGGAAGAGAAGTCCTGAATTCAGTCTTCCTCTACCACTGCGTTCTAGCCGGGCTGGACATGGCCATCGTCAACTCTGAAGGCATGGAGCGTTACGCCACCATTCCCGAGGAAGAACGGAAGCTGGCCGAGGACCTGATCTGGTTCTCCGGCGACGACCCGGTGGCTGCCTTTGCCGACCACTTCCGGGAGAAGGCCCCCAAGGCATCTTCAGAGGAGCGGTTGAACCTGCCCCTGGACGAGCGGCTGGCACTGGCCATCATCGAAGGCTCCAAAGAGGGCCTTGCCGAAGACCTGGATGAAGCCCTCACCATCAGGACTCCGCTGGAGATCATCAACGGCCCCCTGATGGACGGCATGGCGGAGGTTGGCCGCCAGTTCAACGCCAACCAACTTATTGTCGCCGAAGTCTTGCAGTCGGCCGAGGCCATGAAGTTCTCGGTATCTCATCTAGAACCCCACATGGAGCAGTCAGACGCTGCGGTCAAGGGCAAAGTTGTTCTGGCAACCGTTAAGGGTGACGTCCACGACATTGGCAAGAACCTTGTAGAGATCATCTTGGGCAACAACGGCTACGAGGTGATCAACCTTGGCATCAAAGTGCCGCCGGAAGAACTGATCGCTGCTGTTAGAGAACACAACCCAGACATGGTCGGCCTTTCTGGCCTGCTGGTTAAGTCGGCCAAGATGATGGTCGAGACGGCCCAGGACTTCAGTCAGGCGGGCATCACCACGCCGGTGCTGGTTGGTGGCGCGGCCCTGTCCAACAAGTTCACCAGGCTTCGCATCGCCCCTGAGTATGACGGCATGGTGGCCTACGCCGCCGACGCCATGTCTGGTTTGGCCCTGGCCAATACCATCCAGGACGCCGACGAACGGGCCCAGTTGATGACGACCTTCGATGAAGAGGTCGAAGAGATGCTGGCCGCGGACGAAGCTGCCCGAAACAGCGGGGCAGAGGTTGGTGAAGATGTGCCACCAGCCCGGGTGAGGCACGACTTTGACATCCCAAACCCGCCCGACCTGCGGTTGCACGTGATCAACGACCATCCCTTGGAAGAGATATTCCCGCTCATCAACCCTCAGATGCTCTACGTGAGGCATTTGGGCTACAAGGGGCGGTTCGCCGACGACCTGGAATCTGGAGAACATGCAACGATAGAACTCCGTGATTCGGTAAGAAAGGTTGAAGACTTGATGCTGGCCCAAGGCAACATCAAGGCCAACGCGGTATTCAAGTTCTTCCCGGCCAACGCGGACGGCCAACGGATATTGGTCCACGGGGCCGAAGACCAAAAGATTGCCGAGCAATTTTACTTTGGCCGCCAGTCGGAGCGGGACGGTCTTTGCTTGGCCGACTACCTGTTGCCCCAGAGCAGCGGCCAGGTCGATTACGTCGGCATGTTCCTTGTTTCCATTGGAACTGGGGTGCGTGAATTAGCCGAGACACTGATGGCCGATGGACAGTTCCTGAACTCTCACATCCTATCGGCTCTGGCGCTGGAAAGCGCTGAGGCCTTCGCCGAGTTGCTCCACCAACAGATGCGGCAGATGTGGGGCTTTGGCGACAAACCCGGAACAACTCCCCAGGACCTGTTCCGGACCCAATACCGGGGCAAGCGGTTCTCCTTCGGCTACCCGGCTTGCCCCCGGTTGGAAGACCAGGAGCAGCTCTTCAGATTATTGGATGTATCGAACAACCTGGATGTTGAGCTGACCGAAGGCTTCATGATGGACCCTGAGTCCTCGATATCGGCGGTGGTTTTCCATCATCCCGACGCCAAATATTTCAACCTGAGCGAGACGGACATCGACCGTCTGGAACAGGAACCTTCTAAATAATAGCTGGCCCAATCTGGCGCTTGGAGACGACGTGGAGCCAATAACAACGATCGCTGATGAACTCGGCCTAAACGCAGACCATCTGATCCCCTACGGTAGGTACAAGGCCAAGATTTCGCTGGACGCGCTGAAACCGCCCTCCGACTACCGAGGCAAGCTGGTGGTGGTGACAGGGATCACCCCCACTCCCGCCGGAGAAGGCAAAACCACGACCGCCATCGGCCTGACCCAGGGAATGGGACGCCTGGGGCACAAGGTCTCCGTCAACCTACGGGAGCCCACCCTGGGGCCGATCTTTGGCATCAAGGGCGGCGGCACAGGAGGTGGTATGGCACGGGTGGTGCCGGAAGACGAGATCAACATCCACTTCACCGGTGATGCCCACGCCGTTGGCTCCGCCCACAACCTGCTGGCCGCCCTAGTGGAGAACGAAGTATTCCGGAACTCCATACCTGGGCTGGACTCTGGAGGGCTGATGTGGAACCGGGTCACCGACGCCTCTGACCGGGGTTTGCGTCAGTTGGTCTCGGGCATCGGAGGGGCCAACTTTGGCCCACTGCGCGAAGCCCGTTTTGATATCGTATCAGCATCGGAGATCATGGCCATCCTGGCACTGGCCGACAGCCCGGATGACCTGAGACAGCGACTAAACCGGATCGTCGTCGGCGAGACCTCTGATGGGGAGCCGGTGAACGTTGAACAACTGGCTTTCGCCGGGTCTTTGATGACTCTGCTGCACCAGACCGTGATGCCGAACCTGGTTCAGACCATGGAAGGCCAGCCGTCCATAATTCACGCCGGACCCTTCGGAAACATCGCTCATGGTTGCAGTTCTATCATTGCCGACAAGATGGCCTTGAGCTATGCCGATTATGTGATCACTGAAGCTGGTTTCGCCTCTGATCTGGGCTTCGAGAAATTTATGCACATCAAGACCCGCCAGAGCGGGCTTTTACCCAACGCCGCCGTGCTGGTGGCCTCCGCCCGCGCGCTGAAATGGCACGGGGGCACCAGAAGAAGGGACCTCGGTAACCCAGACCCCGATGCGGTGATAACCGGCGGCGACAACCTGATCCATCACATCAGCATCGTCAAGAGTTTTGGCCTACCTTGTGTAGTCGCCATCAACCGGTTCGGGACCGATAGCCCCGAGGAACTGGCCGCAGTGAAGAAGATCGCCATGGACGCCGGAGCCACTTCCGCAGTGGAATGCGACGGTTTTGCCCAGGGCGGCGCGGGCGGGGAAGACCTGGCCCAGGCCGTGGTTGACGCCTCCCAGGGGACGCCTACCGTCACCTACGCCTATCCCACCGACGCCTCTGCCGAAGACAAGGTCCTGGCGCTGGCTCAGACCATCTATAACGCAGCCGATGTCAGCTGGTCTACTGAGGCCCGTAGACGGTTGCGGTACTTCGAGTCTAAAGGCTGGGGAGGTCTGCCCATCTGCATGGCCAAGACCCACCTTTCCATTTCCCATGACCAGAGTCTGAAGGGACGGCCCGGCGGCTACACCTTCCCCATCACCGACATCAGGGCTTCCGTTGGCGCGGGTTTCCTTTACGCCCTTGCGGGTCCCATCCAAACGCTGCCTGGGCTGCCGACCAGACCCAGGGCCCTGGACATGGATGTCACCCCGGACGGCGAGGTACTTGGGCTGAGTTAGGGGAACGATTTAGCCCCTCACCTGTCTACCCCGTATAATGTAAGCACGATGTGAAACGATACGCGGACCATAGTAATCATCATGGGAGCCGCCGGACGCGACTTCCCTAATTTCAACATAGTCTTTCGGGATGGCCTCTTGACCAGGATTGTGGCCTTCACCGCCTCTCCGATCCCAGACATAGCTGACCGAAGCTATCCTCAGGCTTTGAGCGAATCCCTTTACCCATACGGGATACCCATCGTCGAGGAATCCGAACTTATTCCACTTGTCAAACAGGAACATGTGGACTGGGTCTATATCTCCTACAGTGAAGTTTCCCATCAAGATGTGATGCACAAAGCTTCAGAAGTGCTTGCCGCTGGCGCAAGCTTTGGTTTCTTGGGTCCGGATCGCACCACCATACAAGCTCGCAGACCAGTGATCATGGCCGATTGCATAGTCACCAACAGCAATCCAGAACTGATCGACGGCAAACAGGTACTGGTGGTTGGCGACTGGCCGACCCTGACCCACGGTGGCATGGGCTACTGCGCTGGTACCATCGCAGCGCAGGGAGCGAAACCCGCAG
>CAYVIG010000192.1:0-5466 GCA_964451445.1 uncultured Dehalococcoidia bacterium
GGCGTTATGTTTTTGGGCACCTTATTGTTGGGCGTAGCCGCGCCCATGGACGCACCATTTAGGTTGAACTGCTTGCCCTTCAGATTGACCTCTTCTCCAGACAGCAGGCCTTTGATGATCTGGATGGTCTCCCGCATGCGGGTCATGGGCTGTTTGAAGGGGATGCCGTCCTTGTTCTCGACGGTCGGAGCGTGCCCTACCCCCAGGCCTAGCATGAACCGGCCGTTGGACACCGCCGCCATCCCCGCTGCGCCCATTGCTGTGTTGGTCGGTGTGCGGGCGAAGATGGGCAATATTCCCGTGCCCAACATCACCTTCTCGGTGGTCATGGCCATGGTCGCCAGGGAGGTCAAGGAGTCCCGACCACCGCCCTCGGGCACCCACACGGCGTCAAAGCCGTTCTTCTCGGCCTGAGCAGCCAGTTCCTGGTAGTCCTGGGGGCTTAAGGTTGGGTCATTTTCCAGTCGCACACCAAAGCGGACCATAATTGCTCCTAACTAAGAGGTTTTAGACGCCTAGTTGTGTCGCCAGGTCCCTGAAGTCATCACAAACAAAGTCAAATGACGGGTCGGGAGTGGTATCCACCTTGCCGTTGATACCGCGCTCCAGGGGACGCTTCACGAACGCAGTCCTGAGACCTTGCTTGGCCGCGGCCAGCAGATCGCCCTGGTGAGCAGCGCACATCATCACTTGTTCCGGCTGGAGGTGGAGCAGTTCCACTCCGGTCAGATAGGTCTTGGCGTCGGGCTTGTAGGCGTGGGCTAGTTCAGCGCCCAAGATGGTGTCCCAGGGCAGGTTGGCGTACTTGGCCATGTCTACCATGAGGGCGATATTGCCATTGGACATTGTTGCCAGTATGAACTTTGCCTTGAGTCGAGTCAGACCAGGAGGAGAATCCGGCCACGGGTCCAGATGGTGCCAGGCGAGGTTCAAATCTGCCTTGGCTTCTTCACTGATGCCGGAGATCCCAAAATCGTTCAGCAGTTCTTCCAGGCCCATGCGATGCAACGTATCCAGTTCAGTCCAGGGCAATTCACCGGTGCGCACTTTGTCCATGAACGGCCGGTATTTGGCCCGCCAACTCTCGGCGAAGTCGACCCAGTCTGCTGTCACGCCGTTGGCCTTTCCAAAGTTCTCGGCGTGCTTGGTGACTGATGTGTGCCAGTCCACCACCGTGCCAAATACGTCAAAAACCAACGCCTTGATGTTCGATGCGTCCGCTGCCATGTACTGTTCTCCTAGCTTACTTGGTTTATTGCTTACTTATGTTTATGAGGATCTGTGCCAACTCGTCGGCATGGGTGATCATTGTGTCATGGCCTGATGCCACGGGATATACGCCCCATCCGGCGTCCCTGGTCCGCTCCGCAACAGAGTCGAACCCCGACTCGCCACCGCCAACAAAGTTCTTGGGTATCTTGGCCGCCATTGGGTTGCCCATATGCACTGGACTGGCCATGGTCGTCGCCGGTTGCGGACACACGTTGGCCAGAGTCCAGGCCAGATCGTCGGGGTCACTGATTCCCCAACGCCGTTGTATCTCTTCTATCGAAGCCGGAGCAGGCAGAAAGCCGTCGCCGTTATCTATGTGGTCCTGCACCCAGGCGGTGAACTCCGGTCCCCGCACCGGTATCAGCTGGTCAACCATAGACTCGCCATCCGAGGGCGTAACCCCGTTGACGTAGACCATGTGCGAGATGCGTTCCGGGCACACCTCAGCCACGCCGGTGATGACCATCCCGGCGTAGGCATGGCCCACCAAAACAACGTCCCATAGGTCCTCGTAGGACATCATCTGAACGATATCCTGGATGTGCACATCTAATGTGATGTCTGACGGGTTGAGGCGGTTGTTTAGATGGGCGCGTTCTCCCATGCCCGTGAGGGTAGGAGCAAACACGTCAGCCCCGGTAGCGCGTAGCAATGGAGCCAACTTCTTCCAACACCATCCACCGTGCCAAGCGCCGTGGACCAGAACGTAGGTTGTCATGTCGGGGCCTCCGGCGCCTGTCGTGCGGTCCTAAGTTAGTTGAGCGCGTCCACCTGGCGCTGGACCTCATCGTAGTCCGGCTCGACACCAGGGTTCTCACCCACCCACTTGAACCTGATCATGCCATCTTTGTCGATGACAAACACGGCCCGCTCGGAGGCTGTATAGCCTTCCATACCAGCGAAATTGGGCAGGGATACGCCGTAAGCCTTGCCGACCTCCCGTTGGTAGTCGCTGAGCAGTGGGAAGTTCAGGTTGTTGGCATCAGAAAAAGCCTTCTGGGAGAAGATGGCGTCAACGCTGATACCGTACACTTGAGCGTTCAGAGAGTTGAACGAGTCTGCTCGGTCTCGGAAGTTGCACATCTCGGTGGCACAGACCCCGGTAAACGCGCCAGGGAAAAAGGCCAAAACCACGTTCTTGCCCTTGGAATCGCTCAATGTCGTGGGTTGTTTATCATTATCGAACAGTGTGAAATCTGGAGCTTTTTGTCCTACTTCTGCAGCCATGGTTGTCCTCCTCGGGTAGTAAAGGTTTCACCGTTTCAGCCTCGTTTCTTGTTCGCCAGAGGCCTCTGCGGAGGTGGTTCATGCAGGCTCGGAATCCGAACCGAAGCTATATTACCACGGCATCAGGCACAGGCGCGATTCGTGCCTATGGTACAATCTCCTGACTATATCAGCACACATGGTAAGCCCAGCGCCAAGCGCAGACGGAGAGTAAACCAGGCATGTATTTCGATTCGCGGCGTTCCACGATCCTGGCCACCAACGGCATGGTTGCCAGCAGCCAACCTCTGGCCGCTGTAACTGGTCTCCGTATCCTGATGGAGGGTGGTAACGCAGTCGATGCCGCCATCGCCGCTGCCGCTGCGCTGAACGTGGTCGAACCCATGTCCACCGGTGTCGGTGGTGACATGTTTGCCCTGGTCTGGGACAACAAGAAGAAGACCGTGAGCGCCCTGAACGGAAGCGGCCGGGCTCCCGCCGCCGCGAACATCAACGAACTGACCAGCAAGGGCCTGTCAGCAATGCCCGACACTGGGGTGTATTCCGTGGCAGTCCCAGGCACCGTCGACGGCTGGCAGACCCTGCTGGACGACCGCGGTTCCATGCCCATGAGCAGGGTACTCGCTCCAGCAATCAACTACGCCGAGAACGGCTTCCCCGTTTCCGATATCATCTCCTTCCAGTGGCAGCAGCAACTGGGCAAACTGTCAGCCTTTCCGTCGGGCACCGAGATGCTTCCCAACGGAGGTACGCCCAAACACGGCGATTTCGTAAAACTCCCCACTCTGGCAGCAACACTGCGGGCCATCGCCGAGGGTGGCCGTGATGCGTTCTATACGGGAGCCATCGCTGAGAAGACCTCGGCCTTTGTCCAGGAACACGGCGGTTGGTTGTCGGTGGATGACATGGCCTCCCACACCTCTGACTGGGACGAGCCCATCTCCACCACCTACCGGGGTGTGACCTGCTGGGAGTGCCCACCCAACGGCCAGGGCATCGCCGCTCTGGGCGCGCTGAACATCGCGGAAGGGTTCGACATCAAAGGCATGGGCGCCCAATCAGCCGATGCCTACCACCACCTCATCGAGGCCATGCGCCTGGGCTTCGCCGACGCTTTCCAGTACGTAGCAGACCCTCGGAAATCCGAAGTCCCAATCAAAGAACTATGCTCTAAAGAGTTCGCCAATGACCGCCGGGCCTTGATCGATTCCGGCAGAGCCATGACCTCGGTGCCCTACGGCCAGGTAATCAAGGGCTCAGACACTGTCTACATCAGCGTGGTTGATGGTGAAGGAAACGCCTGCTCGTTCATCAACAGTGTGTTCTCCAACTTTGGCTCCGGCATGGTTGTCCCCGGCACCGGCATCGTCCTGCACAACCGGGCGTCGTTATTCTCCCTAGATCCGAACCACGCCAACCACTTGGCTCCAGGCAAGCGACCTTTCAACACCATCATCCCCGGCATGACCACCATCGGCGACGAACTGCATTCTTCCTACGGGATGATGGGCGCGTTCATGCAGCCCCAGGGCCACCTGCAATTAGTCAGTAACATGGTTGACCACGGCATGGACCCACAAAAGGCGATCAACGCCCTACGGTTCATGGTTGGAAACAACAACGTTATATTGGAAGAAGGTCTAGACCCGGCAATAGCCCAGGACCTGAGGTCCCGTGGCCACAACGTGGGTCATATAAACGGCTATGACCGGGTTTCCATCGGCGGTGCCCAGGTCATCCAGCGCGACCCAGAGACCGGGGTCCTGCGTGGCGGATCAGAACCCCGCAAGGACGGCTGCGCCGTAGGCTACTAGTGGCGCAGATCAGATTGACGTTTAAATAGGAGCAACAACATGGCACAGCAGAAACCGAACCCTGGATTCTATAGAAATTATTTCAGGGACATCGATGTGGTCCACGGTCTGCAGACCAAACCCGAGGACCGGGACTGGTTGTTGACCACTCCCCCGGACGACATCAAGCAATCCGACGTTGTTCTCTACCTGGGTTGCAACGTGCTCCGCACCACTCATTTGATTCGCACCGTGACAGATATCTTCAAGCTGATGGGCGTGAATTTCGCGTCCGTCGGCGGCAAGACCTACTGCTGCGGTATCCAGCACTTCCAGCGCGGAGACGAAGCCGCCGGTCGATCAGTGGCCGCCACCACCGCCGCCAACTTCCAGAAGTTCAACCCAGAACAAGTGGTCATGTGGTGCCCATCCTGCATCTACTTCTATGACGACATCATGGATATGCGCGGCAAGAGCTTCGACTTCAACCACGTGGCCGAGTTCCTAGTGGACAACATGGACAATCTGGACTTCAAACCCCAACCAAAGACCACCGTAGCTCTGCACTATCACACCGGACGCGAGCAGGGCGACGCCGAAGCCAGAAGCGCCCAACTGCTGCTGTCCAAGCTGCCTGGCGTGAGCCTCATAGACGTGGGCACTGACGCCAAATTCGGCCGCCATTGCACTCCGGCGGTGATTGACCGAATGGAGCCAGGCGCGTGGGAAGCCATGTCCAGAAGCTACGTTGAAAAGGCGATTGAGATGGGCGCCGACACCTACAGCACCCTCTACCACGGCTGCCAGCGGAACATGTGCCGATACGAAGGCGAATACCCGGTGGCGGTTGAACACTACCTGACCTTGGTCGGCCGGGCCTTGGGCATCGAGCATGAAGACGTGCACAAGAAACATATCCTCTCCGGAGATGTCGATGCCATATTGGAAGAGACCAGCCCTTGCGCCATGGCCAACGGCATCTCTCCAGATGAAGCCCGCCTCACTATTGAGAAAAATTACGCCAAGCGGTAATCTCGCTGGTAACGCACCAACAGACCTAACGACAACTTAGGAGTAGCGATCATGGATTTCGGATTATTTGATACTTGGAACGCCGTCTACGCCGGTGACAAAGTACCTTGGGATCCCGATTATGACGGCGGAGAAATGCTCG
>CAYVIG010000193.1:0-5452 GCA_964451445.1 uncultured Dehalococcoidia bacterium
GCCATCACCTTCATCAATATCAATATGCCATTTACTCAATCCCAAGGTTCTGGAGTCAGGATTTCGCCCACCGAAATCATCACCGCTGCTCATGTTGTAATCGGTGCATCCCGAGTCGATGTTTCGGTGGAAGGTGCTTCTTATCAGGGGGCCGCGGTTACAGGCCTCGACTTCGGCCGTGACCTAGCCTTAATCACCTTGGATGAACCCACCCCTGGTTTGACTGTCGATCTGCCCGTCTCAGACCAGGTGTTTGAGAACCTCTCCCAGAGGGCCGTTGCCGACATAGGCTTCGAGGTCGCATTGATCGGGTTTGTTCCAGAGATATCCAACATTACCCCGGTGGTCACATTCGGTCGTATCGGCGCCATGTGGGGCACCCTGCCCGGAGACTATGCCGTCGGTCAGGTGGATGCTGCAGTAACCCACGGAATGAGCGGCGGTGGCGTATTCAACAAATTCGGGGAGTATCTGGGAGTAGTGATCACGACATCTAACTTTGACGGCAACATCCGCTACGTGCGTTTCGAAGAAGTGAAAAAGATTCTCGAAGACCTGCGTGCCGGCGTTAGGCGTTAGAATCTGGGTCATTATGCTCACAACGCCTATACGAATAATGAGCGCCTACGGTTCACTGGCAGCCACTGCAAATGCCTATATTCTAGGTTAAGCTACCAACTCCTGGCGTGTTCCTCGGCTTCTTTTAGGTCCTTGAAAGAGTCGACGCTGCACCAGAAAGCACGGGAATTGACCCCGGACAACTGGCCTGCCGCAGCCAGCCTGGGGAAGGTCTCGGTCTCATGGTCACCAAGGTCGGGAAACTCCTCGGCGATGGAACGCTCAAAGAGGTATATGCCACCGTTGATCCAGTGGTCCATCTCGACCTTCTCAAGGAACCCGGTAACCGTACCGGAGTCGTCCATCTCCACCAGACCGTAGGGACTGACCATGGGGACGACCATGATTGTGGCAAGGTGGGAACTGTTGGAGGCTTTTCTTTCTTGATGATGGGCTGACAGGTTGGCCAGGGTTTCGGCAGTTATCACGTCTCCGTTCAGCACTGCCACAGTCTCTTCACTAGCCGGGACCTGTAGGAACCCGGCCTTGATGGCCCCACCCCGACCCAGAGGAGAGTCTTCCAAGCTGTAGTGGGCGTTGATGCCAAAGGCGCTGCCATCGCCAAAGTGGTCTTTGATGGCCTCCCAACGGTAGCCGCCGAGAAATACGACGTCGGTCACGCCGCCAGCCTTCAGCCAAGTAACCTGATGTTCCAGTATGGGCTTGCCGCAAACGGGGACCATGGGCTTGGGCAGGGTATCGGTCACCGGCCTAAGTCTTTCACCTTTGCCACCGGCCAAAATCAAAGCAAACACGCTGTGCAAGTCCTCTGAAAATCGAGTTTAAGTACTGCCGGTAATATACTCGCGCCGCCACTAAAGGGTCAACGTGAAAGGCGGCTTGGTTGAGCGGGAAGCCCCAGAAGAAAGGGAGCCAAAAGGGATCGAATCAGAAAGATTGGCAGCCCCGCCTGGGTTCGAACCAGAGATTTCAGCTTCAAAGGCTGGCGTGTTACCGCTACACTACGGGGCTTCATTATGAGGGGTGATCTCTTGAGAAAGACCGTACCGTTTATTTTGAAGTCACAGCAACGGCCCGTCAAGGCCAGAGGCCACCTGGCCCAGCGAATGCTATAATCTCGCGAAGATGAAAACGCTTCGCATATCATTCTTGCACCTGGCGCCAGTAACCAACGAGATCGAGCACAATCGAAAGTTGGTGGAGCATGGTGTCAAGGTCGCAGCCGAGCAAGGTGCCCAGTGGGTGGTCACACCCGAACTGTGCATCCCCGGCTATCTCTTCATGAAGACCATCGGCACCGACTGGATCCTCCCCCAACCCGACTCCTGGATGTATGGCTTCCTCGACCTGGTGAAACAACATAGTCTGACGGTCTTCTTGTCTCATCCAGAACGGGACCCAGCCACCGACAAGATGTACAACACCGTCTTTGTCATCGACTCCAAGGGGGAGATCATTGGCAAGCACCGCAAGGTAAAAGCGCTGGGCGGGGCCGAGTCCTGGTCGACGAGCGGCTGGAAGATCGATCCCATCGTCTGTGACGGCATCAAGACCGGCATCCTCATCTGTGCCGACGCCTATAAGAATGAGGTCGCTCAGGTGTTCAAGGACAAGGGTGCCGAATTGCTAGTCTCTCCGGTGTCATGGGGACCTGGCCACTGTGGGCCTGACGGCGAATGGGAAGCCCGCTCCTCTGACACCGGCCTGCCCTTGATGGTCTGTAATCGCTCCGGCACCGAGCAGGGTGAACTCGATTACAGCTTTGCCGAGAGTGTGGTCACCCAGAACGGCAAACGTATCCTCGAAGCCACTTCAGAAAGTTCGGTGGTACTGTCGTTCGATTGGGATGTGGACAGCATGTCCATGATCTCAGAGGATTTCGAGCGGGTATATCTCTAGCCTCCGTAGACGGTCTTCCCACCAACGATCGTCCGCATGATCTCAATGTCCTTGATACTCAGAGGGTCGATTTTGGTCGGATCGCTGCCAAGGACCACTAGGTCAGCCAGCTTACCTACTTCCACCGAGCCCTTAATGTTCTCTTCAAATGAGGCATAAGCACCGTTCAGTGTGTACAAGCGCAGGGCTTCTTCTATAGAAATCTTCTGGTTGATGCCCCACTCTTTGCCGGTGCTGTCGGTGCGGGTCACACAACTCTGGATGCCCAGCAGTGGCTCAAAAGGTCCAGGTGGGTAGTCGGTCGCCCCGGTGGAAACCACTCCGGCGTCAATGAACGACCGCTGAGCGAACATCCACTCCAGCCTCTGCTCCCCGTAATAGCGCATTTTCTCACCGTGGTGATAGACGTAAGTGCAGAAGGGAGTGGCAATAACACCCATGGCCTTCATACGCGCCAACAACCCGGGATTGACCAGGGTGCAATGCTCGATACGATGCCTGGTATCCGACCTTGGATGGGCCTTCTGCGCTCGTTCATAGGCGGTCAGCACCATGTCGATGGTCGCATCGCCATTGGCATGGATACACACCTGGAAACCGGCCTTGTGCATGTCCATGACCTGCTGTTCGATCTCGGCGGCCTCCATGGCCAGGATTCCGTGGTCGCACATAGACCCTTCGTATGGCTCTGACAAGTAGGCTGTCCGAGTGGCAATTGCGCCGTCGGCAACCATCTTGATGCCGCCAACGCGGAGCATGTCATCGCCAAGTCCGGTCTTGATGCCGGCGTCCCGGAGGGCTGGAAATTGGGGATACCACATCAGAGCGTAGATCCGGAGTGTCAGCTCATCGTCGGCCTTGCCGTCCTGATATGTCTGGAACTCCTCGGTAGTCACCCTAGCGTCGTGCACGCTAGTGAGACCGACCCCGTTCAGCATGCTACAGATAGTCCGCAGACCCTCGCGACGTATCTCATCTGTGTCCACTGGAATGAGCCCAAACCGTATATGGTCGATGGCCCGTTCGTAGACTACCCCGTTCAGTTCTCCGGTTTCCGGGTCCCGTCCGAGTCTGCCGCCTGGCGGGTCTTCTGATTCGTCGTTATATCCCCCGGCTTCCAGCCCGGCGCTATTCATGTAGAAGACGTGACCGGCCCGGTGGGCTACCATCATTGGGTGGTCGGTAGTGATGGCATCCAGGTCTTCTTTATAGAGATGGCGCCCTTCATTGGAAGCCGTACGGTCGGTCTTTGTGTCATCAAACTTGAAGCCCTGCACCCACCCGCCGACGGGTGTCCTATCGGCGCGTTCTTTCAGGCCAGCCTGTACCTGGGCCAACGTCGGCACATCGCAGTCCGCCATGTTCACGTGCTTAACCCCGCTGCTCAACACGTGGATATGCCCGTCGATGAACCCCGGCAGCACCGTCTTGCCACCAACGTCGATCACCTTGGTGTCCGGCCCAACCAGACCTTCCACGTCCTCGTTGCTGCCAACTCCAGAGAACCTGCCGTGGGTCATGGCCGCTGCTTCTGCCCTTGGGTTGCTGGTGTCCATGGTCATCAGGTTGGCATTCTTGATAACCACTTCAGCCTTGCCATTGGAGTTGGTCATGCGGTTCTCCTTCAGAGGTGTCGTTGAAAATAGACTTTTCGCACTGGTACCTTCCGGGACGCCATTGTATGCCATTCTCAGCCATTTTTTGAAGCGGGGATTCTGCTGGGTGAGAGTCGGCTGATGACGACCTACCCACATCCTGACCTTCCCCCTGGGAGGGGAAAGAATTATTTTGCGACTCGGCTTGGTGATCTGGAACAATTTGTGTTCAGGATAATGCTGGTCCTATCCCGGTTGAAGGGGGAGAGTTAAAATGGGGCTGTCTTAACTCTCAAGTTCTTAGGACTGAGCAGCCAGGTACCGCTGCAGAATCAAAACTGCCGCCGTTTTATCCACCGACGCCCTGTCTCGGGACGGTTCAACTCCTGACTCCCGTAGCAGGCCCTCCGCCTCAACGCTAGTGAAACGTTCGTCCATCTCGTAGATGCTCAAATGGGAATCGTCATTGATCGCGTTACGGAGGGCGCGGATGAAGCCTCTTGCCAGCTTGACCGCGGTGTCCGTCTGCCCTTGAGGATTATGGGGGATGCCAACCACTATGCCCTCGGCCTTGCGCTCGGTCGCAGCGGCAATCGCCTGCTGAACGTCCTGAGAGAGTTTGGTGCGGACTATGTGTCCGGCTGGGAGGACCATGACACCAGGCCCGCTGACCGCCAGGCCGATGCGACGCTCGCCAAGGTCCAGAGCAATCAGCTTTAGTTGGTTGGCCATGGTGGTATTAAGAAAGTCCCTGGCGTACTAAGGCTGGCACTCCCTGGATGGCCTCATTCACTTTCTCCGGCTGTTTGCCGCCAGCCTGGGCCATCTCGGGCCGTCCGCCGCCGCCGCCACCCATGACCTTGGCGGTATCGCGTGCAATGTCGCCAGCGTGGAGTCCCCGTTCGACCAGGTCAGGGGTGACCATGGTTATCAGAATGGGGCTGCCCTCGATAACGGCTGCCAGGGCGACCACGACACTGCCAAGTCTGTCTTTCAGGAAGTCTCCCATCTCCCGCAAGCCATCGGCGCTGCTGGCAGAGGTCTGACCGGCAACCACTTTGACGCCGTCGACATCCTGCATCTTCCCGAGCAGTTCTTCGGCTTCGCCTCGCAGCGAGGTCTTCTGGAAACCTTCAAGCTGCCTTTTCAGGTCTGCGTTCTCTTGGATGAACGAGTCCAGTCGAGTTTCCAGGTCAGCCACCGGAGTTTGCAGTTTGTGAGACAGGGCTTCCAAGCGGTCGGTCTGCTGGACAAACAACTCTTCCGCGGCCCGGCCAGTCACTGCTTCGATACGACGCATCCCGCCGCCGATGCTAGACTCGCCCAACACCACCAACGAACCGACCTGTCCGGTGGCAGCAACGTGGGTGCCGCCGCAA
>CAYVIG010000194.1:0-5406 GCA_964451445.1 uncultured Dehalococcoidia bacterium
GCTAACACAGCGGGAAATACTCAGTCAACGCCGCAGAGCACGAAGCTCGGGCTATTGTGGCTAGGATATAAAGGAAGAAGCACGGAGGCGATTGCCAAGATGTCAGCGCAGGCCTAACACCCTGGCAATCGCATTTCTACTCTCAATTCTCTGTGGGCAGTGGCGCCAGTCTGAACGACGCATCTATGGATACAACTAAGACGCCAATCGGAGCGGATGATGGGACGCAGTTGGAGAATAACCATGCTATTCCCACTGGTACACAGCAGACGCTCGTCATTGATGTCTCAAGGAAAAACCTCACCCTGGCTAGAGCGTTGTTCGGATCCACAACAAAAGCTTACCCAGGCAAATCCGATATATATATTCTTTGCCAGTAGAGCGGGCAACGCTGACCCCGCTAGCAAGGATCTGAAATCGATCAGCCGACCTTGGGCCCTTATCCGTTGATGCTGATCTCGACGCGGACGTTCATTTGATGCTTGAGCCCCACAAATACAGCCTAATAAATGGTTTGGAATCTGTGGGTTATGCCGCAGCTGTCCGGCACCAATTGTGCTAGCACACCTAGCGATCGGTAAAGGATACTTTTTTCACGAATCGGATCGGGTTTCCGTGTTGATTTTCTCCGCCGAATAATGGCTTATTTTGTCTCTGATACTTATGTAAATTAGCTTGACTTGCCAGTTTTTCTAGGCTAAACTCCTCCGAATCTTGGGTTGAAATAAATAGTATCGCGGTTTGATACGTTATGTCGCCCCAAGAATTCGGATCTAGCGGTAGGCCTCGGGAGTCTCAAAACGGGACAAACTGCGGACTTTCCGGCAAGTGATCCATAGTTGAACAGCGGAGGAGACTACATGTCGAGGCATCGCTTTCTGAACTTTAAGGCTCTACTGTCAATCGTTTCGGCAATCTTATTGATTGTTGCCGTTGCGTGCGGCGGATCATCAGCGACCGAAGCGCCGCAATCGCAGGCGTCGAGCGGTAGTACCCCAGTGCCTGCAGCAGCTGACGCGAAAGACGCGCCTGCTACGACGGGCGGTGGTGCGAAATCCGGCGGCAACATCAAAATGTCTGCGTATGCGGATACGAGAGACTGGGACCCGTTGGGCTCTGCTTCTCTTTCCAGCATCCAAGCATACTCACAGCTATACAACCAATTGGTACAGTTTTCGACCGGCTCTGATACCACAAAAATAGTTGGCGATTTGGCAGATAGCTGGGATGTTTCTAACGGCGGCAGCACTTTCACATTCCATATAAACGAAGATGCTGTGTGGGGCGATGGGACTGACGTAACCTCGGACGATGTGGTTCATGCGCTGTCTCGTTATATGGATCCTGAAAATTCCATCGGTCGGTCCGGTTTGTTCCGGAACTACACCCTACCTGTCGCCGAAGGGGGAGTTAAGAAAGTAGATGACTCCACGGTCGAGATGAACCTCTCCTTCGCCTCAGGGGCATTTATAAACTTCTTGGCCTTGGACTACGCCAAGATTCTTCCAAAACATATCTTGGAAGCCGGTGTTGACCTCAACCAAGCTGAAGGGATAATGGAGAGCAGCTCTGAGTCAGGTCCGTTCCTGCTGGATAGTTATCAGCGTGGTAATGGTTACTCAGTGTCCAAGAACCCGAACTACTTCAAAGAAGGTAAGCCGTATTTCGATAGTATCGAACATTACATCATCACTGACACTGGAACGTTGATTGCCCAGTTCAAGGCCGGTCAGTTGGACATGATGAACGGTGGATTCTCCAACCTCTCGCCGACAGAGTACCTGGAACTTGACAAAGATTCTAAAGGGTCGGCTAACGGTCATGTCATCGCAAATGAAATGCCCGGTTCTCGTAACTGGGGCTTGATGATGAACACCAAGGCGGAGAATCTTAAAGACCCCCGCATAAGGAAAGCCATTTATCTGGCTGTGGACCGAACGCAGATTAATGACATCCTTGAAGACGGCACCGGTGATATCCCGTGTGCTCTATGGGGGATGGGCCACTCACTGGAAGATTGCGGAACCTTCCCTGGCATCCGTGATAAGAATAGTGACGGCGGTAAAGCCGACCTCGCATACGCCAAACAGCTTATGGCAGATGCAGGGGTTCCCGACGGCTTCACTGTGACTTACGACGCACGCCAAGTAGGTAACTATCCAGACGTCTGCTCTGTGATCAAGCAGCAGTTGTCAGACAATCTCGGTATTGAGGGTGAAATCACCACTCATGAAAGTGCCGCGGGTTACGCTTTATATGCCACTGCTCGTTCTGGAACCGGCGACTGGCAACTAGGCTGTCAAGGTGAGGGCATGACTGTCCTTGACCCAGACGCTCTGTTAGGTGGTGTCTATCTAGAAGGTGCCACTCGTAACTACAGCGACTGGGAACCGGCTAACGTCCGTGCTGCGTTTGAAGAGCAGAAAGTAGAACAAGACCCGGCAAAGCGCCGACAGCAGTTGACCGCTCTTGAAGACTTCTTGATCCCCACTGATCCGGATGATATTTCAAAGGGCTTTACAGACAACCACTGGGTTACCCTCTATTGGGGTAAGTTCTTCTGGCTGACGCATGAGGACATCAAGGGTTTCAACGCCCCTGCGACTGTCCAATATAGCTTCAAACACGAAGACCTCTGGCTGGACCGCTAGACAACTAGCAGGCTTCTAGTTACTGGCAACTCTATTAAAGGCCTGCCTCCAGATGGAGGCAGGCCTTTAATTTGCATACTTCGATATTTGCAAATACGAGATTTCCTGAAAGTTTTAACTAAATCCACATTCAATTGATTTAATCTGTTATCATCCACGTGCTAATTTTGTGCGATGATCTTTCGCCAATTACAGCGGCAAATATTGGTTTGAATGGCCCGTTGGAATCCTGTATATACAGACCTTACTGGCGGCCTTTACCGCCTAGAGCCTGAAACTCCCGCGGTTATACCCCTGGTGAGTTAGTCGGTGTATAATTGGTAACGAAATTGACTACTGGATAGGCTGATAATGCGACAATATGCCATCAAAAGAGTGGCTCTCTTTATCCCCACCGTCCTACTTGTCACGTTGATTGCATTCATCGTGATGCGGGTGATTCCCGGAGACCCGGCAATCGCCATATTGGAAGGAGATGGAGGTGGACAATATACTCAGTTCGACTTAGAAAAACTTCGTGAGGAGTTAGGGACCGACCGGCCAATTGCAATCCAATACGTCGATTGGATTGGTGGAGTGATTCGCGGTGATTTCGGTGAATCACTATGGTTCAAATCATCAGTCATGACGGAGTTGGGTTCTAGGATTCCTGTGACCGTGGAATTGGCGGTTCTATCGACTCTGATGGCGGTCGTGATAGCAGTACCTTTAGGAATCGTATCAGCCATTCGGCCGGACAGCCCATTGGATTACTCGGCTAGAGTATTCACCTTAATTGGAATAGCCGTCCCGAATTTCCTAGTTGCAGTCTTGATGATATTGTTCTTATTGAAGACATTTAACTGGCTTCCAGATTTGGGTTACGTAGAGTTATGTGTACGGGTTTGGACTGACGGATGTGAAAAGGGCGATATATTTAAAAACCTGTCACAGATGTTCTTTCCGGCCCTTGCTTTGGCCCTTTATGAGATGGCTTTCATTGCTAGGGTGACGCGTTCTTCAATGATGGAAATTATTAGGGAAGACTATATGCGAACGGCCAGGTCTAAGGGTCTGTCTGAACGTGTGGTACTCTTCCGTCACGGCCTAAAAAATGCGATTCTGCCTATCTTGACTATCTCCGGTTGGCAATTCGGTCGGTTGTTTGGTGGAACGGTCGTCATTGAGACAATCTTCCTGATCCCGGGTATGGGTCGCATTGTAATCGAAGCAGTGCAGCACCGAGACTTCCCGTTGATCCAGGCTGCTATTGTAATAATCGGCTTGGCTATAATATCTATCAATCTATTTGTAGATTTGTTATATGGCTGGCTCGACCCCAGAATTCGGTACGCCTAGTTGGCTTACGGTGCCTGTTTGCACAGCCGGCAGCCCGGATATGCGAAACTGCAATTTAGGTTTGATATAGGAATAACAGATGTCAGTGGATCAAACAAACAGCGATGAAATGGATGTTTTAGAATCTAATTTACGGATTAGGCCTAAACCTATATGGTACGTCGCGGCTTACCAAAGTACAGTCCGTTTCGCTAAAACGAAACCGCTGGCCTTCAGTGGCGGTGTGGTCCTGCTAATTATGGTAATAATTGCATTTCTAACTCGGTTTGCCGGTATTGCACCATACGACCCAGAACAAGTTGGCATAGCTACCAAATTCGGAGCACCTGGTGCTGACCTGATATTAGGGACTGACCAGCTTGGAAGAGATGTACTTAGTCGTTTGATGTATGGTACTTGGATTTCGCTGAAAGTGGGTTTGGTGAGCACTCTTATAGGAATCAGCGCAGGAACAGTAATAGGGATTTTCAGCGCTTATATTGGAGGATTTTTTGATCTGGCTGTCCAGCGACTGGTGGATTCGCTGATGGCATTTCCGCCGATTATTCTGGCGCTTGGCCTAATGGCCGCTCTTGGAGCTTCGGATAGAAACGTGATCATCGCTCTGGTAGCAATCCTCACCCCTGGCGCCACCCGCGTAATTCGCTCTCAGGCGTTAAGCATCAAAGAATTGGACTACACTCTGGCTGCGAGGGCTATCGGCGCCACTTCCAGCAGAGTCGTCTGGAAGCACATCCTTCCTAACGTAATGGCCACCTACATAGTGTTGATTACGATCACTGTGGGATTTGCTATAGTAGTGGAGGCAGCCCTCAGTTTCTTAGGGGTAGGTGTTCCACCAGACGTCCCCACATGGGGCGGAATGCTGCAACTGGGCCGGAAATATATCGACGTCACGTCCTGGTTGTCTCTGTTCCCTGGTATAGCTATCGCATTGGTGGTGTTCTCGGTGAACTTCCTGGGAGACGGCCTACGAGACGTCATGGACCCCAAGCTACGAGGCCGCTGAACACCGCGGAAAAGTCCTTAATCTGGTTAAATCTAAACGGCGGGTAAGATACCCGCCGTTATTTTCTCCCAACTTCAATCAGTGGTGACACTCAACAAGCTACGGGCTATACTGGATTTGCTTGCTCAAATCCTCCGCCTATCGCCTTGCAAACCGGCATAACAGGACACCACTGCCTTGAACGATCACATCATCCTTGATCCATCCAACCCCGTTGCAACGGTCACCTTCAACCGACCCAACCAACGTAACGCTATTAGTTTTGCGATGTGGGAAACGTTCTCCGGTATCATGAAGAAATTGGACGCGGATCGGTCTGTTAGAGCCGTGGTAATCACCGGGGCCGGTGACGAGGCCTTTTATGCCGGAGAGGATATTCAAAACTTTGAAGATTATCGCTCAGATTAC
>CAYVIG010000195.1:0-5373 GCA_964451445.1 uncultured Dehalococcoidia bacterium
AATTAGATACGGACGTACTTGACGACGCTCTTCTCGGCGCCGAGGGACAGGAACAGGTCCCCGTGGGCATCCACCCAAGAGCCGTGGGCGGAGATGCAGGGGAACCGCTCCAGCACCTTGCCGTCGCCGTCCAAAACGCTCATTTGAGCAGGGTTGGTGTCGTCGGGCCTCTCTGAGGTGTAGAAAATGCCTTCGCTGTCTATGGAGATATCCAGCGGGCGCATCATGTCGGTCCACATGGTGATGTACTCCCCATCGGGAGAGAACACCTGCACTCGGCTGTTCTCGCGGTCGCAGAGGTACACGTTGCCGTTGTCGTCGACCACCAAGCTATGAGGCAGGTGGAACTGGTTAGGGCCGCCCTTGCCAGGCTCGCCCCAGGATGATATGAGGTCGCCTGCTGCGGAGAACCGGTGAACCCTGGCGTTACGGTAGCCGTCGGAGATGTACAGGTCTCCATTGGGAGCGGGAACCATCTCAGTCACATAGTTGAAGGGCCCTGCCGATCGGGGAGCAACGTCGCCGGCCTTCTCGCAGCCGGTGTCCGAGTACTCGCCTCTTGTGCCGATGGACAGCAGAGGCGTTCCGTCCAGGGTCGTCTTCATGGCTATGGAGCCTTCCCTGTCGGTGAGATAGCAGATGTCGTCCTTGATGAAGATGCCGTGGGGGTCGTCGAACATGCCGTCGCCCCAAGAATTCAGGAAATTTCCTTCGCGGTCAAAGACCAGCACCGGCGGGTTGGCCCGCTGGAAGATGTAGACCCGGTCCTGGGAGTCGGTTGCCACCGCGCTGGCCGTGCCCATGAGCTGGCCCGCGGGCATCTTTGCCCAATTGGGGACGTATTCGTATGTGTATCTGCCGCTTCCTACCGTGGCCATAATGAGTTTCCTCCTGCCAACGAAATTCTTCTCCGTATTCACAACTCTGAGCGTTGGGAATCCCACGCCTGGAGCCGCACCAATACTAACACAGGAACGATGCAGGGAGCCTAATATCCGATTTGTCAACATTGAAATCTCTGGAATCGTCGGGTAGACTGTCGAGGCTCTCAGCCCCACGGGGTTTGGGCATGCAAGGGGGGCTTCATGCCTGGGTTAGACGGAAAAATCGCATTGATCACCGGCGCCGGCGGTATGCGCGGCGTGGGCCGTGCTACAGTCATGAAACTGGCTGGCCAGGGATCAGATATCGCCCTCTCCGACGTTCATCGTGAGGCGTCAGACTTGCCTCCGGCGGAAGTTCGTGAGGAATGGGGCGGTATCACTACTGTGGCAGAAGAAGTACAGGCTCTGGGCCGTACCGCGTTGCCGATCTATTGTGACCTGTCAGACTCAGATCAGATCGAGCAGATGGTGGAAGATACCATCGCCAAATTTGGTCGTATAGATATCCTGGTCAACAATGCCAGGGCGATAATCGGAAAAGATAAAGTCCCGGTGACAGACCTAGATAAAAAAGTCTGGGATCATTTCCTATCTATCAACACCACCGCCGTCTACCTGGCCACCAAGTTTGTGGCCCGTCATATGATCTCAGAGGGCAATGGTGGACGTATCATCAATATCGCATCCAACGCCGGAAAACAGGCCAGCGCCAACGGGGCAGCGTATTCGACCTCGAAATTTGCGGTGATTGGGCTGACCCAGGCGACAGCCATGGACCTGGCGCTGCACAACATAACCGTGAACGCAGTTTGTCCCGGCCCCATCAACACGGATCGCATGAGCTATTGGGAACGGGATCAAGCTGCTGAAAGAGGAATGACCCAAGAGGAATTCCGTAGTCAGATCGTGGAAAATTCCTCTCAGAACACGCCTCTGGGACGCATCGCCGAAGCCCAGGACGTGGCAAATATGGTAGCCTTCTTGGCTGGAGACGACTCTTCATTCATAACTGGCCAGGCCTATAACGTGAACGGGGGGCAGCTCTTCCATTAGGCTGAAGGGAGGGAAATGACTGGCATATGACCGAGCGTAACACCGAATCAGTGGTGTCCAGTACCAAGGCCTATTATGACGGCCCCGCAGATCAGATATACCGCACCATCTGGGGCGATAATATCCATCTGGGTGTGCCCTGTGGGAATGATTGTTCTCACATAGAGGCCATGGAGCATACCAACCAGATCATGGCTGAGGCCGTGAATCTGACCCCGGATACAAAAGTGCTGGATCTAGGGTGTGGATACGGTTCAACGGCTCGCTATCTGGCTGCTGAGCACGGTTGCCACGTTACAGCTACCAATATCAGCGAGAAGGAGCTGCAACTGGCCACAGACCGAGGCAAAGAAGCAGACCTCGAAGACCTATTGACCTTTGAATACGGCGACTTTCACGACCTGAAGTACTCCGACGGGTCGTTCGATATCGTCTGGAGCCAAGAAGCCTTCTTGCATGGCGTGGACAAAGCCAAAATCTTGTCCGAATGTAAGAGAGTCTTGGTTCCAGGTGGGACGCTTGTATTCACGGATATCCTAGTTAGAATGGATACCTCGGAATCTGACCGTGAGCGAATCTACGACCGCGTGAAGTCTCCCGACATGTGGGATCTACCGGACTATCGCCGGGCGTTGGACGAGCTTGGATTCAAGGTTGGACGTGTTGAAGACTGGTCCCAGCACGTTGCAAGATCATATGGCTGGATCAGAGACCAAGTACTAGAGAACCGGACTGGCCTCCTCGAATTGGTAGACGAAGGCACGATTGACGGAACGGTCAACGCGCTGGGCTTTTGGGTCGAGGCTGCACAGGCAAAGAAAATCGGCTGGGCCATGTTAGTGGCGCAAATCAACTGAGCCGATAGAGGAAAGAGATATGTCATCAGATCGGAAAACAATAGGAAAGAACAGTGATCTTTTCATAGAGGAATATACCTCTGAATTCGTGGGACGCTGGGATGAACTCATTGACTGGAAAAAACGGGGTGAATCCGAAGGGGGATTCTTTGAGCGCATTCTAAAAGCGAATGGCGCCGAGACCGTACTTGATATCGCCAGTGGCACCGGATACCACACCGTGACCCTGAACATGAACGGCTTTGATTGCACAGGTTCGGACGGTTCTGCCAACATGATCTCCAAGGCCAAAGAAAATGCCGAGCGGTTCGGACAGGACGATGTTCGTCTTGAAGTAGCCCAATGGACATCACTCTCTGAAACGTTCACTGACGAGAAATTCGACGCCATTGTCTGCCTTGGTAACGCGTTCACTCACCTGTTCAACGACGATGAACGACGACAGGCGATGAGCGAAATCTACGACCTCCTTAACCCCGGCGGCGTGGCAATCATCGATCACCGAAATTATGATTCCATCCTAGACAATGGCTTTACCTCGAAACATGAGTCCTACTACCTCGGGGATACGGTCGACATCAGGCCCGAATCAGTCAGCGAAGACGGCGTTCGCTTCCGGTACTCCTATTTAGACGGATCAGTTCATCACCTCACCCTCTGCCCCATCAGGCAGGAGTATGTGACTGATCTGCTAACGGATACCGGGTTCAAGCGGGTAGAGCGATACGGAGACTTCGAAGCCGACTATGACTACTACGACCCTGACTTCATCGTACAGGTCGCAACCAAGTAGCAATCACATCTAACGGCAATATCAAATAGCAAACAAAGAAGACCGGCCCCGAATTAACGGGGCCGGTCTTCTTTGTTACTACGTCAGGAGCTGTCGGGTCTACCGGTTCAACAGTTTCTTGACTGTTGCGATAACGCGGGTCTCGTTTGGCATGTACTCATTCTCCATGGCCCTGCTGTAAGGCACTGGCGTGTGAGGAGCAGTTACGCGTGACGGCGGGGCGTCCAGGTAATCGAACACCTCTTCGGCCACACGAGAGCAGATCTCAGAGGCCATACTGCAAACGGGGGTGTCCTCGTCCACAACTATTAAACGGTGGGTCTTCTGGACCGACTCGTTGATGTGGTCGTAATCGATGGGTGACACACTCAGCAGGTCAACCACTTCACAACTGATCCCTTCTTTGGCCAGTTCTTCGGCGGCGGCCATGGCTGTCCAGGTCATCTTGGAGATACCTACCAGGGTGATATCGGAACCCTCGCGCACGGTGCGAGCTTTGCCAAGAGGCAGCACATATGGCTCTTCAGGAACCGGACCTGTGATCCCATACAACCCCTTGTGCTCAAAGAACACCACCGGGTCATCATCACGGATGCAGGCGGCCAACAATCCCTTGGCGGTGTAAGCGTCTGACGGGCAGACTCCCTTAAGTCCAGGGAAGTGGCTGAAAATGGAGTAGTAGGATTCCGAATGCTGGGCGGCGGCTCCGAAACCGGCGCCGATGCGGGTCATCATGGTGAACGGCACCCTGACCTGCCCGCCGAACATGTAGCGCATCTTGGCGGCGTTGTTGACCAACTGGTCCATGCAGACGCCGATGAAGTCGACGAACATCAATTCGGCGACAGCCCTAAGCCCGGTGGACGACGCGCCGATAGCCGCGCCGATGAATGCGGCTTCAGAGAGAGGCGTATCCAGTACCCGGTCTTTCCCAAACTGCTGGATCAGGCCTACGGTGGTGCGGAAAGGTCCACCCCAGGCGTCTTCAACGCCCTGGTCCTGACGTCCCGCCCCTCCGGCGATCTCTTCGCCCATGATGATAACCGTGTCGTCCAGTTCCATCTCCTGGCGGAGACATTCGTTGATGGCTTCCCGGAACTGAATCTCCCGAGTCCCCGTTGTTTGCAGTGTGGTGGTCATGTTATCTCCTACTTCGCTACGGAATAATGGCTGTCCCGATGGGGTTAGACCGTCATATTCACGCCGCGTTTCATCATGTCCTTGGGGTAGTCCACGTAGACATCGTCGTAGAGTTCGACAGGCTCAGGCAGCGGGCTTTCGTCCGCGAATTTCACCGCCTCTTCCATGAGGGCTTCGGCTTCCGCGTCCATCTGGTCAAGCTCCTCGGCGGTGATGTCGCCTTGAGGGATGACCGTGTTGCGGAAATGCATAAGAGGGTCCCTTGCACGCCAGTGGTCTTCCTCTTCCTTGGAGCGGTAGGTCAACGGATTGTCGAACACCGTGTGGCCGTAGTAGCGGTAGGTGGCGGCTTCGATGAGTGTCGGGCCTTCCCCAGACCTGGCCCTGGCCACAGCCTGGGCAGCAGCGTCATAGACGGCGAAAACGTCCATGCCGTCAACGTGGATGCCAGGCATGTCGTACCCTTGGGCGCGGTCGGCCACGTGGGTGGTGGACACGCCGTACTCGCTGGGAGTGGACATGGCGTAGCCGTTGTTCTCGCAGAGGAAAATCACGGGGAGCTTCCAGACCGAAGCCAGGTTCATTGATTCGTGGAGCACGCCTTGGCTGGACGCTCCGTCGCCGAAGAAGGCAACGGCCACCCGAT
>CAYVIG010000196.1:0-5343 GCA_964451445.1 uncultured Dehalococcoidia bacterium
CAAGCCCAAGTTGATCGTGACCGGTTGCAGCGCCTATCCCCGCATTCTGGACTTCCCCAGGTTCCGTGCCATCGCAGATAGCGTCGGGGCTCTGTTGATGGTGGATATGGCCCACATCGCCGGGTTGATTGCCGGAGGCGCGCACCCTTCGCCGTTCCCGTACGCCAACATCGTGACCTCAACCACCCAAAAAAGCTTACGCGGCCCACGGGGTGGTTTCATACTCTGTGACCAGGACTTGGCCCGCAAAGTGGACTTTGCCGTGTTCCCATTCAGCCAGGGAGGCCCGTTGATGCAGGCTATAGCCGGTAAGGCAGTATGCTTCGGCCAGGCGCTCAAGCCCGACTTCTCCAAATATGCCCACCAACTGGTTTCGAATTGCAAAACTCTAGCTGCTGATCTGTCAGATGCCGGAATCCGGCTTGTCTCTGGCGGGACCGAGAACCATATGGTTCTGGTTGATGTCACTCCCCTGGGGATCACCGGTCAACAGGCAGAGCGCGCCCTTGAAGATGTGGGAATCATCGCCAACAAGAATGCCATACCCTTCGACCCTCAGCCGCCCAGAGTCACCAGCGGACTGCGATTGGGCACACCCGCAATCACCAGTCGGGGCATGAAGGAGCCCGAGGTCAAGAAGGTGGCAGCGATGCTGATCAAAGTGCTGTCAGACCTGGAAGATGTGGAAACCCACAGCAAGGTGGCCGCCGAAGTTAAGGCACTCACATCTCAATTTAACGTGCCAGGCATAGATAACTGAAAAATACCAGTTGAGCCAGGCAAGTGCCGATGCTATAATCTCCAAGGTTGTGTTTTCCAAAACCTGCAATATACCTGTGTTTATTTTTCTAAGGGGTACCGTTTGCGCCATTACGAACTAGTAGTCGTCCTCAGCCCGATGCTGAACCAGGAACAGGTCGCACAGACCTGGGACAAGATAAAGGGTTTCATCACCACTCGTGATGCTGAGATCAGCCACGAAGAACAGTGGGGGACCCGCCGCTTGGCTTACCCCATCCGTAAGGGCCAGCACCGGTTTTTGGAGGGGAGCTACCACCTGACTCGCTTTGCTACCGAAAGAGCGTTCAACAAAGACCTGGAGAACTTCCTCAAAGTAGATGAAGAGATACTCCGATCTCTGGTAACTGTTACTCTCCCAGAAGAAGAACTAGCCGCCCAGGCAGCCGCCGCAGCTCGGGCGATAAGGACCCCTCCGCCACGTCCCGCTCCTGTGGGTCCTGACGGCGCACCCATTCCTGCTGCGGCCCCAGCAGAAGGCGCGGCCCCATCAGCCGAAGGCGCAGTCCCATCAGCCGAAGGCGCTCCAGAGGCCCCGGCAGCTGAGGCACTCGCTGAAGAGGCTCCAGTAGCCGAAGCTGACTCAGAACCCGTGGCTGAGGCATCTGAAGAAGCAACAGCCGAAGTTGAAAGTGAACCCGCCGCCCCCGAGGGCGACGAAGCTCCCGCAGAGGAAATAGCCGAGCAGACCAGCGAGTCGGACGCCAACGAGGCTTAGGTAGAAGGGCGTAGCCAAACGGGGCTTAGGTAGAAGGGAGGAAGACGTGAATAAGATCATTGTCATCGGTCATCTGGGAAGAGATCCTGAGATGCGGTACACACCCAATGGTCAAGCTGTAACCTCGTTCAGTGTGGCCTCCAGCCGTCGGTACACCACCGGGGCAGGAGAGCAAAGAGAAGAAACGGAATGGTTCAACGTGAGCGCCTGGGGAAAATTGGGCGAGACTTGTAACCAATATCTGGCCAAGGGCCGTCAGGTCTACGTGGAAGGCCGGTTGAGCAGCCGCTCCTATGAAGGGCGCGACGGCACAACCAGATTTTCCAACGACATCTCTCTAACCGATGTCCAGTTCTTGGGCGGCAGAGGCGGAGATGGCGACGGCGGATATGGAACAACACCTTATGAGTCAGGCGTTGGCGCGATGGCCGACGACGGCCCAGACATGGATTCGGTAGATGATCTGCCGTTTTAATTCGGTAGTTATCAGTTATATAGAAAGGACTTGAACTAGAATGACCACTGAAGCCCCTAGAGGACCAGGCGGACCACCCCCCAGATTTGGCGGAGGTGGAGGGCGACCAGGCGGAGGCGGTGGACGTCCTGGCGGACGCCCGCGAGGCCGTTTTGTACGTCGTCGGAAAGTCTGTGCCTTTTGCGCAGAACACGTGACGCATATCGACTACAAAGAGATTGACAAGATTCGTCGGTTTGTCTCTGAGCGGGCCAAGATTGAGCCTCGCCGACGCACCGGTGTCTGTGCCAAACACCAACGTGCCCTGCGGACTGCCATCCAGCGTGCCCGACAGATCGCGTTAGTACCCTTCGTGGCTTATCACGCCTATTCAGGCGGCGTTCGCCGCTAAATAGCCTGGGTCACGACTCTAGCGTTAGATTACCAACCGGCGGCGTAGCCAACAGGCCACGCCGCCGAAATTTTCCCACTCCACCCCAGGCTCGTCGAGGTTAGACAATGCCATTTCCTAGGCTCCGGTTGTTCGGCGCTGCAGATTCGGGCAGAGGCGAACGCCGCCGCATGAGGCGAGCCCAAGATCAAGGCCATAGTGACACCCCGCAGGAATCTGCAACCGTTGTTGCCGAACGAAAGCAACAACGAGTCGTCATTGGACTCGGCGCTTTTCTGGTTTTGGTTATCCTCGGTGTGATCGGCTTCGGCTACTACAAAGAGTTCTATGCTCCTCCCAGGGTTTGGGCTGGCTCGGTTCGCGATGTTGAATTCAACATGGGAGACCTAGTTTCGCGAATTCGGGTCCTCCAGGGCGTGAACCGCTACCAGGGCGGCCAGGTCAACCTGAGCACTGTGCCCTTCGAGTATCTCCAAGACCTGGTTCACGCGGAAATCTTACGTCAGCAGTCGCCAGCATTGGGTATCGTCATTGATGATGAGGACATCGAAAGAGAATTGCGGCGACAATTCACACCCACCGCAGAAGTTGGCCAAGAAACCGACCCTGGTCAGTTAGACCGAGAGTTCAAGGAAAACTATTCATCTTATCTGACAGCCACAGGCCTCTCTGATGGAGACTTCAAGGTCATCATTAAAGAACAGATATCGCTGCGGGCACTGGCGGCATTGCTTTCCCAGGACATTGAAGAAGAACAACCTCACGTGGAAGTGCAGTGGATACAGATTCCAGTGGATGGGGATATTCTCATCAACGACGTCGAGACGCGCCTCCAGAATGAGGACTTCACCAGGATTGCCCAAGAGTTGAACGCTGCCAGCCCGTTTGCGGATGGCAATGGCTACGTGGGTTGGGTGCCAGAGGGCGCTTTCCCTGAGCTTGACGATGTACTGTTCGGCGATGCTGCAAAAGGAATAGAGCCCATCGCTCCAGATACCCTCAGCGAGGCCATATTCACCAACGAATCCTACTACTTGCTTAAGACACTATCCGCCGCTGAAGTTCACCCCCTGTCCAATGTCATGGGGAACAAACTGCTGCAGGAGAGCGTGGAAGCGTGGCAGCGCGAGACCCTGCGTGTCGGAACTCAAGCAGAAACCGTCAAAATGAACTTCAACAGCAGGCTCTACGAATGGGTTACAGAACAGGTCTTCATCACCGCGCCGCGGGTTGAGCGGCCTACACCTGTTCCGAACCCGAACCAGATACCTGCCAATCTGGGCCAATAAGGGGGCTGGTGACTGTATATGGCAGCAAATCCTGGGGCATCATCTGATATTCTCGACGAGATCAACGTTGGCCTGATGGGGCTTGGCGTTGTCGGTACAGGTGTGGCTGCCCACCTTCTGGGTAAGAACGCAGTGCTCTCCGACCTGACCGGACGTTCCGTAAACCTGAAGAAGGTTCTCGTCCGTGACGCATCTCGTTCCAGAGATGTTGAACTCCCCGCTGGTGTGATGACCACCAACGCAGAAGACATTTTGTCTGACCCTGATATCCACATCGTCGTGGAGGTTATGGGTGGAACAGACCCCGCGGAAAATTACCTCAAACAGGCCCTGGCGTCCGGAAAGCACATAGTCACGGCCAACAAAGAGGTCATGGCCAAATCGGGTTATGAGATGATGACCCTGGCCAGGGATAGCAACGCCAATCTCCTATTCGAGGCCAGCGTAGGCGGCGGAATCCCAATCGTTGGTTGCATGATGAATGAACTGGCTGCCACCGACATCCGCTCCATCCGCAGTATCCTCACCGGGACGACCAACTATATCTTGACCAAGATGGCCCGCGAGCGGACCGGATTTCAGCAGGCCCTTGGCGAGGCCCAGGAACTAGGTTACGCCGAATCAGACCCAACGAATGACATAGAAGGCATCGATGCTGCCTACAAGCTTACAATCCTGGCGTCATTGGCCTACCGGCGATCCTTCCAACCTTCGGACATCTACCGTGAGGGTATATCGAAATTGGAACCCCAGGATTTCAGGTACGCTGAAGAGTTGGGCTACGCGATAAAATCTCTGGCCATCGCCAACCTGAATGAGGGAGCGGTCCAACTCCGCGTTTATCCGGCATTAGTCCCCGCAGAACATATGCTTGCCAAGGTGGATGGAGTGTACAATGCCGTTGAAGTAGACGGCAGCCTTTGTGGGCAGGTTCTTTTCCACGGTGCAGGAGCGGGAAGGGAGCCGACCACCAGTGCAGTGGTGGGCGATATCATAGAAGCGACGCGTAGGATCGGCTGCCACTCGCCATCATTGGCGCTACACAACGGTTCAGAATTGAGGGTCCGGCCGATGGGCGACCTGAGATCGCGGTACTATGTGCGCCTGGAAGTGGCTGACCACCCAGGAGTGTTGGCACAGATAGCCCAGCTACTGGGTGACGGGCAGATCAGCATCGCAGCTGTGCTACAAAGGGACACACATCCAGAGACCGAAAGTGCGGAGATCGTGATCATCACCCATCCGGCACGGGAAGAGCCCATGCAAAAGGCGTTGCAGGCGATGGCCGATGTCCCCCAGGTCAAAAAAGTCAGCAATGCCCTTCGGATCGAAGAGTAAGACGTAGTAACAGTTAAAAATTCTCTACCGGCACAATGGCTGGGAAATAGGAGAATCAGGTAAACATATGGGTGTAGGGGTATTAAATAGCTACCCGGATCTACTTCCGGTGACAAGCGCCACCCCCATGATAACGATGGGAGAAGGCGATACTCCCTTGGTCAAGTCCAACCGCCTGGGTCGGGAACTTGGCTGTTCAGCGTTGTATTTCAAGCTGGAAGGCTGCAACCCCACTGGCTCCTTCAAAGACCGTGGCATGGTCATGGCCATTGCCAAGGCCCTGGAAGAAGGCACCAAGGCCATAATGTGTGCCTCCACGGGCAATACCAGCGCA
>CAYVIG010000197.1:0-5319 GCA_964451445.1 uncultured Dehalococcoidia bacterium
GTGGATGGACCGACTCCGCACGTAGGCAACTATGGGGCCGGAGGCAGACGATTTTGCTTTGCTTCGCGCTGATGTTGGCGCAACACCCGTGTACTTTCCTATCTGGAACCGTGCCGAAGGCAGCCCCAGCGCTATTATCACGGCCCTGTTGTCACCTGACGCCCCAGCGTGGACCCAACCTTTGACGGTACCGAATACGACGATGTCGCCATCGGCACGTATCTCAGACCCGGGGTTCACATCGGCCAAAACGATCACGTCCCCTGAGTGTTCTAGAGTCTCTCCGGAACGGAATGTGGATTTGATGAACAGGGCTTCGGTGATGTTTCGGTTGCGCGCACCATTCTTGTTATGGCGCGATTTCAAGCTCTCAATGATTGACTCGATGGCCGTCTTGGATGCCGCAGCGCTGGTTGGACCCCTCTCAAGAGGAGATTCCGGCAACACAACCTCGTTGTGAGCGATGGGTTGTGCCGTTGGCTCAGTAACAACTTTAGGGGCTTGGGAAGATTCAGGTGTGGGCCCAGCCTTGGCTTCTATTTGAAAATCGCCGCCGCCCAGGGACTCTGGCGCACACCAAAAGCGGGTGACGGTCAAACCAGAGTGAGTCTCTATGATGGACTTGACCTGCGCCAGTTCATCTCTCGCCAGCATACGTTGACCCACATTGATGGTAATGTCGCCCTTGGACCATAGTCCGCTCTGCTTGGAGAGGTAATCACGAATCTCAGAGGCTACGACATCGAAAGGGGCGCTTTCGTCGATGACAAATGCCACGTCGGCACCCCTTGCGACAACCTGCACAACGCTGGTTTCTAGCAAGAGACCTCCGTGGCTAGCCATGGGGTGGATATACGATTATTAGATGACATTTTGCCCACTTCACACTCCCACCTTATGTCATCACGATTATTTCAGCCGGACGGCCTCCGGCACAATGATTTATTGGTCGAATTTTAAACGAAATTTAAGATTATGTCCAATTACACGCCTGGTACACGTATATGCAAGGATAGATTGGCGCGAACAGACTATGAAATACATAGGCCTACCGGCTTGAAGAGCCTTGCGCCATTGTCACCTTGAGGCAACGAAGGGCCTCTTTGTTCGAGGGATAGTGGTTGGAGTAGCAACGGGATTCTTTGGCTGACGCCTCAGAATGGCACTGTTGGGGAGTACGAACATGGAAATGGCTTTGCTCTCCGAACTTTTAGAGCGGCAAGTAAAGCGGACAAAGCCAAACTACCGAACCGGAGGTATTTCCTGCGGCGGTGTCGTTGAACCGGAGGCAGGAGCTGCAACGATGCTGCTTAGTCGCGGGTTCCGAATAGGGCTACCGAACAGGTGAACGAACCAGGGCGGCCGCCGAGGTTGTGGGTCAGGCCTAGAGTGGGGTCTTTCAGTTGTCGGCCACCGGCCTTGCCTTGGAGCTGTTTGTAGACCTCATAGATCATACGGATGCCGCTGGCTCCGATGGGATGGCCAAAGCACTTCAAGCCGCCATCGGTGTTAACCGGTACCTCGCCCTCTAGAGTGAAAGTCCCGGCGGCGACATCTTCGCCGGCCCTGCCTTTAGGGCTAAACCCCAGGTCCTCATAGATGATCAGCTCAGTGATGGTGAAGCAGTCATGGACCATAGCCATGTCGATCTCTTTGCGGGGGTCAGTCACCCCTGCTTCCTGGTAGGCGGCCTGACTGGCCCGTACGGTCTCCGGGAAATGGGTGAAATCCCAGTCGTTCCGCATTATGCCGTAAGCGCCAACAGAAAGGCCGAGCCCCTTTACCAACACATAGTCGTCCCGGAAGGTCTTGGCTATCTCCGGGGTGGTGATGATCGCTGCGGCCGCGCCGTCAGAGACGCCACAGCAGTCGAACAATCCCAGCGGCCAGGCAACCATAGGGGCGTTGGCTACCTGTTCAACGCTGACCTCCCGCTGGAAGTGGGCCTTGGGACTCATGGTCCCGTTGTGGTGGTTCTTGGAGGCGATCTGAGCCAAAGTCATCTTACCGTCTTCATAGGAAATACCGTGCTCATGGAAGTATCGAGTGGCGGCCAGAGCAAACTGGGAAGGTGGCGGTACTGGCGGGTTTACATCGGCACCAGCGGGTTCGGCTACAGCGAGGCCGGAGAAACCTGAGTCCTTGAGCTTTTCCACTCCCACGGCCAGTACGATGTCGTATATACCAGCGGCCACGGCGTAGCAGGCGTTACGAAAGGCGTCGGTTGCGGTGGCGCAGGCGTTTTCCACCCGGGTAATGGGAATGTAGTCGAGCTTGAGAGCGGCAGCCAGGGGTTGGCCGGTGCGAAAGGAGCCAACAGTGCCCAACCAAGCAGCTTGGACATCTTTACTTTCGATACCGGCGTCCTCAAATGCTTCATAGGCTGCCTCGACGATCAAATCTGAGGAACTTGAGTCCCACCGCTCGCCAAATTTGCTGCAACCCATGCCGATGACTGCAACCCGGTCTTTTATCCCGCTCATGACGCTCTCCTGCTCGCTATCGCCTTAGTCAGTTAGTCTAGATTATATCGCCAAAGACCTACTTGGCTTGCCGCCTTGGAATCGCTTTCCAATAATAATTGTGTATTCCGTTCACAACCCGTAGTTTGCGGAAGCTCATCTCTACTTCCATGCCGATTTGAACCTCGTCGACTTCGCGGTCGGTCATCATGCAAAGGGTACGGCCGCCAGGTTCGAAGTCCACCACCACGACGGCTAGGGGTGTATCAACGGTACCGGCCAGGTAATCCAGTGAGTAGGTGAATACGGTGCCAGGTTGGTCGCTGAGACGGATGGGCGTGGCGTCGTCCATGGTCTGACACTCGACACAGACCCGCTGGGCTGGGTATTGAATGTATCCACACTGGTTGCAGGTGGCCCCGTGAAACCGGATGTTCTGATCGCTCTCCCGCCACATGGCCGTGACTGACGGAGACTGGGCCTGAGGTCTTCTGGAGGAGGCATCGGTCAGCCAGACGTCCCGCCACTTGGCGTAGGTCTCGTAGTTGTCTAGAACTTGGCCCGATTCCAAATAACCGGAGACGCCCATTCCGTGACCTGCTTCTTTTACATGAGAGGTGGTTCGGAAACCGAGAACATCGCTGCCATCGCCGTAGGCCACAGTTAGCAGCAATTCGTCCGGGGTGCCATCTTCCAGCGCTGCGGCCAGCAGCATCAGTGGGAAAGCTGCGCCGGTGTTGCCCATCCGACCAAACAGCGGATCTTGAACCTGTTCCGGTTGGAAACCAAGCTGTCGGGCTAGTTGCACATGCCGTCGGGCGTCCGGTGAGTAGAGGGCAAGTTTGCCGACGTCCTTCGTTTGCAGGTGTTCTTTCTCCAGGAACCCGGAGACGGCCTCACCGAGGATGCGCTCCAGGCCTTCTTCGATGGCGAAACGGTCTTCCCAGGAACGGACGAACGGGTCACCGAAGCTTCGCCAGGTGTCTATCATGTTTTCGGTGATGGTGTGGGAGCCCGCGTGCTCGGCAATGACCGATTCGTTGGAGATGATGAAAGCCGCTGCACCGTCCCCTGAGTTGCGTTCGGCTTCACCCTTGGGTGCCCCCTGACGGCTGTCGCTGGCAATCACCAGCACGTTCTTGGCCGACCCGGCGGTTACGGAATCCAGAGCAGATTTCAGGGCGGTGGTACCGGCCCGGAGCACGTCGGTGATATCAGCTGTGAAGATGTCCCGTCGGAGATCCAATGCGGCGGCGATGATGGATGCGCACTGTTTCTCGGCGTATGGCGGGGTGGTTGTGGCGAACAGTAGACCGTCAATGGTGTCCCGGTCTCGTCCGTTCAGACAATCGATTCCGGCTGCCACTGCCATGCTGACGCTGTCTTCATCAAAATTGGCGACGGAGCGTTGGCCGGAAGACTCCCAGCCTGCGGATTCGGCGCCCAGCCGGTATCTGGGGACGTAGCCCCCAAAGGATGAGATTCCTGCCAAATTACACCTTCTTGTGACGGCCCGAGATGTCATGCCGTACTCCTATTTTTTGCCATGCTAGCAGTTTGCTGAAATTAGTGTCAACGTGCCTGGCAATGGCGGCCCGGCAGGGGCTTAACGAAAGGAGGCTGGAGTCTGGGCCGGGCATGCTCTATGGTATAATTTAAGCCTGCAACGTGAATGCCTCGGCGCCTCGGCTCTCTCTTTATCGGTGAGCGGGTTTCCCCCCGTGGCAGGAGTGAACACCCGTGATCAGGACGCCCATGTTCCGCCGATTCCTATCGATTACCAGCCCGTCTGTGGCCGCGCTGGCGATAATCCTGCTGGTGGTTGTTGCCTGCAACGGTAACTCACAGCCCTCTGCGCAGGGGATCGAGGGACTTCCCCCCGAGTTTGGACGGCTCAGTCAGGTTTGGGACCTCCTGAATAAAGAGCAGATCGACGGCGCAGAACTGGACCCCAAGACCATCAGCGACGGCGCGATTCGCGGCATGCTAGCGGCCCTGGGTGATCCATACGCCGGGTTCTTGGACCAGGAACAATACTCCCTGGAAAGAGAAGATATCCGAGGGTTCTTTGGCGGGATCGGCGCTGAGGTAGGCATAAGAGATGGGGTGATAACCATCCTGGCTCCAATGCCAGACACCCCCGCTGAGGCAGCCGGGGTTAGACCAGGAGACATCATCTTGGAAGTCGATAGCGTCAGTGTCCAAGGGATGTCATTGCTGGAAGTCGTGCGGTTGATCAGAGGCGAAGAAGGCACTACGGTCACCATCCTGTTGCGGCATCTCAGCAGCGCTGAACCGGTTTCAGTAGAGATCGAGCGGGACATCATCCAATTGGAAAGTGTCAATCTTCTGATGCAAGTGGGACGAATCGGCCATCTTCGGATGTCGGGCTTTACGGGCTCGACCAATGACGAACTCGAAGAGGCTCTGGAACGGTTCGAACGTTCCAATGGTCTGGGAATGGTATTGGACCTGCGCAATAATCCAGGCGGATTGGTTTCGTCTGTTGTTGATGTGACCAGCCAATTCATCGATGATGGACTGGTGTTGTACCAGATTGACGCTAAGGGCAACAGAAGAAACTGGGTCGTAAAATCCGGAGGGAAAGCTCTGAATATACCCATGGTGGTCTTGGTGAATGAGTTTAGCGCCAGCGCCAGTGAGGTATTCACAGGCGCGATGATCGATAATGACCGGGCAACGGTCATCGGGGCAACCACCTTTGGCAAAGGCAGCGTCACAAACCTGTGGCCATTGGATGACGGCTCTGGAGTGAACTTCACCACCGCCCGCTGGTTCACACCAAATGGATCGTTGATCGAGGGTGAGGGCATCACACCGGATGTGCTGCTGGACC
>CAYVIG010000198.1:0-5239 GCA_964451445.1 uncultured Dehalococcoidia bacterium
CCTGCCCGATTTCAGTCTTCAACCGAACCGACTTGGGCGCAGTCGTCTTGCAGGCTCTAATTGTTCCAGACGTTCCTGGAAACACATCGGGCCACCCCCGAATACCTTCATAGAAAACGCGGAAAACGCAGACGGAGGATGTAAGCATGGCAATTCCCAATCGTATGAAATTCGGCGTCTTCATGGCTCCCTTCCACCGCGTGGGCGAAAACCCCACCCTGGCTTTGGAACGGGACCTGGAACTCCTACAATGGCTGGACACTCTGGGCTTTGATGAAGCCTACATCGGCGAGCACCACAGCGCAGGCTGGGAGACCATCGCCTCACCTGAACTGTTCATGGCGACCGCCGCAGAGCGTACCCGTCACATCAAGCTGGGCACAGGCGTAACCAGCCTTCCCTACCACCACCCATTCATGGTGGCCAACCGGATGGTTCAGCTAGACCATCTTACCAGAGGCAGGGTGATCCTGGGCTGCGGCCCGGGCGCACTGGCTTCCGACGCCATCATGCTGGGCATCAAGCCGGAAAGGCAGCGGGCAATGATGGAAGAGTCTCTGGATGCCATAATGCGTCTAATGTCCGACCCCGAGCCGTACACCGTCAAGACAGACTGGTTCGAGATGAACGACGCGGTGCTGCAGCTTCGGCCTTACCAGGACCCCATAGTTCCGGTGGCAGTGGCTTCTGTTGAGTCGCCTGCCGGGGTGACACTAGCCGGCAAGCACGGCGCATCGGTATTGTCCCTGAGCGTTCCTAGAGACACCATCCGCAAAACCACCCTGGCTCAACTGTGGGAGATCGCAGAGGAGACCGCCGCCGAGCACGGCAAGACCATGCACAGGGAAGATTGGGGCGTGGTCATGGGCATGCATCTGGCCGACAGCAAAGAACAGGCCATCAAAGACATCAAAGAGGGCGCAGGGAACGTGGTCACGGAGTACTTTGGCCGCACCCTGGGCAACCCGGTCCCGGATGTCCCCCGTGACCAGATAGTGGACTTCATGGTCGAGAAGAACCAGTGGATCGTCGGCACACCCGATGACTGCATCGCCGGTATCGAGCGTCTCCAAGAACTCACCGGTGGCTTCGGGAAATTCATGATGCGGGTTGAAGACTGGGCGCCCCGAGACAAGATCCACCGCAGCTACGAGCTCCTGGCTCGGTACGTCATGCCCCATTTCCAGGGCAGCCTGACCGGCATCAAAATCTCCAATGACTGGACTGCCGAGCGTCGTGAGTCGCTGCAGGCCAACCGGTACGTGGGAATCAAGACTGCCACCGATCGGTTCGATGCAGACCGGAGCAACGCAAGCTAGAACCTGCTTGGCAGGGCTCAACACAGCAAAATATGAAGGGCGCCCCAATTAAACGGGGCGCCTTTCTCTTTGAATCTCTGAACCTCCGAGGTTCGTAGAATATCCAGGTGTCCGTTATACTTCCAATAGGCCATCTAGATAACATCGTTGACAAGTAGCTTGGACGTCCCGTTGAGTGCGGCCCAAACTCCAATGCAAGATTCGGGCCAAATGCATGATAATCTTTCCCGCCAACTGCAGTGAGGCAATCACTATGCGAAAAACCAAGATCATCGTAACCATCGGTCCTTCATCCAGAGACCCGGAGATGCTGGAGAAGCTAATCACCAAAGGCATCGATTGTGCCAGGTTGAACTTCTCCCATGGAACCCTGGAAGAACATGCGGAAGTTATCAAAAGCATCCGTGATATCTCAGGGAAGCATGGTCGACACGTGGCAATTCTCCAAGATTTGGGTGGCATCAAATTGCGGTTGGGGTACCTGCCAGAACCGGTCGTCCTTCATCCCGGTGACGTAGTCGCCCTGGTTCCGCAGGAAGAAACCGACGAAACGGGTGTCCTGCCCTTCCCCCAGCCTAGCGCTTTCAGAAATATTGCGCCAGGTCACCACATCTTCATCGCCGACGGCACAGTCAAGTTACTGGTCACAGAAGCTAGCACGGCCAGGGTAGTTGCCACTGTCCAGTCGTCTGGCGTCGTATCGTCCTACAAGGGTGTCAACCTGCCCGGCGTGCCCATAGACGACCCTGTGCTCACAGAAGACGACAAGATCGCCCTTAAATTTGGCGTTGAACATGGTGTCGATTGGATTGGGTTATCCTTTGTTCGTACAGCGGAAGACATCCTCTACGCCAGGGAACATCTAAACGCCGCAGGCAGCAAGGCTTTGGTCATGGCTAAGCTTGAAAGGGGCGAAGGTGTCGACAACATCGACAGCATCATGCCTGAGGTTGACGGCATCATGGTGGCCAGGGGAGACCTTGGCGTGGAAATCCCCATGGAGCGGGTGCCAATCATCCAGAAGCAGTTGGTTGCCAAGGCCAATGAAGCCGGAAAAGTCTCCGTGATCGCCACCCAGATGCTCTGGTCCATGGTGGTTTCTCCAGCCCCCACCAGGGCGGAGGTCTCCGACGTCACCAACGCCGTTCTTGACCGGTGTGACGCCGTCATGCTTTCTGATGAGACGGCCATGGGGCAGCATCCGCTGGAAGCCCTGGATATCTTCGATGCCACTGTGGTTGAGACTGAGAAGATCTACTCTTATTTCAGCGATCTAGATTCGAGGGATCGGACCCAGGCCATCACTTCCGCTGCGGCCCGTTTGGTGCGGGCGCTGGACTCCAAACCCGTTGTCGTAACCAGCACCGGCCGTGCCGCGTTGCAATTGTCTCGCTTCCGACCGAACGCCGATGTTCTGGCGTTCTCCCACGACACAGCCGTGCTTCAAAAATTGGCCATAGGCTGGGGTATCCTCCCCGTGGGCGTGATACCTCCTCAGCAGGACGTCGCCACATTGGTAGCGTCGGTCATAAAAGCCGGACTCGATGGCGGGACCATCGCTGATGACGATGTTGTAACCATCGTGCACGGGTTCTTGCCTGGCGTGTCCGGCACCACCAACGCGGTCCAGGTGCTGGATATGCGAGAGTACCTAGCCCACGTCAATCAAGAACAAGCCACAGCCACCAAGAGTTAGCCAAGTGCTTCCCTTGCCCGGATTTGCGGCTGCCAAAGACAGAGTCGTCTCTTTCTACCTGGCTGTGATTTTACTATTTATTTTGTTGGCCGCCTGCACCACTGAGACGACAAATGATCTGGCTTCTGACACTGACGCCAACGCAGGCCCAACGGCGGTGCCCACAGCCACTCCAATCCCCTACGAGGGCTTTGCGACTGCAGAAATTCCACCTGCCGATTCGGAGCGCTTGGCACAACTCACAAATTTGCTGTCGTTGGTGCCTGAAGATTTCGGGTCGGCGGTCTATCTCGACTTGGAGTTCCTGCGGTCTAATAAAGCTCTTGCCGGTCTGATCAATCCAGAAGGACTGGGTATGGCCGTGGCTCTGCCGTCCTTCGCCACCGGGGTGGTCAATACAGTCGCCTTGACTTCCGACCAAGAAGGCAATGGTCTACTCACTCCATTTCAGAGTGGATTTCAGATAGGTGATCTGCTGAAGGTCGCTGGCGGTTTTGGCCTGCAGCTAGGCGGTGACGGTCCGAATTTCTACGAGGGGCATGATGTTTGGGATGTCGATCTGCTGGGAACCAACATCACCATGGCCAAGGCGGATGACACCACCGGAGTAGCAGTTTCTGGAAGAGGCATCTCAGGTGAGGCCGTGAGAGGGCTGGCTGAATCGTCTCTAGACGCCTTTGACGGCCGCTCGGCCAACTTGACCGACGTAGCTGGAATCACTCGCTTGTTGGGAGATGTTCCATCAGGATTCGCTGCGGCTGTGCTGAGCAGATGCACCGCGTTTCCCTTATTCAGCAGCACATCGGGTATCGAGGGATGTGTCCAAGTCGCCTCCAGCGCAGATATCTTGCCAGGAGAACTGATCGTACTCCACGGGCTGATTCGCTTTGCCGACCAAAGCTCTGCCGCAACTGCAATGGAATTGACGGCCAGGGCGTTGGAGAATGAGAAACTGGCACAGGAGTTCGTGGACTTAGGCGTGCGCCAGGAAGAAGAAAACCTTCGGATCAGGATGATTGTGGACGCAGGCAAGTTCGGCGACGCTTTCGCCCTCTTCGTCCCCAGGAACTAACGCCTAATAAGGCTTAGCCGTGCTCGGGTAGCGAGTGGGGGAGAGAGGTCTCTCCCATGAGGAACAGGTCGATTGACCGGGCGGTTTCCCGACCTTCTGCGATAGCCCAGACCACCAATGACTGCCCTCTAGCCGCATCACCGGCGGCAAAGACCCCGGAAACACTGCTCATGCGATTGCCGTCAATGGCAATGTTGCCCCGACCATCTAACTCCACACGTAGCTGAGCTAGCATCCCATCACCCTCTGGGTGCAGGAATCCCATAGCCAGCAGAGTCAGTTCAGTCTCCATCTCGAACTCGCTACCGGGAATCTCAACCATGGACGGCCGACCGCCGCTCTCTCCTGACTGCCACTCTACCTTCACGCCGTGAAGTTTCTCCAGTTTGCCGTTACTGCCGGAGAATGACTTGGTCAGTATAGAATAGTCTCGGATACCACCCTCTTCATGGGCGGGAGAAGAACGCAATACCTGGGGCCACTGGGGCCAAGGGTTATTGCTGGGTCTTTGCTCCGGCGGCTCAGCCAGCAGCTCTAACTGATGCACCACTTCAGCGCCCTGCCGGATGGCAGTTCCCAAGCAGTCAGCACCGGTATCGCCACCGCCAAGGATGACGACCCGCTTACCCTCAGCCTCGATCCGGTCTTCTGCTGAGATTTCCTCGCCGGACAGTATTTTGTTCTGTTGGGAAAGGTATTCCATGGCCAGATGGACACCATCTAGTTCCCTACCAGGGACGTCCAGTTCTCTGGCCTCTGTTGAGCCACAGGCCAGACAGACAGCATCGAAGTCCGAGAGTAGTTTTTCCACCGGGAAATCGACGCCGACATTGGTGTTGGTCAGGAAGGCGATGCCCTCTGCGGCCATCAGGTCCACGCGACGCTGAACCACATTCTTTTCTAGCTTGAATTCTGGGATGCCCAAGGACAACAGACCACCGATATAGCCAGCCCGTTCTATAACCGTCACCAGATGACCGGCGCGGTTCAATTGTTGGGCTGCAGCTAGACCCGAGGGACCGGAGCCAACCACAGAGACCTTCTTACCAGTTCGCACTGCTGGAGGCACCGGCTTGAACAAGCCGTTTTCGTATCCGCGTTCAACTATATCCTTCTCGATGTACTCAATCGTCACAGAGTCGGAGTTGATGC
>CAYVIG010000199.1:0-5211 GCA_964451445.1 uncultured Dehalococcoidia bacterium
AGCGGCCCTAGTAGAGGTTTATTCTCCAATAGCAAAGCCGGTGAAGCGGCCTCTGGAATCGACAACATCATGGACCCGACCACACTGACCATCATCGGCATTGCTCTCACGGTGCTCACCACTGGAATGACCTTATTTAAGGGGAATTAGTAATGGCGAGCTCTCATGTGAACACTATTAGGCAGAATTATTTGAAGATTTCGAGGGCGTAATGAGCGTAATTTTGCGGCTTGCCTCACGATTGATAGTGACCATCGTCATAGCTTTTCCATTTCTATTGGCCGGTGGTTACGGCATCGTGGACCCGGACTTCCCTGAATTGGTGGCCATCGTATGCCTACTGGTTGGAGCAGGCCTAATGTGCCTTGGCTTTTACATGGGTTTGGCTGGAGTTGCTCCAACGCCAACGATGGTAAATGATGAACGTCTGATAATACTGCGTCATCCCACTATGAGGCCCGCCTACGCTCGGATGATATCGAGCATTCCATTCTTCTTGGCCGCTGGATATCTCCTTCAATTCACCCAACAGCCCTATATATTCCCCTTTGTTCCCTTCGTAATAGGCATGTACTTCTTCTTTAAAGGGGTGATGAAATACCTCCGTAACCTGCATATAACCTACACCGTCACAGACCGCAGGGTGATGCAATTGTATAAATTTTTATGGCTAAGCACCAAAGAAATTCCTGTGGCCAGAATCGTTTCTATATCTGAAGCCCGCAGCTTTTTCGAAATTCTCACAGGACGAGGCAGTGTCGTAGTTGCAACGGGAATCGGAGCACAACAGGTGATACGAATTGAAGAAATCGATGACCCTACTCCTGTTGCTTCCGCCCTTAGGGAAATGATGCCAAGCACCTAGAACGACTCAGACATCCTAGAATGTGTCCGCCTGACTCGAATCAGTATTTTCTCGTAAAGGACCATCTTAAAGAGTACTTTGAATCTAATTAAGACATTGGAGCCGATTACAATGCCTTTCCTTTCCTTCGGTTTATACTCAGTCATGCACTACGGAGCGCCACAATTGGGTCGACATTAGCAGCCTTGAAGGCGGGGTAAACTCCACTAATGAATCCTACGGAGACCGCAACGCCTGAGGCAAGTCCGATGCTCCAGAGTTTTATTACTGTGTTCAATTCCTGATCCATTAATTGTTGTCCTCCGACTCCAATGCAAACTCCAACGCCAAGCAGGATGCCCAAAGCACCACCGACAGTACTCACCGTTAGGGCTTCTATAATGAATTGGGTGGCGATGTCGTTAGCCGTAGCCCCCACAGCTCTCCGAATACCGATTTCTTTAGTCCTCTCGACTACTGAAACTAGCATTATGTTCATGACGCCTATTGCGCCGACAAGAAGCGATATACCTGCAATGCTTCCTAGAAGGATTGATAGAGTGGCGTTAACCTCTTCCTGAGCTGAGATTAATTCGTCCTGAGTTTGGATAGTGAAGTCAGGCTCTAGTACAGCGTGATGGCGGAGAAGGAATCCGGTTACTTCATCCTTTATCATGTCTTGGTCGACGTTTGGATCAGAGCGGATTGTGATCTGATTGATGTTAATTTCGCCTTGGGGATTCCTAAGGAACGCGATGCGGCTTTGGAGAGTGGGGACCGGTATAAAGACATAGTCGTCCTGGCTCCCTTCCCCTGATCCTCCCTGGGGCGCCATGACGCCGACCACTCGAAAATTGAAACCGACCCGACCTCCTGCGAACGATAATCTGACGGTTTTACCGATTCCATCGTTGTTTGGAAAAAGGCTTTTTCCGACTTCTGAACCCAGTGCTATCGATAAGGCTTTCCGCTCTACATCTTGCTTATCTATAAACCGACCGTAATCTGATTCGAGGCTTCGAACAGAGGCATAGTCCGCTGTTGTGCCTATTATTCCTACACCTAGATTATTGGATCCGGCGATGGCTTGGGCGTCGAAATTTAATTGAGGTACAACTCCAATCACACCAGGTAAAGATGCTTCTTTGATCGCATAGGCATCACTTGCTACCAGTGTCAGTCCCGAACCTGCCTGACCGCGCGCACCTGTTTGCTGATCGTTAGATGCTGCGGGTCGTACGAATGTGAGATCTGATCCTAATCCAATTATTTGGGCTTTTACCCCTTCTTGTGCTCCTTGACCCACAGCTACCATGATAATCACCGAACTCACACCGATGATAAGACCGAGTAGAGTTAGAACACTACGCAAGGGATTTGACAGCAATTCCTTAACACTGGTCATTACAGCGTCTAGGATGGTCATATTGTAGTCATCCTTCTAGACGAATAATTGGTGAAGTAGCGGTGTGGTCATCGAGAATAAGGCCGTCTCTCATGAGGATAGACCTCTTACTCCAATCTGCGATATGGGGTTCATGGGTTACCACTACTACGGTGATTCGGCGATCTTCAACTAGGTCGCTCAAGATTTCCATGATCTCGTTGCCAGTATCGGTATCAAGAGCCCCTGTAGGCTCGTCAGCCAGTATTACTTGAGGGTTAACTACCAAAGACCGAGCTATCGCCACGCGTTGTTGCTGTCCACCTGATAGTTGATCTGGGCGATGGTGAAGGCGGTCGGATAGTCCTAGTTGATCCAAAGCCTCAGAGGCACGCTGTTTTCGGTTCGAAACCTGGTTGTAAAGAAGCGGTAACTCTACCTGTTCTAATGCAGATAACCTTGGTAGCAAGTTGTAGTTTTGAAATATGAAACCGAACCAGCGCCCCCGCAAAGCGGATCTAGACTTGTCTGATAGGTTAGCTACATCTAACTCTCCAAGTAAATATTGGCCTTCTGTGGGCCGGTCCAAACAGCCTAAGATGTTCATTAGAGTAGATTTGCCAGAACCTGATTGGCCCATGATAGATACAAACTCCCCTGACTCAATCTTCAGATTGAGCATATTCAAAGCGTGCACCGGGCCGGCGCCGGTCCAATATGCTTTGGAAACTCCACGCAGTTCTATCAACGGGGGGCGCCTCTTTGTCCAGGTCTATTCGTAGGGCGATTGGACGGATTGGAGATTGGAATAGAAGCATTTGATGCACCGGGGAGCAACACTACTTCAACTTCTTCCAATCCCGAAATAATTTCAGTTTGATCCCCGTTCGTAATACCCGTTCTCACACGTACATTAGTGGTTGTCGTTTGATCTTGACTCATCACTGTAACCACTTCGCGTCCGTTGTCACTTTGAACAGCTCGGGTAGGGACTATCAGAACTTCCTCTTTGATTTCAAGTAACATCGTTACGCTAGCGTTCATGCCAATGGCGGGTTTAATACTGGTCCCATTAGAATTATTTAAATTAGCAGGCCGTCCTCCTTCAGTAACATTTCCAGAAATGCATTCCTCTCGAATCTGGCCCATCTCTTTGGGCGTAAGGTCACTTGGGTCAGAAACATCCCTACCAATTAATTGAGTGGCACACTGTCTGATAGCTTGTATATCGATACCTGATCCCATGCCTGGGATTGGTCCTGTGATTAGTGAACCGTTTGCTCCCTGCAGCAACGAACCTAATCTAGGCAGAATCTCTGCAGATTGTCGTAAATTGAGGAATTCGGCCTGGGCGGGATAAGTGACAATGCCTTGGGTTATTTCAGGCATGGAGGTGATATTTCCTAGCTCAATTATGAAAGGCTGATCTGGAATCGAATCAAATATAGCCATGCCTTTGTCTCCAGGTGCTAGTCCAATGAAATCTGATTCCGATACGGTCAGGTCTACTCCGACCGAGTCGAGATTGACTAAAGAAAAAGCACTAGTAGAGGCTGTAACCCAGACTCCTTCCGATATATTGACAGCTCCGATTTGTCCTGAGAACGGAGCCAAAAGCACCATGTCGGTCAAAGTTCCTTGAGCTTGATCCACGGATTGTTTAGCTTTCGCTATATTTAACTCTTGAAGTTTAATCTCGTTTTCTGAAGGACCATCCAAGAGATCGTCCTTCTTTCTAAGAGCACTAGTCAAAGTGGCTTCTGCGCCCTCTATAGCTGCTAGTAATTGAGTAGATTCAGATTCGGAAAGCGGGTCATCTAGCGATGCCCGTTCAGCGATTGCAGAGACAAGGTTGGCAGCAGCCACATCATGGCTATCAAGAGTCTTTACATAGCTGCTGTTGCTCTTTATAAAATCTCGGCTCATTTCCGCGACTATACTATTAGAAGACGTTGTTGCATCGACCGTATCAGATAAGAATTTTATAGATGTTTCGGATAGTGGAAGATTAGCACCTATGCAAATCGGGCTAAGACCTATCGCTTTGATTTCATCTAACCAGAGAGTCCGATCCGATGGCATTTGAGCCGTGTCTGCTGAGAACTTTATTGCGACTCCCTTGACTTCAATGTCACTTTCTAACTTTGAGATTGGCGAACTCACCAGAGTCCAGACATCCTTTTCTAGAGCAGGTATTGAGAAAACGTCTAGTGGCGCTAAGAATGGTTCAGAATCGTAAAGTGTTAGTTCAAAATAACCGGTCTCAATTGTAGTATCAGATCTAACCCAAAACTCTATTTGGTTGAAATTCGATAAATCCAATTTTCTTTCAAGTTCTTTATGTCCAATCACACTTTCAAGTAGTAAATAGTGAGGCAGTTTCACTTTAAGGGAATTGTTCCCTTGTACAAACGCACCAGTATCCAAATCCAGTGATACGCCGGTCCCGTCTACCTCATTCCAAACAACCTCGGCATCGTCAATCAATATTTCGGGCTGTATTTGGTTGAAGTTACAAAAGGATTGTTGGATTAGCTTCAGATCAGTATAGGCTGACTGAATTTGGCGATTTGCGGAAGCTGCTTCTGATTGGCTTTGTGTGACATTAGCATCCGATAATGAAATCTTAGAATAAGATGGGGGCTCAAGAGCGTTTTCATAGTTTAATTTTGCGGAGGCTAGTTGGGATCTAGCACTTGAAATGGTCTTTTCTGCCTCAGATAAAACTGCTTCTGTTGGAGTCTCCAATAATTGGGAGAGCCGAAGTTCTGCTTCAAGAAGGTTGTTCTGCGCGATTATGAGGCTGTTTTTGGCGTCTCGATTGTTGAGTGAAGCCAACACGTCTCCTTCGTTTACTTCCTCGCCTAACATCGCTTCGATTGTCTCCACAACACCACTGGACCCAAAATTTAATTCCGAAGATTCTCGAGCAGCGGCTGTGCCGGAGGTTGTCAACGTTGTAGCTATATTGCCTCGTTTAACC
>CAYVIG010000200.1:0-5191 GCA_964451445.1 uncultured Dehalococcoidia bacterium
GGGGCATTTTTTGTTTCCTACCAAACTCCCTGGTCTCCCGACGGCGAAGAACAGTCCGTTCTCCACGAATGGGAGGATGGGATTTTGCTCTGACTGCTGGAATATGTTAGCTGACAGCTACTACTCTGCTGTCCTACCCCCGTCTATGACCAGTTCTGAGCCGGTGACGAATGATGATTCGTCTGATGCCAGGTATAGTGCTCCGTAGGCTACATCCTCTGGACGTCCCAGGCGCTTGAGTGGAGTTCTGTTCAGTCGGTCAGCGCGCTTTTCCTCATCAGCCAAGAATCCCTCGGTCATGGGAGTCTCTATGGTCCCCGGGTGCACGGAATTTACCCGTATCCCATCTGAGGCGTATTGGATGGCCGTGGATTTGGTCAGCAGGCGTACCGCTCCTTTGGAGGCGTTATAAGCGGAGGTAACGCGGCTCCCTACCAGACCGGCCACCGATGAGATATTCACTATGGAACCGCCGCCATTTTGACGCATGACTGGGATAGCATGCTTGGTGCCCAGGAACACCCCTTTGGCGTTGATGTCCATGATCTGGTCCCATTCTGCCGACGACGTCTCTTCGACTGTGTGGGCCCGGTAGATACCTGCGTTGTTTACCAGGATATCCAGCTTGCCAAAGCGGGAGACAGCCTCGGCAACCGCCTTCTGCCAGGCGTCCTCGTCGCTGACGTCTAAGGGGACGAAGACGCATTCTCCACCGGCCTCGTTAATCTCGGCTTCGGTCTTGTGACCCTCATCTTCAAGCATGTCGCCGATGACTACCTTGGCTCCCTCTTCCGCAAAGAGTTTGGCTTCTACCGCACCCATGCCGCGGGCGCCCCCGCTGATCAGGGCTACTTTGTTTTCCAGACGCATGGCAGTCTCCTTATGTTTGTGCTTGATCCCTTTATCGAGGTTAAGAATACTGTGCCCGAGAACCGACGCGAAGGCAAGACCCTCAAAGAGAGGTTGTGAAGGCCATGGGTCTCATCTGGTTGGGAATGGTTGAATGTCCCGCCTGATTTGCTTTTGGTACATCTTTAGAAAATTTGAGAGTCTGGCCAATTCCGTAGTATTCATGGTCGACCGCCCTTAATCTGTTCCTGATTTAAATCTACTATTCTGCGGCTGACAGTTCCGTGATTTGCGAGTCGTGTCCTCTGTGAGGATGGCCACGCTACCTGAGTGCCACCTTGAGATTGACCCGACTTTGGGCCACCGATAGAATGGTGGCTACGCCCTCAAAAACCACTCACCGGATACGGCCAACTCAGATTTATCAGTGAAATTCACTTCCAAAACCAAGGTAGCCCTGACTTTAGCCGTACTAGTCATAGCGCTATTAGCTGCTTGTGGCGGCTCGAGACAGAGCGCCAGAGACTTTGAGGTCGTCCAATTCAACGGCAATACCTTCCGGTTGTCAGAAGAGGTGAAGAACCAGGCTGTAGTACTGAATTTCTGGTATCCAAGCTGCCCTCCCTGCCGCGAGGAGATGCCGGCTTTTGAGGCCGCCTGGCAGAAGTTGAAAGACGAACCAGTGCGAATCTTGGGGCTCTACGTACCCCAAGGTATCGATTCAGAGGACGACGCTAGAAACTTCATTGAGGATTTTGGACTGACCTTCAACTTTGCCACTGACCGGCAGTCCCGGATTGCTCAGGCTTATGAGCTTGAATATTTTCCGACGACCTTTTTCATTGGTATGGACGGTAACGTGGTAGCCACCCATATCAGCACACTCAAGACTGAAGAAATAATCAGGCAAGTCGGGGCGTTGCTTGGAGACTCAGCGTCTTAGGGTCGGCCTGAAGCTGTATCTCAAAACCTCATGAGTGTTTTAGACTTGATATTGGTGGCTATCCGCTGGGGGCATGCATTGGCGGCCGTAGCCTGGGTAGGCGGCGGCATCTTCTACCTTATTGTCCTGAGACCTGCCATTCAACAGGCCCGAGGATTGCCTCCGGAAACGAGCCGCGCCATCGGAGTGGAGTTCCGAGGGTTGGTGGGCACGGCCATTGCCGTGCTGCTGCTCACCGGAGTGATCCTGTCGGTATCAAGGTTGACCGAAGATGTTGTGACCAGCCCATACATGGCAGTGTTGGTGGTCAAGATCGGGCTGGCCCTGTACATGTTCTACGTGGTGCGGTTCATGCGCCAGAACAGCTATCCGGAAGAACCGGAACCGCCCGACTCCCGTTGGCAGCGTCTGTTAAGCCGTTTAACGGGAACCACGGCTCTGTTGGTGACCGGCGTTGTGGTGATAGGGTTATCAGATGTGCTGGATGGCCTGTTGGAAAACGCGCTGGTGTCCTAAGCAGACTGGATTGGAGTTTTGATGAAGAAAGACTTGATGCAGATACTGGCTTGCCCCGTGTGCAAGGGCGACTTGGAGTTGCAGATTGAGTCAGAAGACGGTGATGATGTCGTAACCGGCACTTTGAAATGCACCGCATGTAACGAGTCCTACCCCATCGAGGATTCGATTGCCAATCTGCTGCCACCTGATCTCAGGCGAGAATTGGCATAAACTGTACGTCACTATCAGATAAAAAGGCCCCTGAACACTAGTTTCAGGGGCCTTTTTAATTTCTGCGCATCGTCAGAGATTAACCCTCGCCGGTCAAGACACGGACCACCTGGGGGGCCAGTTCTTCAGCTCTGGCTTTCAGAGCGGGTCGGTCCATATTCTCTATGGGATGCGGGGTGAAGATGGTTGGGTAATCGGGCGCTCCCCACATCCGTGCCATGCCCTGGGCCGTCGGAACGAACCGGTCAGTACAGATGGTGGCTGAAGGGATACCGGCGTTCTCCACGTGGATTCCGTCGTGCACACTGCACGCACTACAGGAGCCTCAATCACCTATCGCGATGACCACCGAATCCACTTTCCCCGTCAGCTCTTTTAGTGCCTCGGGATCCGCGGCCTTGGAGGCGCTGGGCTTCCGGTGCCAGTGAACCTCCGTGATCTCGTAGCGGGTCTTCAGCACCTCTGCCAGTTCCTCCAGGAGGACATCGGCATTTCTCTTACTGTCGTCAATAATCCCCAAACGGGTGCCGGCCAGGCTAGCCAATCGAGGTGCACCGTCAAAGGGTGCGATTACGGGTTGGGTAACCGGGTTCACCAGTACATGTTCGCTCTGGGCCATTTCGTCCCCTCTTTCCGCGCTGTTTTGCGACACTCAATGAGTAGGTCATTGGATTGTCGCAATTTCAGAATGAAAAAGCAACGGAATAATCATTTGTGACTTAGCTATTCAGCCAATCGCCTAGTTGGAGTATTAGAACGGGCAGAACTCCCCGTATTTTCCGTTGTGGTCGTAGGATTAGCCACCTACCTCAGAGGTGAAGGTGGCCGCATTACATAATTCCGAGATGTTAGCCGTGCATCCAGTGGGCTTGGTTAGGGTGGCCAGTTCGTCCTCACCGGTCTCCGTGCTCTTCATGGCGCCTAGCTTCAGGTCCAGAACGCCTGGGATCTTGAGGCCGTTGTGGATGCCGTCCACCTTAAGCTCCATCGGCAGATATTGGAACCTCAGGAAATTGGGTGCCAGGTCATGGAACACGCTGAAGGGTTCAATCTCGGCCAGGATGGTCTCCACCGCTTGGCGCTGCTCTGGTGAAAGGCTCTCGTCAATGACGTCGAATACGGTTCTGTTGCCTAGGTTTATAGCTTACGGATAGAGGCCGAATTGCCCGAGGTCATTCCGTCCAACGACAATCGTCGTAGTTCCCTGATTCCACATCTCAGATGTAGACACCTCACAATTTCCGCAGGATGAAGGCATCTCAAAATTGCACGGACAACCGCAGTCGCAGTTGCAGGCGGACAGCATACGTCCTTTTGAGGCGTACTTCTTTTCGCTTGCCACGCTTTATCTCCCGATTACCTGATTAGTTTGGTCACGGCGGTGCTGCCAACCTTGGGGCCCCAACTGGGGATCACCGAAGACATGTTGGACTCTTCACCGCCGGCAAAGATTAGGAGTATATCGTCAGGCTCAGGGATGAGCTTAATCATCGTCTCTGCGTCACCGGATTCAGGGTCGCCTTTCAGTACGCCAGCCGCTTTAAGGTCGGCCACCGACCTCTGACAACGGGCAAAAATGAAATCTCTAACTTGGGCTTTGGTCCAGTCCTTCCAGAGTTGGGAGTTGCCCGCAATGGTCACCACGATCTGGCCCTGGCGTATACCGATGCCGGTGTCGCCGACGGAACCGGAGGTGGACATGTTGGTGCCCAGACTGGATGCCGCATCTGAAAGGGCGTGCAAGATGGGTTCAGGATGGCCAACGGCCCTGACCTGGCGGGGTGACTCACCGGCAAACACTGTGACCGTGCTCTGATCAGTGGAGAATCCGCGTTCCACGTGCAAGGGCATCCAGTGGGTGTCTTGATCGGCTTCTGCAATGCAGTAGGTGTACTTTCCGGGGTGGCCGATGACGCTTCGGTCGAAGATGCCGGGTATGGCGGCGCATGCGTTCATCAGGATCAGTCTTACGGCGCGTCCGATGGTGGCGTTGGCCCGGTTGCCCGGGCCAAACAGGTTGTTACGCGAGTTGATGTTCAAGTCTTTGCAGATGGGACCGTTCACGATGGACAAGATTGCCGAACCACCCATGCTGGATGAAGGCCCCACCAGGTTGAAGACCGGGTCGAGCATGGCTTCAGTGGCGGTCAAAACCACCGGCATGTATTCAGGAAGACAACCGGCCATAACCGAGTTTGCGGCCACTTTGGCGACGGTTATCTCGCGGCGGCGTTCCGGTATCTCACCGACGACTTCTTCGGCGAGACGGCCGGATCGATCGATGAATTCTTCAACGCGCTGTTCAGTGGGTGGGACAACCGGAAGACCGTCGGTCCAACCCAATTCATAGCAGCGTTCGATGGCCTCTAAGGCCGAATCCCATTGGACTGTGGTAGTTTCGCCAGAATCAGGCAAAGTTGGTGCCCTCCAGTTGGGTGTAGTGGTTTGGTAGTGCTTAACATTGTCACTCAGGGTGACATGGGAAGGAGCGGGTTTTAGAGAGGGCGATAACTCAAGAGAGAAGTGGCCCCCATTCGTCCCTTCCCCCTCGCAAGGGGAAGGGACTTTGGAAGAGCTGATAGCTGGTAGCGTCCTGCTACTTGGCTAGGGTGTACTTGGACAAGGAACGTAGTTCCTTGGGCGGGTCCATGTGGGAGCCGCGGATGGTGA
>CAYVIG010000201.1:0-5158 GCA_964451445.1 uncultured Dehalococcoidia bacterium
TTCGGGGGAGGCACGCTGAGCGGCGGCTCTACCCCGTTGGCCTGGGATATGGCCCCGGATCTGGAACGGGTCGCCGGAGAGTTCTTATTCGGCAGCATCTGGCATGGTCCGGCATTACAAGACAAGCAACGGGAGATGGTAACGCTCACCTGTCTTACGGTACTGAAACGAGACAATCAGGTACGTCGGCACCTGGGCAACGCCCTAAACCTTGGGCTAACTCCCATAGAGATCGTTGAGGTGTTGATGCATTCATCGTTCTACAGCGGAGTGCCAGCCACCCTCGATGCACTCGCCATTGCAAATCAGGTATTTGCAGATAGGAGTATCGACTACACCCCGCAGAAGGTATTCGACACGACCGAGACCTCTGACCAACTCAACGAGCGCGGCATAGTCAGGCGAGTGGAGTACATGGGCCCACCTTCAGACGGTGGACCGGGCCCGGTGACCGAGGCTGAAAAGGCGTTCAACCGGCTGACCACGGAATACTACTGGGGTTCAACCTGGACCCGGCCGGGCTTAACCCTGCCGGAGCGTTCCATCTGCACCATGGCGGCCATGGCAGCCCTGGGTCGAGAAGCTCAGCTGGCCAGCCACATAAAAGGCGCGCTGCACGTGGGTCTGAGCCAGGAAGAGATTGTGGAAGTCTTTGTCCACGCTACGTTCTACTGCGGTCTGCCATTCACCCGCTCGGCAATAGACCTTGCCAACTCGATATTCAGGGCGCAGTAGGTCTGCTGGAGGAAAATTGGTCTGCTGAGCAGTTTTGCCCCACCTCCGACATCGTCGAGAGTCTCGACAGAGTCAGACCTAACCCTTCTCCGTTGCGACGGGGGAGGGGATTTTCTACCCCCTTCTAGTACTTGCTTGGTATTATTCTGGACCGGTTAGGTAGGGGTACATGGCCAGAGGTGTGGCTGCTAGCAGTCCGGCGTCGACAGGTAGTGTGACGCCTGATATCCAGCGGGACTCGTCAGATGCCAGGAACAAGATGGCGTAGGCAACGTCCCAAGCGGTGCCGTCAAAGCCCAGGGGGCCGGCACGGCGGCGCAGGTCGAGTAGTTCCTGGTCGGTGTGACGGGCTACCATTGGGCTGTAGACATGGCCCGGGGCTATGGAGTTGACTCGTATGTTGTCGCGGCCATAGTGGACGGCCATGGACTTACTCAGGCCAAGAATCCCGCCCTTAGAGGCGGCGTAAGCGTGGTTGGGTCGTCCTCCGCCAGCTCTCAGGCCGACGATGGAAGACAGGTTGACTATGGAACCGCCGCCGTCCTTGATCATCTCTGGGATAGCGAATTTGCTGGTCAGCATCACGCTCTTGAGGTTTACGCCCATGACCGTATCCCAGAAGTCTTCAGCGACATCTGTGACCGATCCTGGACCGCTGATTCCCACATTGTTGATCAACACGTTCAGCTTCCCATAGGCCTTAACAGCAGCTTCAGTCATGCCCTGGCATGACTCTATATCAGTAACGTCGCCGACAAATACCGAGGCCTCACCGCCTTCTTTTTCGATCTGAGAGAGGGTGATTTGGGCGTTTTTCTCGTCACGGTCAACCAATATGACTTTGGCTCCCTGGCGGGTGAACAGCAGAGAAATCGCCTGACCGATCCCGACAAATTCGGCTTCTCCGGTGGCTCCGGCGCCGGTCACGATGGCAACCTTGCCTTCCAATCTTGTTCCTCGCTCTTCCATTGGGCCTCCAACAAAATCTTCAGTTTAGGGACGGGGTAGACGTCCGAGCAGCAGTATATATGATTCGACATTTCGGGTTGGCACCCGTTCCTGGATTAGGGAATCGAGGTTTTGCCGATATACCTATGAATCAAAAGCCACATTACCCTTGAAACAAGGGCCGTTCGGATAGCGTCCGATTTCACAAAGCCTCGTATCTTTACCAAAGCGATGTTTCGACACGGGCTGCGGTTAGCACAAACTGTATAATTTTACAGACTCACTCAATATCTGCGGAGAGGTGAGTAATGGCCCTGAAAGATGAAGCTCAATCCAGGCGGGATTTCCTAAAGACAGCTGCGGTCGTATCCGGCGGTGGTGGCGTATTGGCCTTCTCTGGGGGCCTGAACCGGGCTTTTGCCGACGTATCCCCTGGTGTGTAACGCCCCACAGACAGTTACCCAGAGGTCATAGTGGTTAAGGTCTCTCAACTGGCGGAGGCGAGTTGATGGATTTTCGATATCCACTAGAGGATCAATCAAATTTCTTGGTCAAGCTTGGCGTGACCTGCGGTTACTTCCTGTTTGGCCAAGGCCAGTTGGATATGGCAGTGAACTCCGTCACGCCGGGCCAGGCTGACCCGATAAACAACCGCTATCGCTATAGGCTGGGTAACGGCGTAGTCACGCGGACCGGCGAATCGGAGTTCAAACACACAATGAGCTTCACGCCCCGGAGCCTTACCTAGGCGGCCATCGTCAGTGGTAGTCAGCCTACAAAATCGCTGAGACAATACATCCGGGGTCGTGGCGACTAGCTGTGATGCCACGACTCCGAATTATTCTGCAAATGGCGGAGACTCAGTTGAAACTCGGGCTTTGCATCTTGGGTTGTGGTTCCTTCGCTCATACCTTCTCGGAGTCCCTTTCGGATGTCAGGGACGGGATTGACCTCTACTTTGCCAGCCGGGAACTAAGCCGTGCGGAGTCCTACTCGGCAGAGTTCAACGGAGCAGGCGCTTTCGGGTCGTATGAGGAAGCCGTCTCCGATTCCAGTGTCGATGCCGTCTACATCTGCACGCCCCATAACCTGCACTTGGAACACGCCAGGCTCGCTGCGACCGCAAAGAAACACATCCTCCTGGAAAAACCCATCGCCCACACCCTTGAAGATGCACTAGGAATAATCAGGGTCGCGAAGGAAGCAGGCGTCACGTTGATGATCGCCGAGAACTACAGGTTTTTGCCCGCCGTTCAAGAAGCAAAACGAGCCATTGAATCGGGGGTTCTGGGCACCATCAGGCTCATCCAGATCCAAGAAGAATACCCGTTTGAACCGAGTTCTTGGCGTAACGATAACGCGCGAAACGGTGGCGGAGTGTTCATCGATGGTGGAATCCATAAGGTGAGCATACTGGCTTATCTATCAGGTCGGCCCACCCAGGTATTCGCCGTGACTGTCCCACCCGGTATCTCTGGTTTGGACGGGGAAGACGGAATCGTGGTGACGACTCGCACTGCTAGTGGAACGGTGGGCATCATCAACCATACGTGGAGCGTCGCCAAACCGACGGAGAGACCTTGGGTCAGGGTGTCCGGCACTTTGGCTAACCTGAATTTTGAGTTGGGCCGTGGCTGGCTTACCATTGAGGACGGTCAATCCCAGGAAACCCGGCAAATTGACGACAAGATCAGAGGTATCGACCCCATGGTGCGGGACTTCATTGGAAGCATCATTGAAAAGAAAGAACCACCCATGACCGGAGAAGAAGGTCTCAAGGATCTGGCGTTGGTTCTCAAGGCTTATGAATCGACCCAGACTGGATTACCGATGGACCTGGACTAAAGCTTTTAGATGAGCAGTAACGCCAACAACCAACCACCGTACATCTCACAGCTCGACGCCACCGTCCTCGCCGGTGGTGACATCCGACGCATGGGCGAGCCCGAATCGAACCTGCCTTTTGGTGACACATCTTTGATCGGAACAGCAGTCGCAACTTTACAGCCCGTATTCCGGAATGTATTGGTGGTCACCAGATACGAGAATCACCTGCCTAACCTTGGTGCGGAAGTCCTAGAGGACCAACTCTCTCTTCAGGGGCCGCTGGTCTGCGTAGCACGTGGTCTGGCCCAAAGCGATGCTCCCTGGTGCTTCGTTGGTGCCTGCGACATGCCCTTCTTGAAAATCGGGGTCATAAAAGAGATGGTGCCCCATCTGATGGATTGCGACACCGTCATACCCCAGCACAACGACCGATTGCAGACCTTGCACGCCTTCATCAACAGCAGATGCCTGCCGGTAGCGGAAGCGATCCTCAGGACGGGATCACCTCCATACGTGAGATGGTCTGGCGCTGCCGGGTAACCGAGCTACCATCAGAGGGCTTCTGGGGTCACGTAGACGGTCTGTCATCATATAGGGACCTGGATACCACAGAGGACTATCAACAGGCCTTGAAGGAATCCCAAGGCCCACTGTAATTCTAATTTGTCTGACGAATCTAAGCACAAACACTTGACAAGTTTGGATTTTTTGTGATTAGGTATAACGTAAGTTCCTAAAAAACAGGGGACTTATTTTTTTGCCCGACAACATTTCCAATCAATATTTCGGCGCTCTGACTTATTATTCTAGGCCGCTCCCGGTTACAAGGAATTTCGGTCTTAATGAACTCCTCAGCATCTGCTGAGGTTTTTTTATGGAAAGCCCCATCCCCAACACATCCAGCCGAGGCGGTTGACCACGGCCCAGTATTCTTAGAAAAAGCCAGGAGAATCATGAGTAAACTATTCTCACCAATCACCATTCGGGGACAAGAGATCCCCAACCGCGTTTTCGTCGCACCCATGTGCCAGTACTCGTCAGAGACTGAAGACGGACGCTGCAGCGGCTGGCATACCGTCCATTACGGTACCCGGGCCGTTGGCGGCGCAGGCCTGGTAATGCTAGAAGCCTCAGCCGTCCGTCCTGACGGCCGCATCACTCCTTGGGACCTCGGCATCTGGAACGAAAGCCACGTAGAAGCCATGGGCCCGGTGGTCGACGCAATCGTAGCGAACGGCTCTGTTCCTTCTATACAACTCGCCCATGCTGGACGCAAAGCCGGACACGGCAAACCCTGGGAAGGCGGTCATCAGCTGAATTCGTCCAACGGCGGCTGGGATAATATAGCGCCAAGTCCCATCGCGTTCCAAGAAGATTGGGACGTGCCCCGGGAGATGACCAAAGAAGACATCACTCAGGTCATTGATGACTTTGCCAATTCCGCCAGGTTGGCCGTGAACGCCGGTATGAAAGTGATCGAACTCCACATGGCCCACGGCTATCTTGGCTGCGAGTTCCTATCTCCCCTTTCCAACCAGCGCACCGATGAATACGGTGGCTCGCTTGAGAACCGCGTCCGCTTTCCTCTGGAAGTAACCCGCGCCGTCCGCAAGGCCATCCCAGACTCTATGCCCCTACTAGTTCGAGT
>CAYVIG010000202.1:0-5122 GCA_964451445.1 uncultured Dehalococcoidia bacterium
GGTTCAGAACCGACCCGCATTGATTTCCGAGATGGCCAATCGGGCTATCCGTCATGGTCTCCAGACGGGTCTAAGATTGCCTACTCTTCTTGGTATACAGTGTTCGGCCAGCGTGGTCACTACGGAATCGAGGTCGGAGCCGCCAATGGCGGGTGGCTAGGGAGTATTGATATTGGAGATGGATGGGCAAATACACTAGCCCCGTCGTGGTCTCCAGATGGATCTAAGATAGCCTTCTCTTTCAACCTTGGCGGGAACTACGACATCTACACCGTAGATATCGAATGCGTGCTTGATTCCTCCTGCTCTCCTTCAGTTGAAGACCTTACTCAACTCACAGAAGACCATGCGGCTGATTCCTACCCATCATGGTCTCCAGACGGGTCAAAGATTGCCTTTGACTCGAGTCGGGACGGTAATCTAGACATCTACGTCATGAATGCCGATGGGTCAGATCAGACCCGCCTTACTTCTGACGATTCGGCTGACTACTACCCGTCATGGTCTCCAGACGGATCTTACATAACCTTTTCCTCATACCGTGACGGTAACTACAACATCTACGTCATGAACGCCGATGGGTCAGAACAAACCCGCCTTACCGAATCCGAACAATTTGACTACGGCACATCATGGTCTGTCGTCCCTGGGCCAGAAACACCAGACCCCACGCCTATACCGGAACCAACATCTGAACCAACACCGGTACCAACATCAACACCGGTACCGGGCTCTGACCGAGTCATCCCACTCAACGAAGAGGTTTCAGGGACCATCTCAGAAGCAGGAGAGTTCGAACCTTGGCTTTTCACAGTAGATGAAACTACGAGGGCAAACGTCTACATGTACTCGGAAACAGGGGCGTTAGACACCCACGTATATGTGTACGAAGGGGACTCTGCTACCTCCACTAGTCCTAACGTGGCGCAGAACGATGACAATAACAACGCTGTGCTGGCCGCAGTTTCTTCCGGGGAACTAACCGGGCCAGCCACAGGCCCTTATAACTCCGCAATTATGCAGCTCTCATTCACTGGAGGGACAACCTATTCGATCGTCCCAAGGTCTTACTCCGATACGGGAACCGGCACGTACAACCTAAAGGTTGTCAGGCCGGCGCCGGTACAAATGCCGACGCCGACGCCACCTCCCATAACCCCAACCCCAGTCTCGACGGCATGTACGGAGACCGAACCATCAGGGAGTGGCCCGAGTTTAAATGCTATCGCTATGAATACCGGATACCCTCGCCAATTGCTGGCCGTAGACGGTGATACCAATGGAGCAAGCGTGATCTGGGGTGCAGGCACCGCGTTTGAGACCGAAATAGTTTCCGGCCAGGGTGGAACCAGGTATTTCCAGATACCCGACCTGGGAACTGGAATATTCCCGGTCGCTCTTAGATCGGACGCAGGCACATCCAACGTAAGATGTGTCACCGTGAGACAAGCATCCGGCAACTTCCCTGCGCCTCGTGTGCAATACGTCGGACTCAATGGCCGAACCGGTAATGACTTGGCCGTTACTGTCTCCGCGGCAAACCTGGATCAAGATGCAACTATGACCGTGAATGGGAACGTCGTAGCAGGAGCCTATCTATCCAGTGGACTGCCAATGGACGATATGCTAGACCACATACCGGCTACGTACGGCTATCCGATCTATCACTACGGCCAATTAAGGGGCATAGTACAAAATGTGACGCCTGGTAGTACTCTGGATGTGATGGTCACGAATAGTGACGGCAGTACATCAAGCAAGAGTTATACATTGCCTGATAGATGGGAAGACCTAGATAGCGACAGCGACGGATTGCTAGATGTTTGGGAAGACGGTGTCTACACCGCTCCATCTGGCGGAACGGTCAACCTCGCAGCAATGGGGACAAACAAGTACAAGAAAGACCTGCTAGTCGAGGCAGAATGGGTCGCCGCCGCCGCCCCAGGCACCGCGACGTATGACGATAGCATGTGGACACTATGGAAAGAATGGAACACAGATATACCACTCTTGAACCCGGATGGGAGCTCCGGATTAAACCTGATCATAGACCGAGGACAAGGTGGTGAATTCACGGAAGGCGGACAGACTTTGACGCCCGCCCACCGTACCATGGGCTATGACCAGAGTAACGCACCAGGGTATGTCAATTTCATGACCTACAAGAACAATTTCTTCAATGACGATAGGTCAGGTCTGTTCCATTATCTGGTGCTAGGTAAGGCCGCATGGGCTGGTGCGGCTTCAATGGGAGGGGAAGCAAGATTCCCTCTGAACGGTCCCAGTGCCCAGTGCCCGGATTGCGGTGGCGATAACCTATTCGTTGTGTGTGTCAGTTGTAGTAATGAAGTTACCGCAGGGATAGTGCACCACGAGATGGGCCATGACATTGGATTGGCTCACGGTGGGTTATATCCTTCACTGGGGCCTGTTGACCACAACAATGACAAACCAAACTTCCACTCGATCATGAATTATCGTTGGACCGTCGATGGAGTACCTGAAGGATGCGGACAAGATGAGCTCGGTAGGGGTGCCGGAAGGGGACCAAAGGGAGTTTTCGGGCAAGGGACGTTAGCTACGATCGATGAGAATAACGTGGACGAGAACGTAGGCATATGCGACGGGGTCCCGATAGATTTTAATGGTGATGGACAGTATACGACTGGACGGATAAACACTGATAACCGCGGATGGATACAAAGACACGAAGACTTCGATCAGGTAGGGAATATAATTCTTGATTTCCGAGCATGCTGGGACGATCCGCAAGGACTTGTGCGAAGACCTACATGCGAATGATCTAATAGCTATACGATCATCAGATTATTCATGTCACGGTCTGGTAGTAGAGAATATGGGATAAGGAGTACTTAGAGCACCTTTAAAGAGTCAACGATCAACATGCCACGTTTCCCAGAGCCCCGAGTCTGTTTTCATATGGCATCTATTTTTGGAAGAAGACTGGGGCAGTACGTCATACAATGCTATCGATCGTAGAAATATCTTTTAGCTCTAAATTAAGGTCAAGTATGAAAAGCATTAAACCGAGTTATTTTTCTCAAACGTATGGGCGTCATGCCACCAGTAGCATTGGATTGCTGACGGGTTTCTATGTTTAGAATTAGACTGGTACTTTTGGGGATATTCTTGATCTTGTTATTATCTGGCTGTGGTTCTGATTCACAGACAGACATCGACTCGACCCAATCTCAAATTCGTCAAACGAATAGGAGCACCCAAACCCCTCTGCTTCCTACTAGCACTCCTATCGCCCATCCATTGATCCTGGAATTCACACCCGCTCCGGTGAATATGCCCGGTCACGTGGAAACACCTGTACCAACGGTTCCTTACTATCCACGATTGCCTCAAGACGAATATCCCGCATTAGTGCAATCGGTTAATGAATCCGAGCTCAGAGGGGTATTCGACTCCATTGGGTCGTTAACTATCAGTGAAGATAAGATTAAATTGGCTGCACCCAATGGGGATACATCATTAATCGCTTATAGGTTGCCCGAACAAATGGAAGGATTGACTGAGCGAACCTTCTCAGGTGGTCTGAGGCTCAAGGACACGAGCGATATCGGCTCAATGAAGAAAGAGACCTGGATTAATGATGCCGATGGCTTAGTTTTCTCTGAAATATCTCAAACCTTCGAAAATCCGATCCAGTTAAGCATCACAAATAACCTCGCGTTCACTCAAAACGCAGTCGATGAGACAAAATCATCTCTGGACGTGCCTGCCGAACTAGTGTTGGCAGGACTCACCAAGACAAAGATCCCACTACCACTTTCGACTCCAGTCTCCGTTGTCACAGAGACAGGGGAATTCGAGTTATTCCTGGAGAACAGCTCTTTCCAACATGCTAACCCGAATTCTACTGACCAGATCGATTCTTATAGCACCCATCTCTGGGTGATTAGGCTCAAGTGAACAATTCGAAATCTTACTATTATGTGTTGCGCGTCACAGAAGGTTTAGATTGTTTGTGATTTAATCCAAGAACTATGAGTAGGCGTACTGTCAAAGGAGCCATTCGCTCGACATACATAGGCAGTGGTCGCTTTTTACTACCAATAAAAATCAACGCCTGAAATAACCTCATGTGCAGTGCATCTTTGAAAGCCGCCGTTATTACTAGAATTCGCTAGTTTATACACAATGAACCATCATAATAGACAAACCGATCGCCCGACCAAATCTGAACAATCTGTTGAGGTTCCTTTGAACCGTTATCTCTCATCAATCTCCATCGTTAAGTCCTCAGCTAGATTTTTCGTCATCCTGGTGGCTTTGGTAGCTATCATCGGGTGCGGTGATGGTATCACCGGTCAGGTCGGCGGTATTGACCAAGATGCAGTCCGATGGGGCACGCAGGGCGATGGCGACGGGGAGTTCGAGAACCCGCGTGGCGTAGCGGTGGCATCCGACGGCAGCGTCTACGTCGCTGACACCGGCAACAACCGCATCCAGAAGTTCCCAGTGGAATTAGTTGATCCGGTCCACACAACACCAGTGTTCGTTAGCAAATGGGGCACGCAGGGGGATGGCGACGGGGAGTTCGAGTACCCGCATGGTGTCGCAGTTGCATCAGATGGCATTGTCTACGTTTCAGACTCTCTGAACAACCGCATCCAGGTGTTCAATACGGCAGGCGGGTTCGTGACCCAATGGGAAATTCCAGGCATCCCGCATGGAATTTCAGTGTCACCAGACGGAAGTGTAGTCTACGTTGCTGACTCTGGCAGCCACCTCATCAAGATGTTCGGCCAAGACGGCAGTTTCGTTACCCAATTGGGCACCGAAGGTGCTGGCAATGGCGAGTTCAACGCACCGCGTGGCGTATCAGCAGGTCCAGACGATACCGTCTACGTCGCAGATACCCTGAACAACCGCATCCAGAGATTCACCCCCTCAGAATGGGGCACCCATTTAATATTCGATAGCCAATGGGGCACGGTTGGGACTGGCGACGGTGAGTTCAACGAACCTCATGGGGTCGCGGTAGCATCCGACGGCAGCGTCTACGTTGCAGAAACAAACAACACCCGGATACAGAATTTCTCACACAAAGGAGGGTACGATTTGCAAGGATGCACGTCGTGGACGGGCA
>CAYVIG010000203.1:0-5118 GCA_964451445.1 uncultured Dehalococcoidia bacterium
AACCTTCCCGTTTCCAAAGACGATGCGTGTCGGCACTGTGGGGTCAAACGCGCCCTGCAGAGGGCTTTGCTGCATCATATTTCTAACTCCATTGCTGGTTGATTGGGTGACATATCAGTCGGACAAAGGAATAATTAAAGTGAAACGGTCTTCGTCGCCGATCACGCGGGTGGAATGGCCCGTGCCTTCCATGTCCTCGGCCAATAACACCGTACCGGGACCGTATTGCTTCAGTGTGCCGTCCGGCAGACCCAGCTCCACCGAGCCGGTCAGCGAGATGCTGTACTGACGGCGGGGCGCAGTGTGGAAGTCCAGGAAATATCCGGCTTTGACCATACGGAAAGATATTCCGGTGGTCTGTTGTACGACAGAAGACAACCCGTGGGCGCCCTCGGTGTCGGTGAACGGCGTCATTTCGATCTCCCGTTCTTCGATGACTGATACTCCATTCGGGCCGGTGAAAACATGTACTAATTTAGGCATCATCCTCTCCATTCGTGGCTGTCAGCCTTCTGGCTCCAGCTACTTGATATTTGGCGCTACTTTTTCGTTCAACAGCTGCACAGACTTTATCTGCTGCTCCAGAGGCACACTGCAACCAAAGTTGACCTCATAGATTACCTGGTTGATCCCAAGCTCTTCCTGAAGTTCTTGCAGCCGGTCAACCACATACTCGGGGGTCCCGTGAATCACCATATTGTCCATGACGTCCTCGTAGGTCATCGCCCCGAGACGCTCGGATTGGCCCAACCGGTCGTCGCCTGCCGGAATCCCTTCCTGGCCAATCGACTCGGTAACCACATTCACCAGCCGCTGCATCTGGAACATGGTGCTTTCTTTGGGCTCCGAGTAGGCTTGTTCTTTTGTCTCGGCCACGTACACTGGCACCCGTAGACCAACATCCACCGTCCCAGTGTGACCCGCTTTCTTCCGAGCGGCGTTGAACTCCGCCACCAACGGTTTCAAATCCAGCAACGAGGTCACCCGAGATGGATTGATGAATATGGGATAGCCCATCCGACCCACCAATTCAAATGTGTCCACCGAGGTCGCCCCAATCCTGATCGGCGGATGGGGCTTCTGGAGCGGCTGCGGCACCACAGCGATCTCATCGAACTGATAGTACTTGCCTTGGTATGAGAATTTATCAGTGGTCCAACTCTTGAGGATTATCTCCAGACATTCGTTGAAACGCTCCCGACTCTCCGCGTAGTTGAGACCAAAGCCCTGGTAGATTCGAGGAAACGCAGCACGCCCGATCCCAAAGTCCAAGCGACCACCACTCAGATGGTCCAATGTGGCGATTTCCTCGGCAATCTGCACTGGGTTGCGCAGCGGCAACACGTGTACCGCCAGGCCGATCTTGACCTTCTTGGTGCGGCCAGCGATGGCCCCCGCCACGGTTACCGGAGCCGACAACACAGACCGGCTAGGATTGAAGTGATATTCAGCCAGCCAGATTCCTTCAGAACCCGATTCCTCGGCGGCGTCGATAAGCTCCATGGATTCTTTGAATATCTGCGGCTGGGTGGTAGTAGAGTTTGCCGGAAACTCTACGAAAAGTCCGAATTCCATTCTAATGCTCCCCTGAGCCCACAAATTCAACCCGCCAATTCTACACCGGCACAGCCGGATTTTGTTGCTTCGCAGGTTTGGAGTCGAGTGTACTGGTTAGATTGAGTTTTGGACTTTTTGGTGTAGGCCTTTGATCCAACGGCGTAAGAGGTTGTCGGAGGTTACAGTTGGTAGGGATTTCAGCATCATGAGGTAGACCCAGAGACGGCTGACTTTGATGGACGAGTCACGGTGCAGCCATTCCTTGTTGTTTGCCAGGCGTGCCAGTGTGGCCAGTCCCAATAGCAGGGGCCACAGACAGGCGAGACGCAGCCTCACAGATGAGCGAGGTATGGCTATGAGGTATTCTTCGGCGGCCTCAAAATGTCCCAGGGCAGTCCGCACCCACGGGATAAGAACCTCCCTGGCACGTGTTTCATTGGCTTGGTCCAGCAGGTCTTCAGGCGTCATCCCTGCCGCCGCCAGTTCATCCAGCGGCAAATAACATCTCCCCATACGCAGGTCGCCCGGGATATCCCGAAGGATGTTGGTCAATTGCAGGGCTTTCCCGAACCGGACTCCATTCTGGTTCATATCAGCCACGTCCCAACCAGCCAAACTGGCCTCACGGGCTGCGGCTACGTTGGTCCAGAACTCGCCTACACAACCAGCCACCAAGTAGGTGTAGCGGTCCAAATCTTCTGCAGTAGACAGGGCTGTAAGATGCCTAGAGTCTTGACCTGGGAATCTGGTCAGATCCATCTCCATCCCATGAGTCAGAGTGCCAACCACCCATCGGACCTGCTCCAAATCTGAAGCATGCAGCGACTCCAAAAGAGAGAAAGAATCCACCAGAGAAGCAAACAAAGCCCGCTCACCGGGAGTCGACATCGTGTCTGATGAGTCAGAGGTCAGCTTCTGCAATACGGCCAGTTCTGACGGTCCAGCCACCTGTGTGCGCAGGGTTTGCAGGGCCTCAAGTCTGGAGCCTCGCAAGCCCGAGTGTTTACGGTCTGAGATGGTATCGGCGGCGCGGGCCAGCAGATAAGCCAAGCCTATAGGCTCCCGGATATTCCTGGGGAGGACGCGGATGGTCAGGTAGAAAGAACGGGAGACGCCTTTCAGAATTTGCTTGAAAAGCCGGTTGCGGCGGGCGGCGTCAACGCTGGGGAGTCCGCCGGGAGATTGGGACATGGCTACCGATCCACCGGACTAACGGACCGGACCGGCGGTCTCCGGGGAGGTAAAATGGCGTCTTCCTGTGTTTTCCAAGGCTTCTGCCACCATCTCATCCACAGAGAGGGTCTCCTCCAGACGCAAAACCGTTTCCAGGTCGGCCTTGGTCTCAGGGTGCTTTGGGACGAAGAGGGAGCAGCAATCCTGGTCGGGAAGGATCGAAGTTTTGAACGTCCCAATGTTCTGGGCCAGGTCCACGATTTCTTCTTTGTTGGCGCCAATCAATGGCCGGAGAATGGGCATTCCAGCACAGTCGTCCACCACGGCGATGTTCTCCAGGGTTTGGGAGGCCACCTGCCCGCAGCTTTCACCGGTGATGATCGCCTTGGCACGGTTGCGCCTGGCCAGCGCCTCGGTAATCCGCACCATGAACCGTCGGTAGAGCACGATTCGGTAGGAAGGAGGGCAAGTCAGGATGATCTTCTTCTGAATCTCGCCCAGCGGCGCCATGAACAGGTTGGACTCATACTGGTGTTTGGTCAGGTGTTCCACCAGATCCACGGCTTTTTCCATGGAGGTGCGGTCAACCAGGGGATAGCTGTGGAAGTGGACATACATCGCCTGACAGCCCCGTTTCATCATCTGCCAGGCCGCCACGGGGGAGTCGATGCCTCCAGAGAGCATCACAGCTACCTTGCCGCTCACTCCCACTGGCAGGCCGCCGTGGGCTCTGACTTCGTCAAAGTAGACCAAGAACCCGCTGGTCTGAATGTCTACATAGATGGACAATTCCGGATCTTTGAGCTTGACCTGCGCTCCGGTGAGTTGCTGGACAAAGGCCCCAAGATCGCGGTTGACCGCCTCCGAGTTCATGGGGAACCGCTTGTCAGCTCGGTTGGTGGTTATCCGGAAAGATTCAAAGCTACGCCCTTCCAGGAATTCCGGCATCCTGGCCTTCAGACCATCAAGGTCCTGGGGTAGCTCATAGGCCTTGTAGAACTTTGCGACGCCAAAGACTTCTTTCAGCCGAGACTGAACTTCAGGCCAGGCTTCTTCATCAGACAGAGTCAGACCCACCATCAATTGGCCCTTCCAGACTCGCTCCACACCGGAGCCTCTGGTGGCTGTCCGGAGGTTGTCGGTCAATTTGCGCATGAACCAGGGGCGGTTCTTGCCTTTGAGAGCTAGTTCGTGGGTCTTGACGATGGCGTGCGATTTGAGGACATTCATACTCACCTATTGTACCTGATAAATGCTCAAATACTCTCAAGCACGAGGGGAAGATCCAAACGCAAATTGGGAGCCGAGTGGACCCTAGGCGAAGATTGCCTCTTTGATGGCCAATATATCCTGGCGGATCTGGCCGTTCTCGGTCACCTCGCCATTGATTTTGCCCGCGCCGTGAATCACCGTGGAGTGGTCCCGTCCGCCCAGCAGACGGCCAACCTGGGTGGGAGAAAGCTCCAACTCATAGATCAGCAGGTACATGGCCACCTGGCGGGCCAGCGCCACTTTCTTGGTGCGGTCTTTAGCCATAAGGTCGCGCACAGATAGCGCGTAGAAGATTGCCACCTGCTCGAAGATGCGCTGCGGGTCTATTGATTTGGCGTCGGTGTTGGGCGCCATCTCATTCAGGATTTGGAGGGTCGATTCCAAGGTGATGTTTACGTTCATCAACCGGGAGTAAGCCACCATCCGGTTCAGGCTTCCCTCCAGTTCGCGGACGTTCCGCTGTACCCGCTTGGCAATCAACTCAATCACGGCGTCTTCCATCTCTAAACGGAGTTGGTCCGCCTTGTTGGCCAGAATCGCCATGCGTGTCTCCAAATCCGGCGGCCGGATATCTACGATCAGACCCCACTCGAACCTGGAACGCAGACGTTCTTCGATCGAAGCCAACTCCCCCGGCGGCCGGTCTGAGGAGATCACCACCTGATTGCCCGAGGTGTGAAGGTCATTGAATGTATGGAAGAAACCCTCATGGGTCTGTTCCTTGCCACTCAGGAACTGAACATCGTCAATAAGCAGCACTTGAACGCCGCGGTAGCGGCGTCTGAAGTCCTCGGTGGTACGGTTCCGAATGGCACCGATGAACTCGTTGGTGAACTGCTCTGAGGTCACATAGAGGACCGACATACCCCGGCTGGCACAACTCTTGCCAATGGCGTGCAGGAGATGGGTCTTACCCAGCCCAGCTCCAGAATGGAGGTACAACGGGTTATATGTCTGTCCTGGGGACTCTACTACGGCCCTGGATGCGCTCAGAGCCAGGCGATTGGACGGACCAGGCACAAAGGTGTCAAAGGTGTACTTCGGGTTGAAAGACCGAATCTCGAACAGCGGCGGTGCTGTTGAAATGGCGTTTACAGGTTGCGCCTGGGGAGGAGG
>CAYVIG010000204.1:0-5060 GCA_964451445.1 uncultured Dehalococcoidia bacterium
GGTTCAGATAAAGGATAAATTTGGTCAGTTCACCGGCAGTCATGTCTCCCCGGATGACCTCCCAGCCTCCGTACCAGAGGATGATGCCAAGGCCGGCCGTGAAGAACAATGTCATCCAGGCGCTGTTGGTGCCCTGCAACCGCTCCGACTGGAAATATTCTTCCCTGAGTTCTGTGGCTTTCTTGGCGAACTTGTCCTTCTCATATTCTTCGGAAGCGAATGCCTTCACCACGTGGATGCCCACCAGGTTCTCTTGGAGGATGGTGACGGCCTCTCCCATGCGCTCTTGAACCTGCAGCCACATGCGCCGCAGTCGTCCCATGACCATGGATGATCGGATGACGATGAACGGTACAAAGATCAGGCTTAAGAGGGTGAGCTCCCAGTTCATCAAGTTCAGGATCAGGAGCAGGGCAATCAGGCGGACGAGGACCTCCAGCGCACGAACCAACCCCATGTTGACGAAACGACGCACCGCTTCAACGTCGGCGGTGGCCTTGGACATGAGGTCGCCGGTATGTTCTTTATCGTGGTAGGCGAAACTCAGATGCTGGAGCTTGTTGTAGAACTGATTCCGGAATACATAGGAAACTTTCTGAGAGAGGGAGTCGGTACAGTAGGTACGGGCAAAGTCCAGGAACCCTCGTAGAAGGCTGGCACCCAGTATCGCCAAGGCGAAAAAGAGGAGCGTGTTGGTCTCGACTGCTTTTCCGGCGATGCCATTTTCATCGACTTCAACCAGAAGATCGATGGCTTCTCCGAAAAGCTGGGGTATGAGCAGCGATACGCCGACGGCGGCAAGGAAACTACCGTAAGCAAAGATCAGGCGGAGTCGAAACTGCCAGGCAATCTTGGTGATTCGGACAAGTGTTGACATCTAAGCGATCTTGACTGTTTTACCTACCGCAAAAGAAGGCCGCAAGAGAAAGATTACGTTACGGTCGCCGGAAGCCGACGTGCCGTTCTCCAAGGCTGATCGCGGAGCAGAGATTTGAACGTCCAGCGCCTAATCCAATTCTTGAATCCGCAACTGAATCCAAGATTGAATCGATATTTGGCACAGCGCTTGGCGGTGATGCAATCATAAACCCAAAGAGTCCGCCAGTACAAGCTGAATTTCGCCTCGGCAGCCCAGGTCCAGGACCGTGGATCCAGCAGGAATGTCGGCGAATATGGATACGTTGGATACGCCAGTGAAACGGGCCACAGAAGATTGCGGAAGGCTGTGTAATAGGTCGTCGGGGTAGCCGAGGCTCTAGGCGAAATCAAAACCCAAAGGGAACGGATGGGATTCTGCCACGTTTTCCGCAGCGTTGGATATGCCTCGCGGACTTTTTCAAGCAATTCGTTGCCAGGCGATGATGACGATTCGGCCATGACGCTCAAACCCCGAATTTTTGAATGGTAATTATTCTAATGAGGCATACCCGTTACCACAATTCTAATTAGCCGATGCATATCATTAATGATTATTTATATACGTAAATCAGTTCTGGGCACACAAAAAAGCCCGGCCCTGTCAATTCGCATAGCCGGGTTTACAGGGTTCCTACAAGGCGCTGTTACGGCGAGGGTTACATTCGATCGGGTACGGCCATGCCCATCAGGGTCAGCGTGCGCCGGAAGACTACCAGGGCCGCCTCTACCAGCTTGAGACGCGCCGCAGTTATAGCGTCGTCTTCTTCATTTGAAGAGATAACTCGGCAATTCTCGTAGAAGTTATGGAAGTTGTTGGCCAGTTCAGTGGCGTAATGGGGCAGATGGTGGGGCTCAAGGGCCGTAGCCATCTCGTCTACCAGTTCCGGAAGGCGCAGCAGACCTCTGATCAACTCCAGTTCACTCGGGTGGTTCAGGAGGCTAAGGTCGCCGTTGCTCCAGTCGATGCCGCGCTCTCCGGCCAATTTGATGATGCTGGCGTTGCGGGCGTGGGCATACTGAACGTAGAACACCGGGTTCTCATTGGACTCTTTCTTGGCCATCTCCAAGTCGAATTCCATCTGAGTTGATGGGGCCTTGGCCAGGAAAGAATACCGGCATGCGTCGATGCCGACTTCGTCCGCCACCTCGCGTAAGGTGATTAGGTTCCCTCCTCGTTTAGACACCCGCATCACATCTTTGCCACGGCGGAGGGTTACCATCTGGCAGATGAGCACTGTGAGGCGGTCGCGGTTTATTCCCAGCGCTTCCACCGCCGATTTCATCCGTGGCACGTGTCCTTGGTGGTCTGCGCCCCATATGTCCACCACCGACTCGAATTCCCGCTTAACCAGCTTGTTGTGGTGATACGCGATGTCTGAGGCGAAATAGGTTGATTCGCCTGATGTCTTAACCACGACATTGTCTTTGTCATCGCCCAGCATCACGGAGTTGAACCAAAGAGCTCCTTCCCGTTCAGATAGATAGTCATTCTCTCGAAGAAGATCTATGGTTTCCTCATACTCACCGCTGGAGAACAAGCTGCGCTCGCTGAACCAGTTGTCAAATTCGACCCCAATGGACGACAGGTCGTCTTTGATGGTGGCGACCATCTTCTCGCGGCCAATGTCGCCAACCTCCAGTAGAGCCTGCTCCTCCTCCATATTAAGGAATCGGTCGCCCTCGGCCTTCAAGATATCTTGGACCAGCTCGACGATGTATTCGCCCATGTAGCCGTTTTCAGGCATCTCTGCTTCTCGACCCAGTTCCTGCCGGTATCGGGCGAGGACAGACCTGTAGAAGAGCTGCATCTGGTTTCCGGCGTCATTGACGTAATACTCTCGTGTCACGTCAAAGCCTGCCGCTTCCAGTACGTTGGCCAGTGCACTGCCCAGAACTGCCCCCCTGGTGTGTCCAACGTGGACTGGGCCAGTTGGGTTGACGCTGACGAATTCCAGCATCATCTTGCGGCCTTGTCCAGTATCCACATCCCCGTAGGAGCTGCCGGTCTGGCGGATCACATCCACCTGCTGTTGCAGCCATGATGGCTTCAAGTAGAAATTGACGAACCCCGGCGGCGCAGCTTCAACCCGATCGATCACGTCATCGGAGGAGATGTGCTTGGCCAATGTCTGAGCTAGTTCCAAAGGGGGTATGCGAGTGGCGCGAGCCAGTCTCAGGGGGAGATTTGTCGCAAAATCGCCGTGATCTGAGTTACCAGGCCGTTCCACTTGGATATCCGGCATGGTCTCAAGCTGGAGTACGCCTTCTTGCCGGGCGGCTTCCAGGGCGTCAGCGACGGATTGCTGGATTTGATTGATGAGTAGCGGAGCCGACATTGCCGAAAATCCCCCAGGGTCTTATTGGTTGATCTGCCGTTTGATCCACCCGTTTTCAACAAGCGAAAGGCGACCATTCAAAGGCAGCCAATGCCGGATGAGGCCTGGCTATCTTAACACAAGGCAAGGCCGTTTCAGGCACGGATTTGAGCCAAGGTTGGAGCTCAATCCTAGGCCGAACGCAGAATATTCCAGTGACGCGATCGGCTATCTGCCAAGGGGTTACGGTGGATATCTGCAACGGAACCACGCTGTTACAATTATTGAGGTGTGGTTTTTCGCCCGTGAGCCGAGCCTGGCACCGAATGGAACGACCGGACTGAGAATCTGATGGAACAACCTCAGACAACATCACCAGAATCTCGCGCCGAAGACCAGCCCAGACCACCTGAAGAGGTGATCCACGAGCTGATCCAGGAACTTCGGCGGCTGCTGGAATCCGGTGAACAGCTGAACGCCCTGGAGATCTTTTCGGTGCTGCATCCTGTGGATCAGGGCGAAGTCCTGGACGGCTTACCCAAAGGCTTCAGCCAATGGCTGCTGGGAGAATTGGACGCCGCTGTCGTGGCTGAGATCCTGGAGTACTTGGAACCCGAAGAATCGGCCGAGATGATCGGCAGACTGGAACCAGTCGATCTGGCCAAGGTGCTCGATCTTGCCGGACCTGACGTGGCAGTGGACCTGTTACGGCACATACCTGAAGAGAAGCAGTTCGAGACTTTGGACGCCATGTCTGACCCGGCGGAGGTGTCTGAGCTTCTCCAGTACCAGGATGACACCGCCGGCGGGTTAATGACCCTGGACTATCCGGTGGTCAATGAGGTGACAACCACACCCAATGCCCTGGACCAACTCCGGCTCCTAGGAGAAGACGCTGAGGACATAGACTCGGTCTTGGTGGTTGACAGTGAACAGCGTTTGGTGGGGTCTTTGAGCATTACCCGGTTGGCATTGGCCAGGGCCAATACCGTTGTCGGCGATATCATGGACCGGGAAGTCAACTCCGTCACCTTCGATGTCGACCAGGAAGAGTGTGCCAGAGTCATGCAGCGCTACAACCTGAACGTATTGCCAGTTCTGAACGGAGGCGGCAGACTCACCGGCGTGATCCTAGATGACGATCTGGTGGACGTGGTTGTTGAGGAAGCAACCGAAGATATGTTCCGGATTGCCAGTGTTGGCGGTGAGCGCATCGCCGGGCCACTCACAAACTCCCTCCGCCGACGTCTTCCCTGGTTGTACATCAACCTGGCAACGGCGTTTCTGGCCGCGGCGATGGTCAGCCTTTTTGAAACAACCATCACCAGGGTGGTGGCGCTGGCGGTCTTCCTGCCGGTGGTGGCCAGCCAGGGTGGCATCGGTGGAACACAGACCGTGACTTTGGTGGTTCGCAGTATGGCGCTGGGCGAGGTGCCTCGTCGGCTAGGGTTGCGGTTATTGGCTCGGGAGCTAGCCTTGGGTCTGATCCACGGTGTGGCCCTGGGTGTGGCTGTCGGAGCCGTCGCCTACCTGTGGAAGGGGAATATCATCTTGGGTCTGGTTCTCGGGGTGGCCATGTCGGGGAACATGCTGGTGGCGGGTATGTTCGGCGCTGGGGTGCCTTTGTTACTTCGTCAGCTTCGGATGGACCCGGCAGTGTCTTCTGCGGTGTTCGTAACCACATTCACCGACGTGATCGGCTTTGTCTTATTCCTCGGTTTGGCGGCTATTTTTGTGGAACACCTGGTTTAGGCCAGGCCGGAACATCGGTTTATTCCCGGTTCATCGGATTATTCAATGAAAAATAGCAGCGGAGGTAAGCTATGC
>CAYVIG010000205.1:0-5060 GCA_964451445.1 uncultured Dehalococcoidia bacterium
CCTTTCAGCCATTTATACTTGGGCAGAAAAACTTTGCGCCTACCATGGCGCTCAGAATGAATCTGCCGCTGGTTTTTTATGGCGAGAACGAAGCAGAGTACGGCAATCCGATCAACGAAAATGAAGGCGCGCGTCGGCGCGAACGTTATTTTGCTCAGGGCCGGGACGAGGAAATGTATCTCGGCGGTGTGGCCGTCTCGGAGCTGCCAGAACATGGCGTGTCACCGGGTCAAATTACACCTTATCTACCGGCCGATGCCGATGCCCTAGATGCCGCCAAGATCGAAGTCCACTATCTCGGCTATTATCTGCAATGGACGCCGCAGCAAAATTACTACTATGCCGTCGAGCACACTGATTTCGTAGCGAATACTGAACGTACCGAAGGCACTTACTCGAAATACAACTCCATCGACGACAAGACCGATCCGTACCATTACTGGACGACGCTGATTAAGTTTGGCATCGGTCGTGCCACCTATGATGCCAGTCAGGAAATTCGCAATCGGCACATCGAGCGGGACGAGGCGGTCGCACTGGTGCGCCGTTATGACGAAGAATTTCCGCGCAAATATTTTGCCGAGTTTCTCGACTATTTGGATCTCGACGAGGATATGTTCTTTGCTATCGCTGATCGCTTCCGTTCGCCGCACCTATGGAAACGGGCCAACGCGGGCTGGCAACTCAGGCACAAGGTGTTATGACTGATCTATTGATCGTCATCCCGGTGCGCGGTGGCTCGAAAAGGCTGCCGGGGAAGCACACTCGGCCGCTCGCTGGACGCAACCTGCTGCAACGTACCCAAGACGCCATTTCGGAAGCAAATCTGTCGGCACCTGTTCTGCTGACTACGGACGATGCTGATATCGCCGAGCGCGGCCGTGCGCTGGGCTGGCAGGTGCCGTTTCTCCGTCCGGTGGATCTAGCCGACGATGCGACCCCAACTTTTCCGGTCCTGCTGCATTCTCTTGATTGGTACCGCCAGGACAGTGGCGCGGATCCGCAATGCGTTCTGCTGCTGCAGGCGACGTCGCCTCTACGTTCGGGCGCTGACCTGCGTGCCGCGGTGCACCTTCTCGACACGCGCGGCGATGTTGATGCCGTCATCGGCGTGCAGCGCTTCGGCTTCGGCCCGAATCGGGTTTTTCATCTCGACGCGGCGGGGCTACTAACTCCTCTTTCTTCGACCGATAGCCGCGCGCCGCTTTATGTGCCGAGTGGAATGCTCTATCTGATCCGCTGTGCCGCGCTGCGCACACACGGCACATTGTTCCCGCCGGCGACGCTGCCCTATGAGACCGATTCCATCGCCTCGATTGACATCGATACGGAGGCGGATTGGCGCCTAGCCCAGGCGCTCCTATGACAACCGGCAGCGCCCTCATCATTTATTTGAGCGAAGAGAGTTGCGACGAATGAGTAGTTTGAAAAACAAGATTATCGGGAACCTTCGCGGGCGCCACAATTCGGTGCGTTACCGGTTCATTACCCTGCCGCGCGAGTGGCTGATCTACATGTTCCGCTTCCGCTTGATTGGGCGCAGTTGGTTGGAGTTTTATGCTTGGCGCATGAACCAATTCGTCGATCAGAGTAGCCGCAAGCCGGTGCCGGAAAAATACATCGAAGAGGCGCGGGCGCATTTTGATTTTCTCAAGTTGCACGGACTTCAGCCGCATCACCATTTGCTTGATTATGGCTGCGGTTTTATGCGAACGGGCGTCTTCCTTGTGCCTTACCTCGAGAATCACCATTACGTTGGTGTGGATATTTCCGGCGAACGCTTGAAGAAAGGAGTGCAGCTTGCTGCGTCGCGAAATTTGGTCGAGGGAACTTACGAGTTGTTCGAGGTGTCGAGCTGCCGTCTTGAGGAACTTGAGGGTCGGCATTTTGATTATGTATGGTCCTGCTCAGTACTGCATCACATGCCAGAGTCCGACATCCGGATTTTCCTCAGCCACTTGAAGCCGCTGATGGACGCCGACAGTCAATTTTTCTTCACTTTCACGCCAGCAGACCATGGAAAATTCGAGCGTCTTCGAATCAAGGATTTCTATTATCCGGCTGATGAGATGCGCAATATTTGCGAGAGCGAAGGCTACCGGTTCGAATTCTCTGAGGGCTGGAATTACCGGGAAGGCGGAGATCGGGTTGCCCGTTTGATTCTTGCTGCCCCGGAAGTCACAAGCTAGCAACAAAAGATGAATACCAGAACCTTGGATAGCGCGCTTACCGGGGATGACGAAATCATATGCGGCTGCATTGATTTGACTATTGGGCAATTCAAGGTTGAGTGCGCGGAGAATCCGGCGGAAGGATTCGACGGCCTACTCCCCCGGATCAGCGCCGGCAAGGAATGTACGGCATGCCTGCTCGATCTCGAATATCACTATTCCGTTTCGCCTCAATCGGGGGGTGCGCCGAAGGCAACCCGTCTACTGCGCAATCAGCCGAGTGCTGAACCGAGACCCTCCCTGAAGCGGAGCATATACAAAGTTTTGGATGATTTGAGTCCGCCTATTTCCTATCCCCTGGATGGCGTTGCGCCTATCTTAATCGGCTCGGGTATCGAGCAATGTCTCACCGTGTCTAGCCACTCTCTCCTTTACGAAGGAGACATCGTATCGCCGGCGATCACTTACTCGGTGGAAGTATCCGACGCGGAGGGTGAGGTGCGGGGGCGACTGAAACGCCGGGTCGAAAAGGGTAAGAGCTGGCGTGCGGATTTGACCGGCATGTTTCCGGCGCACGTGCGAGCGAGCGATACCCTCTCCATCGGGTTGATGAAGGTCAAATGGCGTTTCGATTCGCCCGGAAAACGTGGCACAGCACGGCCGCAAATCGAGATCAACGCTCGTGCTGGGAGCTGTGCCGTCCATACCCAACGGGCCGGCAACGCGCTCGAGAAGCGGGTTACACTCTTGTGGCAACCGGCGGATCAGCGGCTTTTTCTCTCTATCGTTAATCCAGCGCGAAATCGACTGGAGGGACGTATAGAATATCCGGTCGTGGATGGTGAGGATGAATTTGGGGCGGTTCAGTCCCAGAATTTTTCTGTCGCTGCGAATGGCGCGACCTTGCAAGAAATCGTCTTGAGCGGCGAGGCGGCGCACCTCTTGGTCGGCCAACCCATCGAAGTTCGCGCCGAGATGAGCGATCCGGGATATAAAATGCACGTGCTGTGTGCGTCACCTGATCTCGGTAGATTTTCGATTGATCATTTATGAGTTTGTTCATGTCAGATTATCTGATCCCGACGATTTCTTCTTTGCCTCTCGGCTATGACTGCCTGATCCCGATCCCGGCGGCAAAATTCACGGCACGCCTGACAGGTGATTCAGGGCGGGTGCGGCACCGGTTGCGGGTCTATTACGATGGCCAAATCGTCGCCGAGGAAACACGCCAATTCGATATACGCGGCGGGCGGATTTCTGGTCCCTGGCCCGACGCCTATCAATGGTATGATCGAAACGTGCCAGGCTGCGAGAATCCCGGATTTCTCGAAAGCGAGTTCCGTGTGGAAGAGGGCGATATTTACTTTGTCGGCAATACGCCGCTCGCATTCTATTCCATCTATTCTGCGGCCGGAAAAAAGGGGTTTCTTTCGGACAATGCCTATAAATTTTCGGCGCCGCCGGTTATCGCCCAAATCGCAGCCTATGCACGCTATGTCGATACCTATCCAGCCGTCCGCCTCGACCGGGAGCGCGACTATGGCGATTCCTTGGTTCTGATCAATCCCTATAACAAACCGATTCTTTGTTCGGTGAAAACTATGGACAAACGCAAATTGCCTCGGTTTCGGGTTCCAGCTTTATCCGCACGATATTTACATTTGGAAAATCTTTTTGAGGAAAACGAATCGACATGGATCGGAGAGATTCAACTCACCGCCAACAATCGCCTGGTGACATTCGATATCAAGCATGCGCTGTCGGATATTCGGACGATCAGCGACCATGAGCATCTCGATCCCTTCCGCGCCGATCCGACCCATATGCCTTTGTTCCAGTGGTGCCGAGCCTATGTCGGCGAGGTGCTTAGTCGCCGTTTCGGCATCTGATTGAGGCGCTAGCAGTTGCAAATCAACAGCCGGACGCTGTCCTGAAATCTTAGTCGCATGAGTATTCAACGGTTTATTTTCGCTTGCCGCCTGCTCGGGCTGAAGCGGGGTGTTGCAATCACCGTGCTGGCGGCGCATCTGCTCAGCACATTTTTCGAGGGCATCGGGATAGGCATGATTCTGCCGATCATGGATTATCTGGAGCATGACGGTGATATTGTCGTGCTGAGGGAGAATTCCTCGCTGTGGGCGGCACTGATCGATGCCTATGACGCGGTCGGCCTGTCCGTCACGCTACCTTCCCTGCTTATAGCCGCGCTTATTTTTCTCAGCGTCAGCGTCGCCTTTACCTATGCCCGGACGGTATACGTCGCATACGCTAATCTCGGCCTGCTGCGCGAAGTTCGTGATCGGCTGTTCCGACACTATCTCGGCGTCAAGCTGTCCTACAGCGAAGCAGATTCCGTTGGCTCCGCAATCAACGACTTCATTACTGAAGCCGAGCGTGCATCGGGCTCGCTGTTCCAGGTGCTCAACCTGATCGGTGCAACAATTCTGATCTTGGCGTATTTTGGCCTCGCCATGGCGGTGTCGATGCCGATGACCCTGGCCACGATTCCGGTTATGCTGATCTCAATGTTGAGCGTGCAGGGAATGATCAGGCGCTCTCGTACTATCAGCGACGAGGCGACCGCCTCGAATCAGGCGGTCGGCGAATTTCTAGGCCAGCGGCTTAAAATGTTGCGCTTCATTCGCCTGTCCGGTGCCGAGGGCGCGGAAATGCGCGGCATGGAGAAGTTGACCAAATATCAGGCTGGGCGCTTCATTCTGCTGCAGGTTCTCGCAGCAAGAATCGCTGCCATTGTCGAGGTTCTGGCTATTGGCACCATTCTCGGTCTGCTTTATCTCGGTTTCTCAACCTTTGCGCTGTCGTTCGGTGAAATCGCCGTCTTTCTCGCTGCCATGATGCGTCTGATGCCGCGGGTCAGGGAATTGCTCC
>CAYVIG010000206.1:0-1758 GCA_964451445.1 uncultured Dehalococcoidia bacterium
ACCACCATAAACCAACCACATATGGTTGAGTATGCTGGCATTCTGGCCGATGAAGACCCCCTACACCCAAGCAAGGCCCCCGAGTACCAGTAGTTCACCACTGGCCGATCTTTTGGAAGGGTTCCGCTACATCAGGAAGCAGGAGAAAGTGATCTTCCACCTGATAATCCTGGGTTTGATACCAAACGTGCTGCTCCATCCTGTGTGGTTCATGCTGCCCATCTTCACCGTGGAGGTCTTGCATCGCAGCGCCGACGTGGGTGGTTACATGCTGGCCGCGACTGGAGTGGGTGGTTTCGTCTCTGCAATAACAATCGCCTCACTGGGTTTCGGTAGGAATCGCGGGCTCATTTGCCTTTGGTCAGTCTTGTTCGGCTCGGCCACCATCATATTGTTCGCCCACTCCCACTGGTTAGCCCCGGCATTGTTGTTGATTGGCCTGATGTCTGCCGGACAGGCAACATTCCGTACCTCGTCCAGCACTTTGATACAGACTTTGTCTCCCGACCACCTGCGGAGTCGGATAACGAGCCTGCATATGTACAGTCAGGGGTTTGTGTTCATGTCCAGCCTGGCGGTGGGATTACTGGTGGACCAGACCACGGTGGTAGTGGCTCTGACGGTGATTGGAGTCGCAGGCATGGTTTTAGGCACCGTGGCCTACATGGCCTTCCCATTGGTCAGACAAGCACGTTGATGATAATAATTTGACGATTTATGACAGCGAGATTTTCGGGCGTTTTTCGGATTCAGGGAGTACTTTAGTCAAGTGATTTCCCGAATCAAGAGCAGCCCCAGCTACAAATGGTGGATATTTGCCACCATTGCCGTGGGGACTTTCTTATCTGTTGTCGACCACGGCAGCGTACTGGTTGCACTCCCCAACGTGGAGTCCCATTTCGATACCGACCTTCCCACAGTCCAATGGATAGTGGTCGGCTACGCCCTGGCAATCAGTGTTTTGATACTGCCCATGGGCCGGTTTGGCGATATTGTTGGCCGAAAGCCCGTCTACATCGGCGGGATGGTCATCTTTGTCGTAGCTGCCTTCTTCGCTGGAGCCTCTCCCAACCTGGGCTTATTGATCTTCTTCAAGGTTGTACAGGGCGTTGGTTCAGCCATGGTCCAGAGTTCCGGGATCGCCATGGTCGTATCCTCATTTCCAGTCACGGAGCGCGGCAAGGCCTTAGGTACTCACTTAAGCGTCGTCGGAGCCGGTGCAATCGCCGGGCCAGCCATTGGCGGCCTGCTGGTCAGCGCCTTTGATTGGCGCGCCGTATTCTTTGCCAACGTACCCATCGGCGTGATCACAATCATCATCTCCATGATGATCCTGCCTCTATCTAAGCCCGAGGCAACCGCCGAAACCCAGCGGTTCGATTGGGGTGGGGCCGTTTTATCGGGCCTGGCCCTGTTGGGTTTCTTGCTGGTGGTGGGAAATGGAGACCGCCTGGGCTGGACCTCAGCGTTGATCGTATCCGGATCGATAGCCACGGTCGTCGCAGGCGTCGTATTTGTCCGGTGGGAACTCCGTTCCTCAGCGCCGATGCTGGACATGCGCTTGTTCAAACGCAAGGTATTTGGCTTCGGTGTGGCTGCAGGATGGTTTTCCTTCCTGGGCAGTTCAGCAGCCAGGTTCATGATGCCTTTCTACCTGCAGCGGGTGTTGGAACTGTCGCCGAGGGAGGTGGGTTTCCTGCTCATACCACCGGCCATGTGTATGGTGATGCTTGGACCCATAACTGGCCGACTATCAGA
>CAYVIG010000206.1:1768-5056 GCA_964451445.1 uncultured Dehalococcoidia bacterium
ACCAATTCGGCTGGCGAGTCTTGACCGTCGGTGGGTTGTCCGTCTCTGCCACGGCCTGGTTCATCATGGCGTTCACCCTCACAGAGGCCTCTCCGGAACTACTGATTGTGGTCATGTTGATGGCCCAGAGCACAGGCACAGCCTTGTTCAACTCACCCAATAACAGCTCGATCCTGAGCGCAGTCGATCGTTCCCAATATGGAGTGGTCTCAGCTCTGACCCAACTTGTGCGCAACTCGGCGAACGTGACCAGCATCGCTATATCTACCACCGTGGTGGTTACGGTGATGGGGGCCAAGGGAGTGGAACCAAGCCTGGAAGCCGTCAATCCAGACGTCGCTGACGCCTTTGTCACGGGTTTAAAATACGCTTTCCTGATGTTGGGCGGGTTGCTCATGATTGGAATCACATTTGCCCTGCTCAGAGGCGAGCGTGCCAAACCAACTCCAACGCCCGAGCCGCAGGAGCCGGTAGCGGCCAATTCTGAGTCCAAATCAGACTGATTCCAAGACCAAACAGTACGTTCCAATCCTGCTTGACACCTCTAACTTTGGGTGGCAAACTGACTTTTCATTCGTGATAGCTGGCGTTACGCTTGGCGCGCCTCGCCTATCTATCCGATATCACACCAGTGTCGGAGGAGTTCCAAATGGCAGATGTAAACATCGAGATTCGCGAGAACGGTCCCCTGCGCGTGACCGGCCCCATCACTATCACAGACAAAGACGGCAATGGATACAGCATCCCTGAGGGACAGTGGGTAAGCCTATGCCGCTGCGGCCTGTCCGAGAAAAAGCCCTTCTGTGATTCCGCTCACCGAGACGGTGGCTTCCAGGCTGAATCTGTAGCCTCCTAGCCAGACCAAGCCTAACTGAGCTAACAAAAAAGGCGTCCCGATTTGTCGGGACGCCTTTTTCGTTCCTCTATCTCTGATACTTGGTTAATCCTTGCGGTAAACCGGCCTTATTCCTCTAACGGACGCCAGCCTTTCCTCAGCGAGGTGATCTGCAGCCTTGGCTGTGGGGATTTCCTGGCTCTTCGATATAGCGATCACCCGCTCTGTAGTCTCGTAAATCCGTTCCGTCTTCTCGCGGGCTCGGTCTGCGTTGTACCCTCCATAGATCTCAGATTCGACATTGATGATGCCGCCGCTGTTCAATATGTAGTCGGGTCCATACACGATGCCCAAGCGGTGTAGAGCCTCCCCGTCGCTGTCGGAAAGCAGCTGGTTATTGGCGCCTCCAGCAACCACTTTGCATTTCAACTGGGGAATGGTCTCGGGGCTGATCATTCCGCCAAGGGCACACGGGGAGAAAATATCACAGTCCACACTATAGATCTCCTCGGGCTTCACGATTTTCAAACCCATATCACGGGCTCGGTCCAGAGCTTCGTCAAAAACGTCGGTCACCACCAACGTGGCGTCTTCTTTCATCAAATGGTGGGTCATGTGAGTGGCAACCTTGCCAAAACCTTGAACGGCGACGGTCTTGCCCTGTAAAGAATCGTTGCCCCAGGCCTCTTTGGCGCAAGCCTTCATACCCATGTAGATACCGAGTCCGGTCATGATCGAGGTATCACCGCTACCGCCAGTCGTGGTGGGGAGGCCTACCACATAACCGGTTTCCTGCTTGATGTATTCCATGTCCCGACCGCTGCTGCCCACGTCGGTGGTGGTCAGATATCGGCCGCCCAGAGTGTCAACGAATCGGCCATAGGCACGGACCAGAGCCTCTGTCTTCTGGGTGTGAGAGTCGGCGATGATCACGCCTTTGCCTCCCCCCAATGGCAGATCGGCTGCGGCTGATTTATACGTCATCGCCCTGGATAGCCGAAGGGCGTCCCAGATTGCTTCTTGCTCAGAATTATAGGGCCAGATCCTGGTGCCGCCACAGGCAGGCCCCAGGGTTGTGTCGTGGATTGCGATGATGGCCTTTAGGCCTGATCCAGCGTCAGATACCACTACCAACTGCTCGTGACCTTCCGACCCCATCTGTTCAAGTATTTCCAACGTCGCCCCCTTATCAACCCTGTTTTTACGGTCTAACTCGACAAGCGATAATAAGGCCGTTTATCTGAAATCTAGTATACAAAGTAGCCTCTGAGCGGTTCCCTGATGCAAGTTTCAAGTGGGAATTCAGAGTTGCTTATCCCTACTCATCCATTATATCCCACGACGCTGTTATTTCCCTGTAATTAGCCATGTTGGCAATCTGGAATGTTTTGGGCGCATGATTCCCGACCATGGAAGAGGGCTTCAACGCCCTTGGCCAGAATCAGCCGACATTGCTATCAGGAGGAGAAGCGACATGGCACAACGAACGATGCATGCGGAGATTGGTAGTGAGACGGGTGGACCGGAAGAACTTATTCAGGCGGGAGCTGTCACCTTTGGAATGGAATACCGAACGCTCAACGCCGGCACCGAATAAGGTGTTTGTATTCACGTTCACAACGACGCTCTGGAGGGACAAAACAAAGAGCTATTGAAATTCGACTGCTTCCGCCGCGCCCCACTACCACGACAGGAACACCACTGTGAAGAAGAACGAACGCTTGATGCTGGATTTCACGGCCGAGGGCGATCCCATGGCCTGGACTCTAAGCAAGATCAAGTACCGATTGCCGATCATGTTAATCAAGTGTGAGGCCGAGGATGTGGCCAAACAGATCGACCAACGGGACATCGACGCCGCACTGCCCAAGATTGTAGCCTGGGCGGAAACAAAAACCCCACAATCGAGCGTAACCGCCGCCTGCACAGCTGGTTCTGGTTTGAGTTGGTATTGCTAGTTAAGAAAGGCCCATTCTCCTAACGAAGAACGGGCCTCTTTGTTTTAGCAGTCACGATACTGTCGCCTGCTCCGGTACCAGTGCTACAATTCTTGGCGTAATTAAACCTTAAAAGCCCCCGAAGCTACCGGAGGAAACAGATGCCCCAGTCTTATTCAACACCGCCTGCGATGTCCCTTGATGACTCCAAGGCGTATTCGGCCACTATCAAAACCAACCACGGCGACATCAATTTGGAACTCTTCTCGTCAGAAGTGCCGGTTACGGTGAACAACTTTGTGTTCCTGGCCCGAGAAGGCTTTTACAAGGACGGCCAGTTCCACCGTGTTATCAAGGATTTCATGATCCAGGGTGGCTGCCCCACCGGAGACGGCACCGGCGGGCCCGGCTACCGCTTCCAGGACGAGCCCGTCACACGCAGTTACGTCAAGGGTACTCTCGCCATGGCCAACGCCGGCCCCAACACCAACGGCAGTCAGTTCTTCATCGTCCACG
>CAYVIG010000207.1:0-5043 GCA_964451445.1 uncultured Dehalococcoidia bacterium
CGGCGCATGTGATGCCGAATACTCGGGAAATACCCCGGAAGAGATGGACGAAAAGTGAAAAGCCCACGTCATGGAACTGGTCCAAGCTGGTGACGGAGCCCATAAGACAGCCATCGGCAGCATGACGCAATTGGGCCCGGAAACCCAACAAGCATGGTATGAGGAATTCCGTGGCCGATTCGATTCCTTGCCGGATGCATAGATTCCAATCCCTTAGCTCTAAATAACGCATACGCGTATCCAAACCACTAGTCACTCCAGGTCAACGAACGGCCTGGTTTCAGGAGAACATCGATGCCGGTCCTATCCGAATACGACCTAACTGGCAAAACAGCGATTCTGTCTACCTCTGGCGGCACCGAGGCCCCGTTTCTGGGCCAGGCGTTAGCCGAGGCTGGCTCCAGTGTTTTCGCCGTCGCCCGTACCCAGGCGCTCTTGGACTCGGTCCTCGCTTCGCTGCCTGCCGGTTCAAGCGGCGCTCTGATGGACGCCAATGATCCAGCCTGCGCCAAAGTCACCATGGAGAAGTTCGATGCGGCCCACAGTAAGGTTGATATTCTGGTCAACGACCACCGCAGCATGTTCGCCCGCCCGCTGGAAGAAATCGGGGTAGATGAGTGGGACGCCGTGCAGACACGCAACTCAAAGGCCACCTACCTCATATCTCAACAGGTGCTGCCCCGCATGGCCAAGGCAGAGTCCGGTCGAGTAGTCAACATGATCTCGGAACTGGCCGAACGTGGCCTGGCCAACGGCTCGGCCTTTGCCGCCAGCCAGGCCGCAATATTGGCACTTACCCGGTCATTTGCCGTTGAGTGGAGCCATTTCAACATCAGGATCAACGCTATCGGCACCGGACTCATGGACACCGAGAACCAGTCTCTTGAGTCCCAACAAGAAGAACTATTGGTGCGTTACACCCCTCTGCGCCGCAAGGCCAACCCGTCAGATATAGGCCCCCTGCTGGTCTACCTATGCTCCGAGTACTGCGATTACTCCACTGGCCAGCCGGTATACGTGGACGGTGGCCTGAACGCCCATCCATAGGTTTAAGACCCAGGAGCACTCCTACTCGATTAAGGTTGAACTCGCTCCTGCCGCCGTAGGTTGCATTTCTAAGGCTGGAATCAGAATAAGATACTCAAGACAAATTGCGTCTATTTACGGAGATTTTCTGTATAAGTCTCGTCAATTTGCCATAGCGGGATAAATACTTCTGGAATAGTAATATCCGTTCATCTCATTCATATTCGATATTCTCACTGTAATTCCTATCATTAATCGCCTGACTCGATGGTTATTTGAGCGCCGATTGGAAATTACAGTCCAAACTAACCCAACACCTACACTCCAATTCGTCGAAGCACAACTACCCGCTCCGGAATCTCCGGCGGTAACAAATCAATTTGAGAGTTTTGGCGAACCTCAAAACCCAATGGAGCGCCTCCGAGAAGCCACCGGTGGGCCGTTGCGCATCAAAGAACCTGCACAAACCGCAATCGTCGCAGACTTCCATGTTCGTATGCTCAACAACCATCCTAGTAGGACTGAAAGAGTTATTGATTGCAAGGTGTTAAGAACTTCTAAGAAGCGTTGGCAACGTCGTCGAATTATTTCGGAACTACGACGATGTATCTTGCATCAAACCCAGAGGAACCGGTCTACAAAATCGAACCCCCCGTTGCATCTCCACCAGTCACATTTCGAGTCAAGTGTATGGAATTTGGAAGCATGCAATCTGTGAAGAATATGAAAATGGAACTTGAGCTTGCGATGGCAGGTCCTGTGCGTCGGGTTCGTAGACCATTGATGGAAATGAATCAGCCATGCGTCTAAATTGAACTCCGCTGCTCGCCACAATATCCGGACAGATTCAACACAAAACTCCATATCTTTTCTGCAGATGCTCACATAGATCTCGGCCCGCGGAGAGCCACCTGTAGTAAAGCCTCCTTCATTCTTGGAAGTATCTCAAGGCCTGATGTACAATATTCGGTGCACCCGGAGCGTCTCCCACCGTTCGAGGCGTCCTTACTTGTTTGCTCATTATTTCACCGATCTGATATGACCAGCCAATCCCTACAAACCACCAACGCGGTATCGCGACTGCCAGGCATGCAAGACCTTTCAGAGGACTCGTTGCGCCAAAAACAAGGATTGCAAGACCGTTTGTCTCAACTCCTCGGTGAATACGGTTACCAGATGCTGGAAACGCCAGTGCTTGAACCCACTGAACTCTTCATGCGCAAGTCGGGCGGCGAATTGGCCTCCCAGCTCTATAGTTTCATTGACGCTGGCAGCAATTCGGTCAGCCTGCGACCGGAATTCACATCACCGATCATGCGGCACTACCTGGAGAATAAGTCCAGCATCAGCCTACCGGCGCGCTGGCAATACTCCGGGCCCGTGTTCCGGTTCGACGCTTCTCACCCGGATGCCAGCGGTCAGTTCACCCAGGTTGGCGGCGAGTTAATTGGCTCATCTGATATCGAAGCCGACATAGAACTGCTCAAACTCGCGGTGGCTGTACCCACTAAATTGGGACTTGACTGCTGGAGCCTGCGCCTGGCAGACCTGGACATACTGAACAGCCTGCTGGATCCGGTGGGGATTTCGGACCGGGCACGTTCGTTCATCATCCAGAGCATGCCCAAACTCAGTGAGGGCCGTTCTGTGGTGCCGAATTTGCTGCAAGAGGGGCTCCTCATCCACCTGATCTGTGGGACCAACGGTTCCAGTGACCCGGAGGACGCGGCGCTCCGACAGGCGATCCACGGCTTAAACGACACTCAGGCGCGTTCAGTGCTCCTGGGTCTGCTCCAGTGGAACTCTGCCGACCAATTGGGGCAGCGGACACCGGAAGATGTGGTGGAGCGTCTCCTAAGGAAGATTCAGGGGAACGACTCCGAAGAGAAACTCCGCCAGGGTCTTGAATTGGCCAGCGACCTGGCCTCCATCAAAGGCTCACCGGAGCAGGCGCTGGAAGCGGTCAAGAAAACCCTGGCTTCAGCCGGGGCCAACCAGGACGCTTCAGACAGGTTTGCCAAGGTGATGGACCTGATGGTCGGCGACCCCGACGCCAAGGGCCAGATAGTCTTGGACTTTGGGTTGGTCCACGGCCTAGCCTATTACAATGGTGTGATATTTGAGGTCAGCCACCCCAAATGGGCAGGGATCCTTGGCGGCGGCGGACGCTACGACACTCTTTCCCGGGCTCTGGGAGGTAGTGATGCCGTGCCTGCTCTGGGATTTGCTTATAACCTGGATGCATTGATATCGATTGGAGCCAACTAGTCGGGGCGAGTTAGGTCAGAGATTGGCGGATCAAGAGAACAATAAGAGCGGCAACGGGGTACTGCGGATTGCGCTGCCCAGCGATGGTGAGTTGTACGACTCCACCATGGCCTTCATGCGCGCCTGTGGCATGCCTGTTTCACGGCCAAATTCCCGCCGTTATACCGGCTCGGTGCCCGCCATCCCTGGGGTTGAAGTGCTCTTCCAACGCACGTCTGACGTTGCACATAAAGTGGAAGAAGGCAGCGCAGAGTTGGGCGTGACCGGCCTAGACCGAGTGCTGGAATACCGGAGCGACGAACGTCGGGCAGCCATCCTGATGGAAGACTTGGAATATGGTCGCTGCGATTTTGTGATGGCGGTGCCGGATTCTTGGATGGACGTGACCTCCCTTACAGACCTGGCTGATCTTGCTTTGGAGTTTCGACAAGAGGGCAAGCAGCTACGCATAGCCACAAAATACCCTCGATTGCTGCGGTCATATCTTTACGAGCGCGGCATCAACTACTTCACGTTGGTACCGGCCAGTGGCACCATGGAAGCAGCCCCCGCCGCGGGTTACGCCGATCTAATCGCGGATGTAACCGCCACCGGCACAACCCTTCGCGAGAACCAACTGAAGCAACTGGACGGCGGGACTATCCTCTCGTCGCAGTCGTGCCTCATCGCCAACCCGGTGACTCTAGCTGAGTCCAAGAAATCCTTGGCAATGGCCCGTTCCATCGTAGAACTCATGGAAGGTCACCTAAGGGCAGAACCTTATTACCGCGTCACCGCCAACGTGCGGGCGTCCACACCCGAGGAGGTCAGTTCCACCGTACTGGCGCGACCAGACCTAGCTGGGTTGCGCGGACCCACCGTTGCCCGGGTCTATAACGTTGAGGAACAGGACTGGTTCAGCGTAAGCCTACTGACCAAGAAGGGAAAGTTGCTGGAGGTAGTGGATCACCTGCGTGACTGCGGGGCCGTCGACGTAGCAGCGTCCCAGTTGAGCTATCTATTTGACGGACATTCAGAGGCCTACGAGGCTCTCTTTGGCGGAAACCCGAAGGGCAACAACTAACTGGCCGAGACCCCGCATGAATACTGCGGGTTTATGAATAATGCCAAACCTACCGATGCACATACACTTGGCGAACCAGGTTGCGGAGCAACTGGAACGGGGTTGCGTCTTTGACCATCGAGGCAGCTTTTACCTGGGTTCAACAGCTCCGGATATCAGGGCCATGACCAAACAACCCAGAGAGCTGACCCACTTCGCGCCGCTATCGGTGAAAAAGGTCGGCACTGGAACCGAGAAGATGTTCCAGATGCATCCAGAGTTGAATGGGGAGATGTCCCCCGCGTCTCAAGCGTTTCTGGCCGGGTACATCTGCCACTTGGCCGCCGACGAGATCTGGATCACCAGCGTATTCAGGCCAAATTTTGATGTGTCCATAGAAGGTACTAGGTTAACGGACAACGAGGTGGAAGCAAACATCTGGGATCGCGCCATGCAACTGAACATGGACCGTCAAACCCTACCCCAGTTGCCCACCGAAGGGCACCCAAGGGAACTGCTGGCCTCCTCCGATAAAGACGTGTCGATGCCCTTCTTCGAGGATGGGCTGTTGACCGAGTGGAAGGACCGTGTCGGACGGTTCATGGTCTGGGAGTTCACCTGGGACAGATTGAAAAATGCACTGAACCGCCTGTATCGTGATGATGCGAATGTACAGAGGAGTGTAGATGGCTTCCTCGGTGGGATGC
>CAYVIG010000208.1:0-4981 GCA_964451445.1 uncultured Dehalococcoidia bacterium
CAGACCCGTCACCGGAGTCCTTAGACAAACTTAATGCTGTGGTTTACCTACTGAGAATTTTAGCCACAAATTAGCCACAATTTATTTTCAACTTGTAGTCACGATTTTCGCCTTTAGCCTCAAATTGGTGGCTACGGCGAATTGCTGTGTACGCCTATGAACAAAAATAACCTTACTCTTAATCAGTAGGTTCTCGGTTCGACCCACAGGTATGGTCCTCAAAAATCGGGTACGAGAAAGCCCGTGACCATCTGATCCTAAACAAAGCGCTCGATTGTAATGGCCAGGGTTTCTTCTCAATAAAAGCACAGTCCGGGACGATTGTGAGTTAGACAGCTAGACCAACGCTAGCAACAATTCGTTCACCCACAGAACGTGTTGTATGGCCCTGACCGGTCAAGTCCTCGACCTGCAATATATCGCCTGGATTAAACATCCGTTTACTCCCGTCTCCGATTCCTATCTCCATCTGGCCTGATAGGACGATGACGTACTGTACCCGGGGAGCGTTGTGCCAGTCATTGAAAGTCCCGTCCGGAAAACGACGATAAGTCATATCAGCACCGGACTCTAAAGCAACGATCTCCATATTGCCAGCCGGCACATTAAGGTCTTTGAAGTGCGCTTGCCCGTCATCTCCCGTGTATAAACGAACAATCATGTTATCTCCTCTGCTGATAGTCCAAAAATTCCGTGCATCATGGCTAATTAGAATTCTCGAATGATAAGGATCATCCTACTGAAGCCGAGGTTTTATAGGCATGTTTGTAGATGATGCGATATCTACCATGCATCTTCCAATATCTTAGATGCATTCTGTGTCAATTTCTGCTCATAGTCCTCGGAACCGCCAGAGTTCTGAATGCCAAAATCTTCGGCCATAGCGCTAAGACCGTCTCGTGGAATTCCAACATCCCGTAAACGGCTAGGTAGACCAGACTGGATGATGAGGTTCTCTATCGTGTTTATCAGATCTTTTGACTCATCACCCACAGCTGTATTGGTAAAGTTAGCAGCGTGATTCGACAACGCGCTAGAGATCTGGGCGATACGGGTTTTGAATATTTCATCTTCTTCCTCATAATTCCGCAAGCACGATGGCAATGTGGTACAGGCGATCAACCCATATGGGACCCGGTATCGCGCCGCAACCTGATAAGCAAGTGAATGGCTATATAGGATGGTTGGTTTAACGCTATTGGTCCTTATCCGCATGGGTGAATGGTCGGCCATCCAACAAGCGGTCTGGCAAAGTTCTCTTGCATGATTGACTTCCGGAAGATCAGGGTTGCCGGCACTTTCTGGAAGATATCGGAGCAGATAAGCAGCAGAGGTCAATTTCATGCAATCCGAAATCACGTTTGGCGGTGAAGCAACAAGGACTTCAACAGCATGGTTCAGGGCCATTATTCCGCTGGATATCCAAAGTCGCTTGGGGGTTTCTCGTGTCGCGACCGGGTCATATAAGATTGTTCCAGATGAACAGAGCATCTCTGTGAACGACAGTTTCTCTTGGCTATTAAAATCTACAACACTGAAGCTACGAGTATATTCTGATCCAGAAAGGGTAGTTGGAATACTGATCTGAGGAACCGGCGCCTCGTCTAATTCAGTTGGTGATCTCATGAATTCTAGGATCTGATCAATCTCACGGATCCCAAGGGAATGAAAGATGCGCATCCCCTTTGCGAGGTCGATGGTGCTACTACCGCCTACCGCTATTACGCAATCGGGCTCTTTCCCTACGGCCTGCGAAAGTCCGTCCGCTAATACCTCAACGGGAACATGTTCGGCCGATAAAGATATCTGATCTACAGTTATTCCCTTAAGGGCGTCCTTGATGATTCCTACGATGTGGCCCGACCTTATGGAATGAGGCGTAAGTAATAGTACAGTCTTAGCTCCGATCTGTTCGAGCGTCGCTGCTATCGATTTTTGAACTACGTCAAGGCCGAACGAGATGGCCGAGACCGTCGGCAGGAATTGGACCGTACCGCCTTCAAATCTGCCCAATGGGTCTTCCATCGGGACGGTGTACCTCATCATGACATCCTATTCCCTAAATGGACGGTGATATCCGACCCCTGGCAATAAAATACGGAGGTCGGGTCGGTCTCTGACAATGATTGATACGGCGCACCGTAAAGACCCTCAAAATCGAATTCGATCGAGTACTCATTTATCTTGTTAACAGGCCATCTAGGATGTTTTACTTCGTATTCAACGGTTCTGGTTCGAGGCTTGCCAGAGTACCCCCAATAATGTTCGGTTATATAGGACTCTAACGCTCCAACGCCGTAGGTATCGGCGTCTGACGAGACCACCGCAGAGATACTATTGTTTAAATCCTGTACCCCACACTGATATCTCACCGTTTTTTCTCGATCATTGATAGCTGCAATCTCGTGTTCCATATTCATAGCGATGTAATTTTCACCATACAATGCCCGAGCGGTCCAGGCTATCAACCGACTTGGAACTATCTCTTGTATGAAAACTACACCGCTCCTCTCGGTGCCATCGGGTAGCGGGCGCTTTACATAAAACCGTAAATTTATCTCGTCAAAATTGCGTCTACTGAAAGCCGGAACTCCAAACACTTTTGTATTCAAAAATTGAAACGCGACGAGGCTGACATAACAATCTCCGTTATAGAGATCCAAGTCGGTGCCTTCGGGGACAAGAGGGAACAATACATCAGGAGATACGATATAGTTAGCGAATAGAAGATCATGCCAGCCAGCAGATAGGAACACAGACCGTTCGCGGGGTATTTTCAAAGACTCTACTCCAGAAATCTAGATATCTCTTCCTCGGTTGGAACACGACAGGCGTCTAGTTTCCCAAATATCCAATACCGCGATTTAGCCAAAAGGTCGTAACCAAAGTCCCTTACAAATCTCGGTAAGAGATAACTAAAACAGCTTATTTTATAGATTCCGCCAAGATCCCAAAGGATAGACAGGACTGCATCGGACCTTATCTTGATTTTATTATCCCGGAGATAGACGATGCTACTTAACTTCCCTATATTCGTCACAGGGTATCCTAGCCTAAGAAGGACTTTCTGAGCGAAATCTGATTGAAGCGATGCGAATCTAAACGTAGCCGCTGTGTCCCTAGATAGGATGAAATCGATCGACCTGCTACATAGGACGCAGTATCCATCATAAAATACTATCTGGTCGGTTTTAGTTCTTGGGTTGGTATTTTCGTGCATCGTTCACTTGGCCAGAGGGGCGTAATCTCTAGTAACTATAACCCACCAATCAATCTATCGAAGTTAAAAGTTTTAATCGAAAGACATAATGTGCAGTGACGGTTTGGTAAGCTTATGCCATTGATTGGGAGAGAACTTGACGGCTGTTCCTTTCGTCATTAACATCAACGGCCATTTCAAATCTGTCACATGGGGGCAACACGTTGAAATACGACACAATAGTAGTCGGAGCCGGGTCTGCGGGTTCGATCGTTGCATCCAGGTTAAGTGAAGACCCCAACCACTCGGTGCTCCTATTAGAAGCTGGGTCTGATTATCCTGACTTCGAACAGTTGCCCGAAGAAGTCAAAGAGGGATACGCAACTGGCCTAGATATCATGACTAGCGACCATAACTGGCAATTCATAGGCAAGGCTACCGAGACCGCACCGCCCATGATGGTCCCGAGAGGCAAGGTTACTGGTGGTTCGAGTGCCATTAACGGTCAAGTATTCCTCAGGGGAGTGCCCGAGGATTACGACTCGTGGGCGGCTATGGGGAATGACCAATGGACATTCCAAAATCTCATACAATACTTCCGAAAGGTGGAATCAGATACCGATTTCCCCGACGATGATTTCCATAGTTCAGAAGGGGCGATAATCGCAAGGCGATTCAAAAAGGAGGAGTTGAGGACCGACCAAACTGCGTTCTATCAAGCGTGCCTTGATTCCGGATTTCCGGACTGTCCAGACCATAACGCACCAGATTCCAGTGGAGTGGGCCCGACTCCGTTGAATAACCCGAATGGGATCAGGTTCAGCACAGCATTGGGGTACCTGAACCCGTCACGGCACCGACTGAATCTCACGATCAAACCTAACTGCATCACTCGAAGGATAATGTTCGACGGTACCCGCGCAATAGGGGTAGAGGTGGAGAGCGGAGGGGAGCGCTTCATAGCAGAAGGTAACGAGATAATATTGAGTTCGGGTGCTATTGGATCACCGCACCTCATGCTTCTTTCTGGAGTCGGACCGGCTGACCATCTGAATGAGCTTGGGATACCAGTAGTAAAAGACTTGCCCGGAGTCGGAAAAAACCTACGCGATCATCCTGTTGTATTTGTCACCTGGAGTACTAAGTCCGACCATCCTCTTGATGGTTATGCGCCCCGGCTCCAGACCACGCTGAGATGGACCGCAGAAGGGTCGGAACTCCGCAACGACCTTCTTATATTCATGGTGTCATACGCGACCGACCGTGCTTACCGAGGTGTAGGAGATATGCCTCCACTGGGGATCCGGATGATGGCGTCTCTAGAATTAGCTCTTAGCGCTGGAGAACTGAGATTAACTTCTACCGACCCGGATAAACAACCATCCTTAGACTATCGTTACTTCCACGAGGAAGAAGACCTTCGAAGGATGAGAGAAGCTGTCCGTTTGTGCGTAAGATTGGGGGAACACGAAAAATTCAATGGCATCATCGAATCAAGACTTGAACCCACTGATGAAGAACTCTCATCTGATGAAGACTTGAACACTTACATGACCAGAGAGGTAACGACTGGCCAACATATCTCGGGTACATGCAAGATGGGCCCAGACTCAGATGAGATGGCTGTCGTTGATCAATTCGGAAGGGTAAAAGGAATCCAGAACCTCCGCATCGTAGATGCATCAATAATGCCTGATTGCATACGGGCGAACACTAATGTAACTACCATGATGATGGCGGAGCGTGTATCGGACTTCATCAAAGACGGTAAATAAATGCCAT
>CAYVIG010000209.1:0-4957 GCA_964451445.1 uncultured Dehalococcoidia bacterium
GGGGGTAGGGCACGCTCCAACCGTCGAGAATAAGGACGGCATCCCCTTCAAGCAGCCCATGACCCGCATGCGGGAGACCATCCAGATCATCAAAGGCCTGCTGTCCGGAGAAGAGGTCAATCTAAAGGGCAAGCAGTTTAACCTCACTGGTGCGTCCATGGGCGCGGCTACGCCCAAGAAGAAGGTGCCGATATACATCGCCGCGCTCGGCCCCCAGATGCTGGAGATGGTAGGGGAATTGTGCGACGGCGTACTGATGAACTGGACGGCCGTGGACTATCTGGAAGAAGCAGTCACCCACATCAAGCGGGGCGCTGATAGAGCAGGCCGTGACATGTCGGAGATAGACATCGCCGGGTATGTGCGGGTTGCCGTGGGAGATGACGTGTCGGCTTCTAGGGAATCTCTGCGGATACAAGTAGCCCGTTACGCCAGCAACCCCTTCTACCGAAACTTCTTCGCCCAGACCGGGTTCGACAAGGAGATGTCCGCCGCGGCTGACGCGTTGGGGGATGGCAACCTGGATAAGGCGGCTGAATCCATAACCGAGGGGATGCAGGACCAGGTGGCCATCGTGGGCACTGCTGATGATTGCCGCGCCGCCCTGGAAAAGCGCCGCGCCGCCGGACTGCAACTACCGGTGATCGCACCCTTCGCCGTGGGTGACAACAAGACGTCCCATATGCATGTGATTAACGAGTTGGCACCGAACTAAATCCCAGCTTATGAAGGGCGAATATCCGCTTCCGTTCAGGGCCGCCAGCTCTGTCCGACCTTTTGGCTGATGAAGAACTCGTATCCGTACCAGTCCGGGTAAAGCCGTCTCATCTCGATTTCACTCTTGGTGTTTTCGATAACATTTAACGCTTCATAGTCATCAGTGTATTTTTTGGACAGTGTCGGCAGCTTCTTTTCCAGTGACCCGTAATAATGCTCCCACCAAGCCGATTCAGGCGGAGTGAAATGTGCCAAGGGCTCATAACCGCTGTTTCTGATAAGCCCAAGAATAGGCTCTACGTCGGTCATGTCCGGATATTCTTTTCAAAGAATCTAGATACATGGGCGAGTGGGTCAGATGGGAGCCATACTAGCTTGGTCACAGCTAGGCAACCACCTGACTTAAGGAAGCGCCTCCAGCCGACCAGTGCATTTTCGAAGCCCATGTTATAGGCGGCGCCTTCGGACCAGATCATGTCAAAGCTCTGGTCCGGAAAAGGTAAGTCGTTCATTTCAGCGACGAGGATCTCGATGCTTTCGGCAACGCCTCTGGACTAAGCACGTTCTTTAAGTTGATCCAGGTATTCTTGGTAGATGTCTACCACCGTTATGCTGCCGCTGAGGGCCTTATCCAAGGCAACGGTTTGCATGCCTGGGCCGTATCCAATGTCCAATATAACCGGATTATCCGGTAATCCTCTGGAGAGGGAGGCCGCTTGCTTAGTGCTATCATCTCTTCCGGGGCCTTGCCTGGGCAAACCACGCTGTACGTCCAAGAAGACTTCGGAAAGTCGTGGATGGTCCTCTATCTAAATCCCTCAATCTGGTGGGATAAACAACAAACAAAAGCCCTTAGTCTGAAGGCCTTACTCCAGCGGAGTCAGCCCACAAACATCAGCCACCAGCTCGTAAGAGTGCACCCGGTCGGCCAGGGCGTGGGTGATGGTTACGATGCTCAGGTCGGGTGTCTGATACCACTCTGAAATCTCTTCCAGCCTTTCTTTGACCTGATCTGGTGTTCCATCGACGCATACGCTCTGGTACTGCTTCACGTAGGCAGCTTCGTCGGCCTGGTACACGTAGGCGGCGGCGTCTTCCGGTGACGGGATTCCCGCTGCCCTGCCGGTGATGTTCAGCAGTCGGGACAGGTTGCGGCAGGCCGATAGTCGCAGCGCTTGCTCCTCGGTCTCGGAGCACACCACATGTACGCCAATGTTAACCTTCGGTTCTGGAAACGCCTCCGAAGGCTGGTAGTTCTTGCGGTAGTTCTCCACCACGGCTGGTCCTTCTTCCACAGCGATCCCGAAGAAATGCGCGTAGGCAAATGGCAGCCCCAGCTGGGCGGCCATGTTGGCGCTTTCGTACCGGGAGCCTAGCAGCCAGACATCCGGCACTTCCGGTTCCCCTGGTCCAGCGCAGATGCTGGAGAAAAAGTGGTTGTCTTCAAGGTCATTATTCAAGAAGCCAAGCAAGTCCACCACCTGTCTGGGGAAGTGGCGAATCTCCTTTGGTTGGCCGGGGAAGGACAGGGCCGCTGCCGTGATCTGGTCGCTGCCAGGGGCGCGGCCGATGCCCAGGTCGATGCGTCCTGGATAGAGTGATCCCAGCAGACGGAAGTTCTCCGCAACCTTCAGGGCGCTGTAGTGGGAGAGCATGACCCCACCGCTGCCCACCCGGATGCTGTTGGTGTGGGCGGCCACCTGGCCGATTAGTATCTCCGGGCTGGTCCCGGCGTAGTTGGGCGCGCTGTGATGCTCGGCCAGCCAGTATCGCTGGTAGCCCAACTTCTCGACTTCCACCGCTAGAGCGATCGTGTCGCGTAGCGCCTGGCCCGCAGACTCGCCGACACGTACCGGCGATTGGTCCACGACGCTTAATTCAAGTTTCTGACTCAAGTTGATACCTCAAAATGCTGTTTCAGGCTTTATCGAGCTTGTTCTACAGGATCTGTAGTCAGGAAATCCGGTGAGGCCCGGTAGGGTAAAATTATGTCTTCTAGTAGTGGATACAAGTATACAAGGTACGGCGCAGTATCGCTCATCGCAACCGCCCGCAATAATGGATTGGCAAATTGGCCGGTAACCCTATTGCGCAGCCCATAAGACGGTCTTATAATTTTTGCTGGATGAAGATTCGGAGCCGATTTGTAAGCCGTTCTCTGGGCCGAAAAGCCTGGGGAACGGCTTTTTTTTTCGTCATGTCGTTGCTGATAGCCTGTGGGTCCGGAACAACAGACAATGATGGATCTAGCACCGTTTTTCCAATCACTGAGGCCATGGTGGAGGATTGGGGCGATTCCATTGGTGGATCGGCCAGATTGGTAATCGGGATATCAGGCACGGGCGGCGGCTTCAAGAAGTTTTGCGCTGGTGATATCGATATCAATAATGCCTCCCGACCCATCAAGGCCAGTGAGGTGGAGAAGTGCGCGGAAGGCGGGGTTGAGTTCATAGAACTTCCCGTGGCCATCGACGGGCTGACCGTGGCCGTGAACCTGGACAACGATTTTGCCAAGTGTGTGACCGTGGATGAACTGCATACCATGTGGTCGCCCGAATCAGAGGGCAAGATCAGCCGCTGGAACCAAGTACGCCCGGAATGGCCCGACGACAAACTCCAGCTTTACGGTCCTGGCGTGGACTCCGGAACCTTCGATTACTTCACCGAGACAGTGAACCATGAAGCGCAGGCTTCTAGGGGTGATTTCACCTCCAGTGAACGGGATAATGTCCTGGTCCGTGGGATCACCGGAGATAAGGGCAGCTTGGGTTATTTCGGATATTCATATTTTGTGGAGAATAAAGACATACTCAAGATGATTGCCGTCGACGGCGGAGACGGTTGTATCTATCCGACCGACGAGACAATCAATGACGGCTCCTACGCGCCCTTGTCCCGTCCTCTGTTCATCTATGTGAGTAAGAAATCCTGGGAACAGCAAGACGTGAAGGGTTTTGTCAGCTATTACACCAGCTACGATCGGGCCGACCTGCTGAAAGAACTGGGGTTCGTGCCTTTTCAAGAAGAGGTGCACGACCTGGTGACTGACCGGTTCCAACGGGGCCTGACCGGTTCGATCTTTGGAGGAGAGAATCCTCAGAGAGGTACCGTGGAAGAGATACTCTTTGATAACCAATAGGGGATGTCCGTATCTAATGAGAAGTGAGACTAGGTTTGGCTAGAAACCCAGTTGGGCCTCGTTTGGGCCAGGGCTCAAGCGCCGCTTGGAAGCGCATGGTCACAGAACGTGCCATCGCGATGGTGCTCTTCTTTTCCACATTCTTGTCGGTTCTCATTACCGTCGGGATCGTGGCGGTGTTGCTTGCTGAGGCGATCACCTTCTTCGCTGACGTCTCGGTCTTCGAGTTCCTAACCGGCACCCGCTGGACGCCGCTCTTCTCATCGAAACAATTCGGCGTATTGGCATTGGTGGCGGGTACCACCTTGACGGCGGTAATGGCCATGGTGGTAGCCCTGCCCTTGGGGCTGCTCAGCGCCATCTATCTCAGCGAATATGCCCCCAACTCCGTGCGGAAAATGGTGAAACCCATCCTGGAAGTCCTGGCCGGAATACCAACAGTGGTCTACGGGTATTTCGCGCTCTTGTTTGTGACTCCTATCCTTCGGTCGATCTCCGGAGACATCTCGGTCTTCAACGCCATGAGCGCTTCCATCGTTATGGGCATAATGATCCTGCCCATGGTCTCCAGCCTCAGCGAGGATGCCATGAGGTCGGTGCCCAGAAACCTGAGGGAGGGCGCCTACGCCCTGGGATCGACCAAGCTGGAAGTCTCCACGTTGGTGGTGGTCCCGGCTGCCCTGTCCGGGATCGTTTCGGCATTTATCCTGGCGGTCTCCAGGGCTATCGGTGAGACCATGATCGTGACCATCGCCGCCGGACAGAACCCCACCTTTACGCTAAACCCGTTTGTTCCCATCGAGACCATGACGGCCTACATAGTGCAGGTCAGTCAGGGTGACGCGCCGGCCGGATCCATAGAGTTCAAGACCATCTTCGCTGTGGCCCTGCTGCTATTTACCATAACCCTCTTGATGAACCTGTTGAGCCAGTTCGTGGTCAGCCGGTTCCGGGAGGAGTACGAGTAATGGCCGTAATCTCCCAGACAGAATTCCAGAGGGGAAGGTCTCGCCGCAAATGGATGGGCCGCGCTTTTTACGGGCTGTGTTTGCTCTCGGTTTTGATTGCGCTGGGCATGCTGGCCGTGCTGCTGGTCTACCT
>CAYVIG010000210.1:0-4948 GCA_964451445.1 uncultured Dehalococcoidia bacterium
GCTCGTAAATCGCAATTGGCTTACTTAATAACTTGGTTTGGTTGGGAACGGAGTGAGTTGGATCTCGTGGGTCCAGCAGGATTTGTCCTGAGAGTGCAGGTAGTAGAAGGCCTCTGCGATCTTGACCGGGTTCATCACGACCTCGGGTTTCTCCTGGGCAAAGGGTAAGGCGCGGGTTCCTGGTGAGTCGATCAGGCCGTCTATTATAACGTTGGCTACGTGCACACCGTGCTCCGAGTATTCCTCGGTCAGCACCTGAGCTAGCGTGCGCATCATCACTCTTGGATAGTACAGAGATTGCCCGGTCTCTCTTTTCTTTCCACGCAGAGAAAACGAGTTGTTTGATATCAGGAAAGAACCCTCGCCCTTCTCTCGCATGGCAGGCATCACCTCCTTAGCTACCAGGAACGGCCCTCGGCTGGCAATGTGTTGCGCCGTTTCAAACATCTCATCGGGGATATGCTCTAGCAGCTCTTTTCCGGCGGGGAGGTCCCGTCCTTCCAGATAACCCGCGTTATAGACCAAAACATCGGGAGCGCCAGCTTCATCTCTGATTCTGGAAAACGCGTTCGATATAGATTCGGGCGACACTAGGTCCAATTCCACGGTCATGCTCTCGCCGCCCTGCTCTTTGATAGCAATCTCCAGCGCAGCAGCGTTGGCGGCAGTGCGGGTTGTAAGCACGACGAAATAACCCTCGTTGGAAAACTTTTGGGCGATGGCACCTCCGATGCCCCAGCGCACGCCAACGGGCAGATCACTGTCGTCCAACTCTCTTCCATGGGCCAGTTTGGTGTTCCGACCATCTGACTGCCACTTGGAAGTCGCCCCCACGACAACGGCAACCGGTTTATTGTTCGGGTTCATATTTCGATCCTCTCTCCTGCGACCCTCGCGTAATCCATGCGGTTAATGCACAGCATTCTACATGAACGCATGAAACCGCCTCACACCCAGCGGCCAAATCTTGTCCCCATTCCCCGTCCGGAGTATATTGGCTCTCATCTCACACCAAGTGGAGGCCTTTAAAATGTACAACAAACCAATGATCAGCCTGGAGCAGGCGCAAACGGCGATAACCGCAATGACTGCGGATTACAACAAGGACACCAATCGCAAGAAGGTAGATATGGCGGTGGTGGACGACGCCGGAAACCTGCTGGCCTACGCACGTATGGATGCCTGCCTCAGACCCACCTTTGCCATTCGTAAGGCCTATACCGCGGCCATTCGTGGCATGGACACCCTCGCTTTCTCTGAGACCCTGGTAGCCCAAGGCAGGTCCATCGAGGCGTTTGGAGACCCGCAACTCATCGCCATCCCAGGCGGTGTCGTGGTTCTGAAAGACGGAGCGGTGGTCGGCGCCATTGGCGTGGGTGGACTGCCCAGTGGAATCGATGACCAGTCCATAGCCCAAGCAGGTCTGGCTGCATTGAATCTCTGAACCGTTCGACACGCCAGAGCAAATCGTTGACCTAGCCAAGGAGATGAAACATGGCAATAGAAAGGGCCAATCCTGCCACCCTTGCCGACACGTCCGGCTACAGCCACGTGGTCAAGGAAGGCACCACGGTCTACGTTGCGGGCCAGCTGGCCCGCAACAGTGCCGGAGAGGCCATCGGTGAGGGTAACTTCGAGGCCCAGGCCGAACAGTGCTTCAAGAATGTCCAGGCGGCATTGGAGTCGGCCGGCAGCAACATGAGTCCCATACTCAATGTGAACGTGTTCATGACCCACAAGGAAGACATCCCAGCCTACCGCGAGATCAAGACCAGGTTCGTGCCCGACAACGCCCAGCCAGTCAGCACACTTATCCTCTGCTCTGGCCTGGCCGACCCGGTCTTTCGGATAGAGGTGGAAGTCATCGGCAGAGTGTCTGAATAAAAACCTGATTTCCTTCCCCATCCACATCGTCATGAGCTAAAATAGCCTACGCTGTGATTGGAGCAGGAAGAAACACCAAAGGAACTACAAAAACAAAGAAAAGGGCCAGCGACTGCTGGCCCTTTTGATTTGACTGGAACTTTGGGTTCTAGCCAACCCCTACGATTTGCTGACCCATCCTCCGTAGACCGGGAACTGGCTGCAGATGAACTCGATGTAGGCCGGTTGACCCGATGCGTTGGCCTCAAAGGCCCGCTTCAGAGCCAAGACCACATCGCCTGGTTCAGTCACACGCTCGGTGTGATAGCCAAGCTCGCCGATAACCTTGGACATGTCCACATCATCGTAGCCCAGCACCTTGTGGGTGAACGGATCGTGGCCGTCACCCCAGAATCCAGGGCCGTAACCGGAGAACCCTCCATTGCTGACGTGCACCACTGTGATGCCGATCTGCTGGCGTAGCGCCACCTCTAATTGACCCAGCATGTAACCCAGACCAGCCTCGCCGGTGACGGCGACGCAGTCCTTATCGGGATGGGCCAGCTTGGCTGCGATTGTCGCCGCGAAACTGAACCCGAGGGATGAGACGTTACCCCAACCTAGGAACCCACGGGGCACGAGTGTGTCATACACGGTGCTCAGTTGGTCACGGGTGTTACCAGACTCATGGGTGACGAAAGACTTCTGAGGGTCCAGCGCCTCCATCAGACCGGCATAAACCCGGTACGGGTTAATCGGTTTGTCGGTAGAAGCCATGGCCTCGCGGTACTTGGTCATTGCCTCATCGCGGACCGCCTTCACTTCGGACGCAACGTTTCCAGCGGGTCTGCCACCTTTGCCTTTGACATCTGCGATCAGGGCTTGCAGGCTGAATTTGGCATCCCCGATCACAGCTTGGGCTGTCGGGTAGGCCTTGTTCACATGCAATTCATCGATGGTGCAGTGGACGATGGTCTTTTTCTTAGCATTTGGTATTCCGTGGCTGAACCGCCCTGGAGAGAGGCTGGAACCGATGGCAAACAGCAAGTCGCACTTGTCCAGGTAATGGTTCACCTGATCACCGCGAACTCCGACGAATAGGGGGTTGTCTTCGGGGAAAGCTCCCTTGGCTTTCAGAGTTGATACCACCGGAGTGTTCACCAGCTCGGCGAACTCTTTTAACTCGGCGGAAGCGTTGGCGTAGATGACTCCCTCACCGGCGTAGATCAGCGGGTTCTCTGCTTTCAGAAGAAGGTCGATGGCGCCCGAGACGTCTGAGGGGTCGGGCATGGATTTTGAGCCCTTTACCGGGACATATGGGTCAGCAGCGTCGTCATACTGGGCTTCCGGATTCGGTATGGCGAGCACCACAGGACCAGGGCGGCCTGTGCGCAACATGGTAAAGGCGCGGCGCATGAACTCCGGCAGACGTTCCGGTTTGTCCAGCTGGCCATACCATTTGGATACCGATTTCAAGGCAGAAGTGACATCGAATTGGCTGTTCTCAGTCTCACCGGCGGAGATGCCGTCAGTGATACAGAGTACGGGAGAACCGTCTTCAAATGCCTGAGCCATTCCAGCGAATGCAACCTGAAGTCCGGCGGCGTTCACGCCACCTTGAAAGGTACAGACACCGATCTTTGAACCGCCCATGATCCTGGAGAAGGCGTCAGCCACAGCCACGGCGTAGCGGTCATCCCGCATCATCACCATGGGCACCCCCTCTCTGCCCAGAGCGTTATTTACCTTGCAAACGGGGAAGGTTGAGACCCAGTCGACTCCTTCCGCTTTTAGTATGCGTGCTATTCCTGTTCCCACATCAATAGACATCTTTCTTACCTCCGAAAAATTTAACCGCCCAACTTAGATCAAATCGAATCCGGGTATTTTAGAATTCGGCCAATGAGTTTACATAGTTGAAACAAACAGGTGCTACTCTAGTCGAGCGACCTCAGATTTACAACTCAATATCGTCCAGGTACCTGGTATCTAGCATCACCTGGGATTACACCCGAGAACACGATTTAAGGCTGATGAACGCAACCGGCTGCAGTCTTGGGAATTTGACCCAAACTGCCAATCCTCGATATAGTTTGCCAACAGAACTAATCATGTAAACACGGAATCAACTAACGCATAGAGACTGCCCGGCAACATCAAGGTTCAAATTCAGTTGGGCCAACGATAATAGGATGGAGAGTTATGAGTTACAAGGCTGAGTACATCTGGGTAGACGGACAAAAACCTACCGCCAAACTACGTTCCAAAGGCAAGGTTGTCGCCGACGGGGAACAACCTCCCGTCTGGGGATTTGATGGTTCCAGTACCAACCAGGCCCCGGGAGAGAATTCTGACTGTGTCTTGAACCCGGTCTTCATTTGCCCCGACCCCATACGTGGGGGCAATAACAAGCTGGTGATGTGTGAAGTCCTCCTCACCGACATGACACCGCACCCTTCCAATACCAGGGCCGCCTGCGCAGCCTCCGCCGAGAAATACGGCGAGATGGACATGTGGTTCGGCATTGAGCAGGAGTACACTTATTTCGACGGTATCAAGCCTCTTGGCTGGCCGGACAACGGGTTCCCCGCTCCCCAGGGTGGATACTACTGCGGAGTTGGTTCCGATGAGGTGTTCGGACGCCCCATCGTTGAAGAGCACCTCCAAGCTTGCATGGATGCCGGGCTGCAAATCGCCGGTATCAACGGTGAAGTGATGCCCGGACAATGGGAATTCCAGATTGGCCCGATCTCGGCTCCTGCCGTGGCCGACCATCTCTGGGTAGCCCGCTGGTTGCTCTACCGCATAGGCGAGCAGTACAACGTCAGCGCAACGTTAGATCCGAAACCGGTCCGCGGTGACTGGAACGGAGCCGGTGCCCACACCAACTTCTCGACGGTTGCCATGCGGAATGGCTATGCCGCCTGTGAAGCAGCCGCCGATGCCCTGGGAACCAGGGCTGAACTCCACATCGCCAACTACGGTGATCGAATCGAAGATCGGCTGACTGGTGAGCACGAGACATGCTCCTACAAGGAATTCCGCTGGGGAGTGTCCGACCGTGGTGCTTCCATCCGGATTCCGT
>CAYVIG010000211.1:0-4935 GCA_964451445.1 uncultured Dehalococcoidia bacterium
GATCATTGAGAAGATCTAGTTCATGCAGGAGACCAGCAGCAGGGAGAAGGTCGTGATTCACATGATGTACGGCTGGATGCCCCGGGGGAAGGCCGAGAAGAGCCTAAGACTCTTTGCCGAAAAGGTCCTTCCTGAAGTTCATGCCATGGCAACGCCAATCAACCCCATGTCAGTGGTCTAGTTTGCCGTTCAGCATCAGGTCAGGGATTTTCGGCTAGTCGGCTTCGACCTTCCTGATGAAGTCCCTGACAGTTCCGGCCAGCAGGTCGGGGATTTCCACTTTCATGTTATGGCCCACACCATCGAAGGTCTGCAGCGTTGCATTGGGAATTTTGTCAGCCATCAGATGTTGGGCGTCCAGGGGCGTGATCTCATCCTGATTGGACGCCATGATCAGGGTTGGAGTAAGAATTTGCGGCAGGAGCGGAGTCAAGTCCTCCGAAAGGAGACAGCCCTGCAGCCCCAAGACCATCTCCGCAGATGTCTTCTCACCTGAGGACGCGTACCACTCAACCAACTCGGGTTCCGAATTGGGGCCAAATCGTTCCTGGGAGTTGGAAGCGAGCCAAGCCTTGGTTCCCTGTTCTTCCAACGTCCGCCGCCAAACGCTGGCGTCGATTGCCGCTCCCATCCGGGCCAGTCTCGGCGTTGATGCCACCAGACTAAGACTGTGGGTGCGCTCTGGGAAATCGTGGGCAAACTGCAGGCTGACTATGCCGCCTGCCGAGGCCCCCACCACGTGCACACGATCAATCTCCAAGCTGTCCAAGACAGCAGCGATATCCGCGGCCAATCCCGGCAGCGTGAAGTTCCCATCCGAAGGGTTGTCAGTGCCTGCATGACCCCGCATGTCGAACCGGAGCACTTTGTGGTGCCGTGCCAGCGTCGGCACCCAGGCCCGCCAGCGGTGTAGGTTTCCGCCAGCAGCGTGGTGCAGTAAGACCACAGATTTATTCTGCCACGGTTCGGTATAGTCGTCCCAATGGTAGTGAAATTGGGACCCGTTCAACGTCAAAAACGGCATTCTTAGTAATCCTTAGTTGGTTCGATGGATTAGTTAACTCTGACTCACGGTCAGTTTTATCAGACTGTCAGCCCGGTCCTGTTTATCAAGGTCGCGGCAGGTCGCGATAATCTCTTCAAACTGTGATTCGGAGATTGGCACACCAGGGATGACGTCCCGGATGCGGCGCGCTTCTTCTTCAAAGCCCCACATGAACTCACGGCCAGTGGACTGCTTGGTGTAGCTCTTGCCGTCTTTGGTGAAGACGGTTATGCGAGGCCCAAAAAGGGTCATCTTGTGGGAAGGGATGATGGTCACACGGTGCATCAAATCCAGCACTTCTGGCGGGTCTCCGCCGCCATCAGCCTCGCCCATCTGTTGGCTTCGCAGAACAGGGTATCCCCGCATGGCGACCCCGTAAGCAGTGTAGTATTTCGTGCCTCCTTGTTGCGCCTCACCATCTTCCCGACGGCTTGGGAACGCCGGACTTGGATACTGGGTTTCCATCCAGTTCACCTCAGCCTCGACGCGGTCGACATCCTCATACTTGATATCGTTCTCAATACAAAGTTGGGCGGACACGTCAACGTGGGCGATGTTGTAACCAGCCGTGGAATAGATACGGTAAAGAGTCTCAAGGAACATCCAGTCCTGGCCAATCCCCGTTGTGATCTTGTCCAGACTGGTCTGAGTGTCGCCGACAAAGCTATAGGTCAGTTTGCCGTGGTTGTTACCGGCATACGCATGGTAGAAACCGGCCTCACCTTCAAGCGTGGTATCTCCTCCCACATGCCCCATCTGCGCCATGGAAACCGCCAGCATGGCATTCCGGACTGCCCCTCCCTCTCGCAGGGCACGACCACCGTTGCGAGGTCCTTCCAGGTTACCAGCCGCCAGGTGAACGCAGATGGCAATGGTGTTATTCACCTGGTCCTCGGTGAAATTCAGCATCTTTGCCGCTGCAATGGCGGGGCCAAAGATGCCAAACACTGGACCGGCATGAAAGCCGCGAGACATCACAGTTGGTATGAAGTCAGAAGCCATCCGCTCCATCACTTCGTAACCGGCGGCCACTCCGGTGAGGAACTCCTTGCCGGTCGCACCAGAGGCCTCCGCTCCCACAAATGCCCCAGGGAGGATACTGGTGCCCGGATGAGTGAGCATCCGGAAGGAGTCCAGCTTCCCGCCAGACATGGCCATCTCAGCATTGGCAAAGGCCGCGCCGCCCTTGGTGACCATGGTGCCATCCACCATGATCGTGGCGCCATGCCCCACGCCAGCTTCTTCTCCGGTGATCAACTGCACGGCCTGTTGGCCGCTGCGAGACTGGGAACCAAGGAGTACGGATGCGAGGCTGTGAAGGGTGACTCCTTTGGCCCTATCGACTACCTCCGGCGGTAGATCGTCATAACTCAGGCCTACCACCCACTGCGCAAGCTGTCTGCTGAGAGATACCATGCTCTTCTCCAATGCGTTAATGCGTTTTACTACTGATCCCATGGACCACGGCGCAGGTAGTCTACCCCATCCGAACTCCAAGTCCCACCACCCATAACATATCTCTCTGGTCGAACTTCTGATTTATTTGTAATCAAAACAACAAAAGGGGTGTTTGAGGACTACTTCCATTTCACCGTTTGAGGAGTATATTAAGTCACCTGAAACAAACGATTTCTCAAACAACATCGTTTACAGTCGAACATGGAGAACAATCACCATGCCCTTTTACGAAAGAGATTCCGCACGTATCCACTACGAAGAGGTCGGCTCCGGGTTCCCGTTGTTGATCATCCCAGGCGGGGGGCTCAATGCCTCAATTACGTCGTTGGACACGTCGTGTCCTTTCAACCCGATGGTCGAATTTAAAGACGACTTCCGCTGTATCACCGCTGACCTGCGGAACGCGCCCCCAGGTCAGTCAACTGGCCCTCTCGAAGTCGACCGCCCGTGGGACTCGTACACCGATGACCACCTTGGCTTGATGGATTTTCTTGGTCTTGGACATTTCTTGGTCATGGGGTTTTGCATCGGTGGGCCGATGATCCACAACATCCTTAGACTGGCCTCCGACCGAGTCCTGGCGGCCGCTTTGATGCAACCTAGCGGATACGATCCAGGTCACCCCGACCTGTTTTACCAGAACAACATTAAGGGCTGGGGACCTCCACTCTGTGAGAAGCGTCCGGATTTATCTATGGATATGGTTCACGACTTTCTCACCTGTATGTACACCGATCGCGCTGATTTCGTGTTCACAGCCTCACGCGATTTTGTGCGGTCGGTCCAAACCCCACTGCTGATTGCGCCCGACGACGTACCAGCGCACCCGTACGAAAGGGCGATGGAAGTTGCCGGCCTAGCTCCAAACGCTGACGTGACCATCTTCCCCTGGAAGGATACTCAAGAGCACATTGACGAGGTTGTCGAACACACCCGACGCTTCCTCAAGCAGCACGAACCTGCTAGTTAATCGGAATAAGACCCGGCCGAGTTGTAGATATGGATAATAACCCCGAAGCAACGAGCAATGAAGAAACACGTGGGATGCGCGTCTCTGCACCGTTCGTACTATCCGGGCTGAGCGCAGGCCATGGCATCTTCCATTGGTTCAGCCAAAGTTTCTTTGTGATGCTGCCAGAGGTGGTCGCCACCTTTGGCCTAAGTGGGTTCCAGGTGGGCGCTATATCGGCCACCAGAGAGATCATCTCCGGCATGATCGCCCTACCGGGCGGAGTCATAACCGACATGGTCCGCCACCACTGGGGCTTGGTCTTAGCCGGTTGTATGGGCCTGTTCGGCATCGGCTGGCTAATCATGGGCACTGCGCCTGGCTATCCGGTATTACTGATCGGTATGGCAGCCGTGGCGGCAGCCGCCTCCATGTGGCATTTGCCCGCTGCCGCAGCTTTATCGAGACGGTTCACAGAACGCCGCGGTTCCGCGTTATCGATTCACGGCGTCGGCGGGAGTATCGGGGATGTCCTTGGCCCGGCATTAACGGGCGCCCTGCTGCTGACACTCAGTTGGCGGGGGGTTCTCAGCATCTACGCCGTTGTCCCTCTGTTGCTGGTCGTAGTTGTCTTCTGGTCTTTCCGCGATATCGGTCGCAGCTCGTCGCAAGATGCTCCGCAAACCGGATTCAAGGAACAGATGAACAACACCCGCCTCTCGTTTGTGGAGCATCCCCGATTGTGGGGAATCATGGCAGTGGCGGGGCTTCGGGGCATGGCCAACGTGGCGTTCCTGCCGTTCTTGGCCCTGTATCTGGGCCTGGATCAAGAATTGGGCCTGGGCAATGCCGCCCTAGGCCTGCATATAGCTCTACTGGTGGGAGTGGGAGTCGTTGCCGCGCCAGCGATCGGCTACATATCAGACCGCACCGGCAGGAAATTGGTGTTGGTGCCTGGCATGCTCACTCTATGCGCCCTCACCGCGTTACTGGTCCCATTTGGCGATGGCATCGGCCTGATAGTCATTCTGGCCCTGCTGGGTATCTTCTTTTTCAGCGACCAGCCCATCCTAACCGCAGCCGCCCTCGACATAGTTGGCGACAGGGTCGCTGCCAGCACCCTTGGAGTGTTCTCTTTCTCTAGGTTTGTGCTTGCGGCCGCATCCCCACTCATCGCGGGCAAGCTGTATGACGAAGTTGGAATTGAAGCCACCTTCTTCTACATCGCCGGGACCTATCTCGTAGGGACCGTAGTCTTATTAGCAGTTCCACTCACTCTGCCCAATAAGTCTGACGAGTTAGCTAGCGGAGAAACTGAAAACTAAGAGTTGCCGCCTGAAACTAACCCAAAAGCGATAAGACTATTCTGCTAAGGAACATTTAAGAATGCCACCACCGGACAGGTACAACATCGGGTATAACGTGGGAGTCGGCGGTGCCGTTGTGGACGACGGCCGCCTGCTGCTGGTGCGCAGGGCTGGCC
>CAYVIG010000212.1:0-4891 GCA_964451445.1 uncultured Dehalococcoidia bacterium
AAACCGCTCGCCTCATCACCGGAAAAGACCTGATGACCCACTTCAAAATCCAACCCGGGCCAGAGATTGGCGCCGTGTTGGAACGTGTCGAAGAGGCCCGGGCCGCAGGAGAAATTGAAACCAAGGAGCAAGCCCTGGAAATGGCTGCCAATGCACTGAGATATCTGGCCGAACAACTCGAGCCGGAAAGCCGCCACAACGGGTCGAAATAGCCGATGCGCTCCCGCAGCATACGCCTTTCTATTACCATCCTTCTGATCCTGGGCATCGCCGTAGCGGCCCTAGGATTCAAAGACATCAACATAGACATCCCAGGCTTCCCCAAGGTCGAGCGCGATGGGACCGGGCCGTTGGGCTTGAAACTGGGTCTTGACCTTCGGGGTGGCGGCCACTTGGTCTACCAGGCCGATACCGGAACCAAATTCGACGTCACATTCTCCGGAGACGTGACGACTGCCGAGATTGCCACGACTCTTGGCGAGCTAACGTTCGGTGACGAGGACCTGATGCTGGAAGGCTTGCAGGTTGCTCCGATTGGCCCGAACCGTTTCCAGATTCGTAGCGATATTCTTTCCGAGGACGACCCCAGGCGCACCGGTCTGAACGAAGCCTTGGCCGAAGCCCACGGCGATATCTCCCTTTTCCGGGCTGACGTCATAGAGGAACCTACGCCAGACCAGATGGAAGGCGTGCTGGATAACATCACTCGTCGTGTCAACCGGTTTGGAACTGAAGAGCCGATCATCCAGCTATTTGGGGCTGACCGGATCATCGTCCAGCTTCCTGGGGCCAGCGGTTCTATCACAGAGGTAACGCTGTTAGACCCTACAACAGCCGTGGCTCAGGCGACGGTGGATTCCGCTGACGAGGCAGATCAAAACGCTACGGAGGCTGGAGCGACGGATGCCACGGTCACCATCCCAGCCTCGCCTGGTGTAACACAGGAGGTCAAATCACCAGACGAGTTGGCGGCTCTTCTGCCGGTGTTGTTGACTGAAGCCGGTTACGAAGACTTCGACATAGACATAGAGGACTCGCAGCATTTCACGATCACTTCGAATACGGTGAACTCGGCCATTCAGAGCCGGGCAGCGATCGCGATAAATGAACAAATCGGAACCCTGGTCTCCTTTGGGGTGAACAGCGGCATCGACGCAGCCAAAGAATTGATCGGTCAAACGGCCAGGCTTGAGTTCAAAGAGCGGACCTGTGATTCCGCCCAATGTACCACCTGGACTGACACCGACCTTGGTCTCACCGGTGATGACCTGTCACGGGCTGAAGCAGCCACGGACAACATCGGCGTCGGCTGGGTGATCAACTTGCAATTCAATGGCCGAGGCTCTGATATCTTCTCAGACCTGACCCGCCGGATCTCCACCACAGAGTCTCAGGCGACCAAGCGGATCGCCATTATCATGGATGACCAACTATTGTTGGCGCCGGTGGCACGGGCCTGGATACGCGACGGTCGGACTCAGATCAGCGGTGACTTCACCAGGGAAGAAGCTCAAACAAGGGCCATACAACTGGAGTCGGGTCGTTTACCCGTGCCATTGCAGTTGATCCAAGAAAGCGACGTTGACGCTCTGCTGGGTGCTGAATCACTGAAAAACAGCCTGATCGCCGGCCTGGTTGGCATCGGGTTGGTATTCATCTTCATGATGATCTACTACCGCATGGCGGGAGTCGTAGCGGCCTTTGCGCTGCTCTTCTACGCCATCATCGCCTTGGCGATATTCAAGATGATCCCCATCACCTTGGAGTTGGCCCACATCGGTGGGTTCATCCTTTCCATCGGTATGGCGGTTGACGCAAACATCCTCATATTTGAGCGTATGAAAGAAGAGGTTCGCATCGGTCGCACACTGGCTTCATCCATGGAAGTCGGGTTTGGTCGGGCGTGGCCAGCAATCAGGGACAGTAACATCTCAACCATGATTACCTGCTTGGTGCTCCTCTGGTTTGGTGATCGCTTAGGCGGTGGTCTGGTCACGGGTGTGGCAATCAGCCTATTCATCGGTGTGGCGGTCAGTATGTTCACCGCAGTGGTGGTGAGTCGTAACCTGCTGCAACTGATGGCCTGGATCGGCTTGGGTGGGCGGATAAATCTGTTCACGCCCGAGTCTTTGTATCGCACCGGACCTAATTCGCCGCAGACCACGGCCCCTAGAGGAGGAATCTAATGCAAGATATCGTTGGCAAAAGGGGCTGGTACTTCCTCTTCTCAGCGTTGGTTATCGTGCCTGGGTTGCTATCCATGATCTTGTCGCCGGGTTGGATCACTGGAGATTCGGGTCTGAAAGCAGGCATCGACTTCACTAGTGGTTCTGTGATGAACGTTTCCTTCACCAATCCTGATATCGATGAAGAGGACATCCAGGCACGGATGTCTGAACTTGGTCACGACGAGGCCCTGATTCAACGTATCGGAGGCGACAACTTCTTCATCCGGACTGTAGTGTTGAAAGAGGCCATCGGTGACGCATTGTCTGAAAGGGAAACCATCGAGAGAGGCCTGGAGGAATTCTTGGGGCTGGAAAGGGACCGTGTCGAGTTTGACACGGTCTCTCCCATAGTCGCCCAGGAAACCGTGAGGACTGCCTTCTACGCCCTGGCTGCGGCCTCGGTGTTCATTCTGTTCTTTGTCTGGTACGCCTTCCGGAGAGTGCCCAAGGCGCACCGGTACGGCGTCAGCGCCATCCTGGCGTTGGTACACGACCTGCTGATAATCTTGGGAATCTTCTCGATATTGGGTCGGGTAATCAACCTCGAAGTGAACTCCATGTTCATCGTGGGGTTGTTGATCGTGGCCGGTTACAGTGTGAACGACACCATCGTGGTGTTTGACCGCATCCGAGAGAACGTATCCCGGCATCCAGACCGAGACCTGGCGGCCATGGTTAACCTGAGCATCATGGAAAGTATGGGCAGGTCGCTCAACACCAGCATCACAACCCTGGTGGTGCTGATGGCCGTGTTATTCATCGGCGGGAACAGCATCAGAGAACTGCTGCTGGTTCTGGCCATTGGAGCCGTCGCCGGAACCTATAGTTCCATCTTCGTCGCCAGCCAGTACCTGGTGATGTGGGATCGGGGCGAGGTCGGTCGGTTCTTCAGGAGAGGATCTTCTGCGGCGGCCACCTCACTGATGCACCTGATAGGTCGCTAGCAATCAGTTAAGCAAACGAGCAAAAAGGGCCATTGATTCGGTGGCTCTTTTTCTTTTAACTATTGGGAATCAGCACCACTCGGCCCATGGGAGTACGCTCCGAGACCAACTTATAGGCTTCTACAGCTTGTTCCAGGGGTAATTGAATGTCGATAACAGACCGTATCTTGCCATCTCCGATCATCTGGCCGGCCAGTTCCACAGTCGTGCGGGAAACGCCGGAAGTGCCCAACACCTGGGCGTCACGGAATATTATCTCCGCCGGGTTGACGGTTACGCTCCGTCCCTGAATCTCACCCAACAGTACCAATCTCCCATACTGGGCCAGACATCTGAGTGTCGAAGGGAACAAGGCTGAGCCTACGGTGTCTATGACCGCGTTTGCGCCCTCGTCACCGGTCATGGCCATTACCATCTCGGAGAAATCCAGGCCATTATCGCCTGGCACCTCTGCCGCTAAAATTTCCGTTGCGCCCAGATCAAGGATCAGGTCGATCTTGTCCGGTGAGGATGACACCGCAAACACCGTAGCCCCGAGAGCAGCCGCAGCCTGCACTGCGTGGGCTCCAAGACCGCCGCCTGCCCCAGTGACCACCACTGTATCTCCCTGGCCCACCATGGCAGTCTCACGCACGGCCTGGAGCGACACACCCATGGGGCAGGCCAGCAATGCCGCACCTACCGGGTCTATTCCATCGGGAATCTTGACCAGACTGTGTTCGGAGAGAGCCAAAAATTCCGCGAAACCGCCGTCGCGGCCATGTCCTATGCCCAGGCCTTGGCGGCAGCGGTGCTCGCGTCCATCGGCGCAGCGATCACACTCGCCGCAGGCGTCGGTCAGGATGTTGACCACCCTGTCGCCGGTCTTGAGAGTGGCAACACCGCCTCCGATGTCAGTGACAACGCCTGAAATCTCATGGCCTAGAATGACGTCGTCGGCAACTCCCCGCCTCAGTGTGCCGGCCATGACGGCACGGTCGTGATGGCAGAACCCGCAGGCGGTTACCTGAACCAGGGCCTGGTGGTAGCCCATTGTGGGCGTGGGCACATCCCTGATTTCCAGCAGAGGAGGGTCGCCAGGTTGTTTCACATAAAGGGCTTTCATATGCGTGGATTATATTCCTGCAAGCGTATACCGCCAACGTTGCGCTGACGTATAATTGGCCGTGCTTGTCCATCCGACTCAGGCACGGGCTAAATGGAGAATCCAGGGATTATTTGGGGTAGTAGATGAAGATTGGAGCTCATGTTTCAACATCGGGCGGAATCAGTAAAGCGGTGGCCAGAGGCGAGGAGCTCGGCTGCGAGGCCATCCAGATATTTGGCTCTTCGCCCCAGACCTGGAGATTCAAGCCAGTGCCGGGAGAGGAGATAGAGCTCTTTAGGCAGAGGCTGTCTGATTCCGGGATCGGTCCGGTATTCCTGCATGCCATCTACCTGATAAACCTGGGCACGCCAGACAAAGAAAAACTCAAAAAGGGCATTGATTCCCTGGCCAACTACATGAACTTGGCGGCAGATTTGGGGGCCAGCGGTGTCATATTCCACCCTGGCAGCCACGGCGGCCAGGGTTACGAGGCTGTCCTTCCCCAGACGGTGGAGGCTATCAAGATTGTGCTGGATACCGCGCCGGAAGGGCCGGTCCTAGCCGTTGAAAACATGTCTGGTATGGGACAGCACATCGGGGCGAAGTTTGACGAGTTAGGCGGCATTCTGAAG
>CAYVIG010000213.1:0-4888 GCA_964451445.1 uncultured Dehalococcoidia bacterium
CCTGAGTCATAGCTGTTTCCCTCCGGTGATTTGACGCCCCAAGCCTAACCCAGCTCCCCCAAACTTGTCAATAAAGCTGCAGATCCGACTCTTGTTTGGACACGGTTGTTGCCAACATTTCGTGCGGTTGTGCGGCGCTTTGGACAGGCCTAACGAAGCTGGTTCTGCTTGTGAATTTAGTAACGCTGGGATAACATTGGATTCGGACTGATGAAACCCTTTATGAGCCGGATTTGAAGCCGGATTACCGGTTAAAAATCCGAAAAACCAGGGGAATGAATTGGAGCGTCTTCGCCCTGTCAGCCGATTAGCCAGCAACCGTCGCACAGTGATGGCTTTGGCCATCTGTCTGCTGGCCCTGTCACTGGCCTGCGGGAGTTCCGACACCGCTGCATCGAACATCACGCCAACAATACCACCGGCTGTGGAACCGACCAGCCCGTCGACCTCTGGCACAACCATTACTTCAACACCCGATATAACGCCCAATACCGGGCCGCTCGTCCGTGTAGAAGACATGGAATTTCCGGTTGAATTGGCGGTGAACTCGGAACAACGGATAAAAGGACTTTCCGGGCGGGCATCGTTGGACGCAGGAACTGGGATGTTGTTCATCTTTGAGAAGCCGGAGCGGTTCCGTTTCTGGATGCGGGAGATGGAGATATCTTTGGACATAGTCTGGATCGGTTCTAGCTGCGAGGTTGTGGACGTTTCAGAGAATGTCCCCTTTCCAGGCCCTGAAACTCCGTTGGACGATTTGCCGCGCTATTCGCCAGAGTCCCGGGCCAAGTTTGTCCTAGAGATAAACGGTGGCGAGGCGGCCGACCTGGGTCTGGGTATTGGCGATAAAGTGGAATTCTTGAACGAGATAGCTGGTAAGTACGGCTGCTAGTCGATTAAATACAGAAAAAATAGATAGTTGGAAAAGAGCGAGGGACCCTACAGATGGACATCCTGGTTTCCGGATCAATGGCCTACGACCGCATTATGGATTTCAACGGCATGTTTTCCGAGCATATCCTGCCGGATCAACTGGACAATATAAACGTCAGTTTCACGGTGAACAGCCTGACCGAGAACTTTGGCGGGACGGCGGGTAACATCGCCTATTCGCTTTCTCTGCTGGGGGAGAAACCCCGCATCCTGGCCACCATCGGTCAGGACTACCACCGTTATTTTGAATGGTTGAAACAGATCGGCGTCCCAACCGCGGATATCCGCATCGTCGAAGAAGAACTCACCGCTGGCGCTTACATCACCTCTGATACTTCAAGCAACCAGATAACCGGGTTCAACCCCGGCGCAATGAAACAGCAATCAGGCTTTGATTTCTCATCGGTCGACCCCAAAGACTGCCTCGCCATCGTGGCCCCAGGCAACCTGGGAGACATGGCCGATTACACCGCCGAGCATGAAAAGCGCGGCATCTACTCCATTTTTGACCCCGGCCAGTCCCTACCGGCTTGGGGGGCGGAAGCCCTGGCTACGGCCATCAGACAGTCCAAGATGTTGGTCTGTAACGACTACGAGATGGAACTGATCTCCAATACCACCGGTATGTCCCGAGACCAGGTTGCCGAGACCGTGGATACAATCGTCGTGACCAAGGGCGGTGATGGCTGCGACGTCATCACAACGGCCGGCACGGTGTCGGTCCCTGTGGTGCCTGCTGAGGATGCGGTGGACCCAACCGGCGCTGGTGACGCATTCCGGGGTGGTCTGATCAAGGGTTTGATTGCCGACCTTCCTATTGAACGCGCGGCGCAGATGGGCAACGTGGCTGGTCACTATGCCGTGCGGGTTCTCGGCACCCAGCAACACAGCTTCACTCAGGATGAGTTCAACGCGAAGCTGTCGGAGAACTTTGGAGGCTAACCTGCAATTGCCTCTGCCGATGATGTCGGCTACAATTCGTCCGAATTTACTGCCCTAATTTGTTGGCCTTTCTGGCCAGGCTTGGCTGGAATCTGGTTGATGGGTTCCGGTGAAATTGAAGCTTAATGAGAGCACTGTGACTTCCACTCAATCGCCCCAGACATCTCAGTTACCGACACCCTTGGCATCTGGCCCTCTGGATGGGGTGAAAGTGCTGGACCTAAGCGAGGACATCGCCGGGTCCTTCTGCGGTCGGCTCCTGGCCGACTATGGCGCCGACGTCCTGAAAGTAGAACCACCCACGGGTGCGTCCCTACGTCGTATGGGCCCCTTCTTTGGTGACGACCCACACCCGGAAAAGAGTTTGTTCTATCTCCTGATGAACCTGAACAAGAAGGGTGCGACCCTGAACTTGGAAACGGTCACGGGCCGGAACATCCTCAAAAAACTGGTACCCCATGTGGATGTCGTCATAGAGTCATACCCACCGGGCTACTTAGCCGATCTGGGCGTGGGTTATGAAGACCTCGCCAAAGAAAACCCCGTCCTGATCATGACCTCCATAACGCCCTTCGGCCAGACTGGCCCCTACGCCCAATACAAGGGAGAGGAAGTGGTCAACTACGCCATGGGCCTGATCATGAGCATCAGTGGCGTGCAAGGCAGAGAACCGCTGAAGCACGGCGGCTTCCAGGCCCAGTACGAGGGCGGCCTCAACGGCGCAGCTTCCACCTCAATGGGTCTGTTCTTGGCGGGTGAAATCGGCGAAGGCCAACACATAGATGTCTCCGTGACCGAATGTGTCGCTTCCAGCGCCATGGCCACCCAGACTATGTACCCATTCATGGGCGGCACGCTGCCCAGGCGTCCGGCCACCGGCAGTAACTTTGGCCACCCCATGCCCTGCAAAGATGGCTGGATCATCGTCCAGACCGGTGGCGGGGCCAGCTGGGCCGACATAGCAGACTTCTTCGGCGACCCGCAATTGATGGAACCCAAGTTCGCCGAACCAGCCCAACGGCTGAGAAACACGGCCGAGTTGGACCAGGTGGTACTGGAGTCCATCAAAGAACGTGGCAAATGGGATCTGTTTACCAAGGCAGCCCAGGCCCGGATGCTCTTCGGACTGGTTCAGACTCCGTCAGAACTGCTGGAGTGTCCTCAGTTGGAATCCAGGAACTTTTACCGATACATCGAACACCCGGTCATCGGCAAGGTGAAGGTGCCGGCGGTGTTGTTCAACCTGAGCCTGACCCCGTACCAGTTCCTGCGCGCAGCCCCCACCCTGGGCCAGCACAATGCAGAGATCTACATAAACGGCCTGGAATACAGCCGCGAGGACTTCGTCCGCCTAAGACAGCTAGACGTTATCTAAAGAGATCGCTTCCCCCTCACAAAGGGGAAGGTTAGGTCTGACGAAGTTGAGACTCTTGACGTAGTCGGATGTGGCCCCCATCTCCCAATCATCAGTCAAGCGAATGTTCTTACAAGGACCTAAAGGAAACAAAAATGGCCCGCTTACCATTGGAAGGTATCCGAATAATCGACTCCACATACGTGTTTGCCCTGCCCTACGCTGGCGGTCTGCTGGCTGATTTTGGGGCAGAAGTGATCAAGGTGGAGGGACCAGGGCGTCCCGATGTTACTCGTACTGGTGGCTATGCCGGAGCCTTCCCCGAGAACGACCTGGGCGACGACTGGTGGAACCGGCCGTCGACCTACAACCTAATCCACCGTGGCAAGCAGTCCATCACCCTGGACATGACCGACTCCCGGGGCCGTGACTACTTCCGCGATCTGATCAAGGTCAGCGACGTCGTCATGGAGAACTTCACCCCACGGGTGATGCGCAGTTGGGACCTGGACTATCCCAACATGAAGAAGATCAAACCTGACATCATCATGGTCTCCAACACCGGCTACGGCCACGGTGACGGCCCCTACTCCAGCTATCCGGCTCAGGCGACCACCCAGGAGGCCACCCACGGCCACTGCTGGATTACCGGCCACGTTGATGGAGGTCCAGCCAAGGCTGGCGCGTCGTTCGTCGATTTCCTATCCACCTGGACCGCGCTCTTCGCCATCGGCTCGGCCCTGCGCTACCGGAATAAGACCGGCCAGGGTCAATGGGCTGACCTGGGCATGTACCAGTCCGGTGTCATGTTCATGTCCGAGTACATCATGGACGCCCAGGTAAACGGACGGGAGGGCGGACGCATGGGCAACCGCCATCCCTACCGCGCGCCCCAGGGCTGCTATCCCGCCTTGGGCGATGACCGGTGGATCACCCTATCGGTTGGAGATGACCAGGGTTGGGCGAACCTGTGCCAGCTGATGGGCAGGCCTGAGTTGGCTGAAGACTCTGATTTTGCTGACCTGTTATCCAGGCAGAAGAACCACGACAAGATAGACGAGATTATTAAGGAATGGACGTCGGGCGTGGACCGGTACGAATTGATGCATGCGCTGCAGGGTTTTGGCATTCCGGCGGGGCCAGTGCTGAACAGCAAGGACGTCCATTATGACCCCCAGTTCAAGAGTCGGGGTTTCTTGGAGCGGGTGGACTATCCCAAAGAGCGCGAGATGGGTTCCAGGATGTTCATTGGCCGCCCTTACAAGTTCTCCAACAGCCCGTTGGCCATCCAAGGACCTTCGCCCACTTTCGGTCAACACAATGAGGGCATCTTGCAGGGCTTGCTGGGTGTTGACTGGGACACATACGAGAAACTGGTCTCAGACGCGGTCATCGCCACCGTGCCCACCACGGGCGAGGCCACACCGCGGATACCGCAGGAAGAGGCCTTGCAGCGCGGTCGGCTGGCCGACTGGGACCCGGACTATCTGAAAAACTTGGGTCTCGTCTAGTCGGCGGTAGACCTTTCTGCCCTTCCTTGACACTCCCAAAACCTCAAGACAAAGCTGGTCATGGCGAAGTGCCGTGCGCCTTCGTCATTCCTCGGGCCCGTAGCTCACTGGTAGAGCAGACGGCTCATAACCGTCTGGTAGTTGGTTC
>CAYVIG010000214.1:0-4834 GCA_964451445.1 uncultured Dehalococcoidia bacterium
TGGGTTATCCCGTGGAGTTCCCATACACTAGGGGCGTCCAGCCCAACACCTACCTAGGTAGGGTCTGGACCATGCGCCAGTATTCCGGCTACGGCACCGCCGCCGACACCAATGAACGTTTCCGCTACTTGTTGGAGAACGGTCAGACCGGATTGTCCATAGCCTTTGACCTGCCAACCCAGATTGGATACGACTCAGACCATCTGCTGGCCATTGGCGAAGTGGGTAAGGTCGGCGTACCCATATGCAGCCTGGAGGACATGGAGATCCTGTTCGACCAGATACCCATGGACAAAGTCAGCACCTCAATGACCATCAACGCCACCGCCTCGGTTCTGCTCTGTTTCTACATAGTGGCGGCGAGGAAGCAGGGAGTGTCCATGGAGCAGCTCAGTGGCACGGTGCAGAACGACATCCTCAAGGAATACATCGCCCGGGGCACCTACGCCTACCCGCCGCGGCAGTCAATGAAGCTGGTCGTGGACCTCTTCAAGTACTGCCACGATAACGTGCCAAAGTGGAACACTATCAGTATCTCCGGTTATCACATGCGTGAGGCTGGAGCCACTGCGGTGCAAGAACTTGCCTTCACCTTCGCCAATGCCATTTCCTATGTTCAGGCTGCTCTGGACGCCGGGTTAAAGATTGACGATTTTGCCCCCAGGCTGTCTTTCTTCTTTGTGGCCCAGAACAACCTGTTTGAAGAGGTTGCCAAGTTCAGAGCTGCGCGCCGAATGTGGGCCAAGATCATGAAAGACCGCTTCGGCGCCAAGGACCCTCGCTCCATGATGCTCCGGTTCCACACGCAGACAGCAGGCGTGAGCCTCACCGCCCAACAACCGGATAACAACCTGATTCGCTGTACGATCCAGGCCCTTTCGGCGATCCTCGGTGGTTCCCAGTCTCTCCACGTGAACTCTCGCGACGAAGCACTGGCTTTGCCTTCGGAAGATTCTGTCCAACTGTCTCTTAGGACCCAGCAGATACTGGCCTTTGAGAGCGGTGCGGCCGACGTCGTCGACCCTCTGGGAGGCTCCTATTACGTGGAAAGCCTGACCAGCGAGCTTGAGGCAAAGGCCCTGGAATACATCAAGCAGATCGACGATATGGGTGGTTCGGTTGAGGCCATTGAGCAGGGTTTCCAGGTGAGAGAGATCGGGGACGCGGCCTACAAGCATGGCCAGGAAGTAGAATCAGGTGACCGGACAATCGTCGGGGTGAACCGGTTCACCACTGAGGAAATTCCAATAGAAGGGCTCATGCGGGTGAATGAGGAAGCAGCCAGGACCCAGATCGCCCGGTTAGAACGGCTCCGTAATGAGCGCGACGACAGCAAAGTAAAGGCTTCCCTGGAGCGTTTGGAGCAGGTGGCCCAGACTGACGATAATACCGTTCCGGCTATCCTGGAGTGCGTGGAAAGCTACTGTACTTTAGGGGAGATCAGCCAGGTGTTTAGAGGGGTATTTGGCGAACAAGACGGGACTCTATCCTTCTAGTCGATACAGCCGGATTCTTTATCTCCGGTAGATTTTGAATAGACTTATTCTGAAACTCGTTTTAGTTTCTATTCAATTAAATAGGCACAATAAAGTATAAATGGAGAAGTGAGATGCCTGACTTGATACTGTCAGAAGAGGAGCAAATGCTGCAGAGCACGCTCCGTGATTTCGTCGATAATGAGATTGCCCCCAAGGCCAAGGAGTCGGACGAGAAGGGCGAGTTCCAATGGGACAACTGGCGCGGTCTGGCGGACCTTGGTCTTACCGGACTGGGGATCGATACCAAATACGGCGGCAGCGGTCCGGCCGGCTACCGGCAGGTCTCTTTGGCTGCCGAAGAAGTAGCACGCGGCGACGCCTCCACCAGCGTAAGTTGGCTTGCGCACCTGGCCCTTGGCACGGCCTGTATCGCCAGGTTCGGTACCGATGAGCAGAAAGAACGACTGTTGACCCCTCTGGCAACTGGGGAGGAGGTAGCAGCATTTGGCCTCACGGAACCCAGCGGCGGCTCTGATGCGGCGGCACTACAGACCACTGCCACCGAGCGTGACGGCACGTTCTTCTTGAACGGAAGTAAGATGTTCATCACCAACGCTTCGGTCGCTTCGACCATAGTGGTGTTCGCCACTGAGGATCGTTCCCTTGGGTACAAGGGTGTCAGCGCCTTTGTGGTGCGTAAGGACGCCCCAGGCCTGACCATCAATCCCATGCACGGCAAGCTAGGTATGCGCAGTTCTACGACTGACGAGGTGGTCTTCCAAGACACCCCGGTCAGTTCTGATAACCTACTGGGCGAACGTGGACGCGGCTTCAACCTGGCGATGGAAATTCTGACCCAGAGTCGTATCATCATTGCGGCCCAGAGCGTGGGCATCGGCCAATCGGCCCTCGAGGCTGCGCTGCGCTTTGCCCAGCAGCGGGAGACCTTTAGCAAACCCATCGCCCAGCACCAGGGCATCCAGTTCATGCTGGCGGATATGGCAGTGGGCGTGCACTCGTCTCGAGTGGCTACCATGAATGCGGCCAGCCTGATGGATGCCGGCCAGCCCTTCATCCAAGAAGCGTCCATAGCCAAGCTTATGGCCTCTGAGATGTGCATCGACGTGGCCAACAAGGCCATCCAGATCCATGGTGGGGCCGGTTACTTCCAGGAGGCTGGAGTGGAGCGGATCTTCCGCGACGCCAGGGTGACCACGATCTATGAAGGCACTTCAGAGGTACAGCGGCTGTTGATTGCGCGGCAGTTGATGAATCAGTACCCGATCTAGAGGGTCTGGTTGAGAAACATCGCCCTCACCTCCGACTAGTCGAGAGTCTCCCCGATTAATCGGGAGACCTAAACCCTCTCCAATGCGTGGGAGAGGGGATTATCTTGACTGGGGTGGGGTTGGTAGCGGTAATTGAAACGAACAGTAAGGAGACAGGCTCAAATTGACTGAAGTCTGCACCGTTAATTACATCGACCACGTTGGCGTGGCCGTGAAAGACATAGAGGCGGCAATGGCCTTCTTCAAGAATGTATTCGACGTAGCCGATGCCGAGATCGTCCTGATGGAAGACCAAGGAGTACGGGCCACATTGATAGAAATTGGCCAGACCAGGCTGGAGCTTTTGGAGCCCACCAGCCCCGAGACCGGGGTGGGGAAGTTCATAGAGCGTAGGGGGGAGGGCCTGCATCATCTGGCCTTCAACGTCGCTGACATCGGCAGCAAGCTCCAGACACTGCAAACCCTAGGCGTGGATCTGATTGACCAGAGCCCAAGAGAGGGTTTGTCTGGGACCATCGCCTTTGTGCATCCCAGGTCGGTGTTCGGAATCTTGACCGAGCTTGTGGAAAGCGTTCCGGATTAGCAGGCAATATCTGTGCTCCGGTGTACACATATTGAGATTAAACAACGCGTAGGAAATAATGCAGGATAATAATCGCCCAATAAGAGTGCTGGTGGCGAAACCAGGTCTGGACGGCCACGACAGAGGAGCCAAGGTCATTGCAAGGGCGCTCCGTGACGCGGGTATGGAAGTCATCTATACGGGTATCAGGCAGAGCCCGCAGATGATCGCCCAGGCCGCGACCCAGGAAGACGTGGATGTGATCGGTATGAGCATCCTGTCCGGTGCCCACCTGGAGATACTGCCAGAGATCATAACTTTGTTACATGACCAAGGCATGGATGATGTAATCGTGGTGGTCGGCGGGATCATCCCCGAGGTTGACCGGCAGCCTCTGAGAGACCTGGGAATTTCCGAGGTATTTGGCCCTGGGACCACCACCACTTCGATAGTCGAGTTCATTGAACAGAGCGTGAAGGACCGGGCCGGGGCGTAATCGCTGATACACGTCGGCTGGGATGGTCGTTTGGCGATAGACCGGGAAATCGGTCGGCATTATGAAGGCCCCACGCCTGTGGAATGGGCTTTACTTGACAGGCAGATGTGGGGAGAAACTATAATTACCATCGGCTAATAGCAGGGTATGGATAGGCTCGATGCAATACAACTTGGCTCAGTTGTTCAGGGAGCCTACTGGATCGACGAGAGACTACATTGTAGACGACTCGTTTATCGGCCCTGAAGATGGCTTGGACAGGGCTCAGGGATGGGTCCGGGTGATTCGGACACATGAAGGTTTCTTGGTTCGCGCCGAGCTGGAGACCCAGGTCAATATGACCTGCAGCAGGTGCCTCAATTGGTTCGAGTCACAATCCGAATTAAAAATGGAAGAAGAGGCTTATTCGTCGATCAACCCGACGACGGGTAGGATGCAAGAACTCCCCGATGAGGCGGACGGCGTGATCGTCCTAGATGACCAGCACGTGCTGGACATGACGGAAGTATTACGACAATACGCTATCACCGAGGTTCCGATAAAACCCTTGTGCAGTGAGGAGTGTCAGGGCTTATGCCCAGAGTGTGGGAGCAACTTAAACCAGAGAAAATGTAAATGTAAGACAGCTCCGATCGACCCCAGGTGGGGTTCTCTGGCGGAGCTGTTAACTGAGAAGCAGGATTAACCGGCTTTCTCGTTTTTATATAAACCATCTTGGAAATCCGAAGGGCATTCCCGGGAAACGGTAACACTAGAAGAAATAATACTTCGGACAATTACCGAAGAAATGCCTTAAACATTCTGGCGAACGCCCGAAATACCGGTCAAACCAGAAAACAGTAAATATCTCCCTTCTCAGCCTCTCACATTTGTAAAAGTGTACGCTTCGGCGTATGCCTGGTAGAATACCGGCAGTATACTCAAGTATTGCGTGCTTACAGGCGTGCTGACCAATGAAATAGGACGTGACCGATTATGGGTGCGGTACCCAGAAAGAAACTAACCAGGG
>CAYVIG010000215.1:0-4745 GCA_964451445.1 uncultured Dehalococcoidia bacterium
TGGTTCAGGACGCTGATGTATTAGTTGAGAGCTATTCTCCTAGGGTCATGGCATCACTCGGGCTTGATTATCTGACCTTAAGCCAAGTGAATCCAAATCTGATAATGACTTCGGTGTCCAGTTTCGGACGCAGTGGGCGCTACCGCGATTACCGTGCAACAGAATTGGTGTTGTATTCACTTTGCGGGATGGCCTATATGACTGGCGGTTACCACCGAGAGCCGGTGAAGCACGGTTATAACCAATCGCAATATCTTGGTGGGCTTGCGGCCGCGTCCGGGACGATAGCGGCCCTATTGGGTCTCTGGCGAGGCGGCAAAGGTCAGCAGGTTGATGTGTCGATATTGGAATGCGTCATCAGCACACTTTTCACTACATTGTTGGACTATACATATGCCGGTATGGTATCCCGTCGCCAACCTTTGGAAGGTAGCAGTCTCCGTTATCCGGCCCTTACTAAAGACGGTTATATCCTCCCCACTCCAGGCGTGATGGGCGATTGGGATACATATGCGGCTATGGCTGAAGTACCGGAACTGCAAGACCCCAAGTATGCCACACCTGCTGACCGCCAATTGCGGTCTGAAGAGGTAGATAAACTGCTAAAGGCGAAATGGCTTGAAAAAACAGCAGATGAATGGTTCCATCACGCTCAGGAATGGCGCTTCCCTTTCGCGCCGGTGAACACCATGCAAGATATCTCGGGTTCGCCCCAGTTGAAAGGCCGAGGATATTTCGTGGAATTCCCTCACCCTGTGGTGGGCGCCCTACGTTATCCAGGCGCTCCGTTTCAGATGTCAGAGACACCCAGAAGACAAGAGAAGGCTGCGCCTACATTGGGACAGCACAACGAAGAGGTCTTTGGTGGAGCGATAAAATGAATGATGCGCTTCCGTTGGATGGTATTCGTATCATAGAGCCAGGCCAGGTATGGGCGTTACCTTACGCGATCGCACCGTTGGCAGCATATGGCGCCGAGGTGATCAAAATCGAGTCAGCAGGCCGACCAGACTCATCAAGAGGAAGCCCTCAACCGGATAGCATGGTGGGTGAAGACCCGTGGAACAACGGTGGAATGTACCACGAGGCTAATAGAAATAAGCTGGGTGTTTCGTTAGATCTCAATACTGAACGGGGACGAAAATTATTCAAAGAACTAGTCAGTGTAAGCGATGTCGTAGCTCAAAATTTCCCTCCACGAGTGATGAGTAATTTTGGTCTGGAGTACGCAGAATTATGTAAAGTCAAACCTGACATCATAGTGCTTGACTCTACTGCCTACGGTAGTTCTGGTCCTTGGCAGAACTATATCGGATATGGATCTAGCCTTCAGGCGGTCACTGGTTTGACCTATCTGACCGGGTATCAGGACTCTGGACCGGTACAAGGTGGCATTCTGTTCAATGACACACTCGGAGCATTGAACGCTACCTACGCGATTTTGATCGCGGTAGCCCACCGTGAGCTTACAGGGCAAGGGCAATGGATAGACCTATCCCAGTTCGAGGCGGGTGTCTCACATTTGGGTGAAGCATTCATGGAGTATGAGATGAATGGTGTGGTGCCGTCTCGCAAAGGTAATACCCATCCTGGTCACGCCCCCTATGGAGTTTATCGCTGCTTGGGCGACGATAGTTGGGTGTCGATCACGGTGACTTCAGATAGTGAGTGGGCCAACTTTGTCCGTGGTGTTGGCGAAACTTGGGCTTCCAATAAGAATTGGGAAAAAGTGGAAGGACGCTTGGCCCAACGCCAGGGTTTGGACGAAGCGATTGATACTTGGACGAGTAAGCAGGATAAACACGACGTAATGCACATGCTTCAATCTATGGGGGTCGCATGTGGGGCGGTTTATAACACTCGAGAAGTCGCCACTGATCTCCACCATTCGGACCGTGGGTTTTTTGCCATATCAGATCACCCAACACCGGTTGGAGCTCGACCTCATTCTGAGCCGCTATTTAGGCTGACCGACGTGGAAAGACCTCCAGACCGCCTTGCGCCGAGATTTGGAGAGGCTAATAGTCGGATATTCAAAGGCCTATTGGGTTTGAGTAACGGCGAATACGACGAATTGATTGAGCATGAAATCATATCGGACCGACCTACTAATCGTGGAGTTACGCCTCCACCGGACCGTGAACGTTTACTGAGTATGGGATTCTTAGCAGAAGTCGATCTCGAGTACAAATCAAGGTTAGGTATCTAACTAAGAGAAACCGCGGGCGAAAAGGGAGGGACTGATATTGGACACAGTAAGCTATGAGAAAAAGGACTCCACAGCCTGGATAACTATCAACCGCCCCCATGTGATGAATGCCTGTGATCCTCCAACAACGGATTATATATACGAGTGCGAACAGGACTTTCATAAAGATCCAAACTTGAAGGTGTTAGTTCTGACAGGTGCCGGTGAAAGAGCCTTCTGCACTGGGATGGACCTGAAGGCGGCGGCTGAGCGTATAGCAGCAGGTGGCCCTGTCAGCAATGTTGTTCCTCCATATATGGATACCGATAAGGTAACCATCGCCGCTGTCAACGGTTATGCGGTAGCGGGGGGGTTGGAGCGGGCTTTGGCCTGCGACATACGCATCGCATCTGAAAACGCGCAATTTGGTTGCTTCGAGATACGCCGCGGGTTGCCCAATCCCCCAGACCCACTGATTCGGTTGGTAGGATTTGGACCTGCATTGCACATGTTACTTAGTGGTGAATTGATAGATGCCTGGGAGGCTTTGCGGATCGGACTGGTCAGCAAAGTGGTCCCACCCGAAGAGCTGCTCTCAACCGTCTCGGACTTAGCTGGTCGTATGGGTGATTACTCTACGGATGTCTTGGTAACAACTAAAAAATCCGCATACGCAGGCCTAGCAATGGGGCCCATTCAGTCCCATCAATACTTCCGGGCACTTTCAGCTCCTCTGCGTGATTCTGATATTAGCCGAGAAGGAGTAACTGCGTTCGCTGAGCGTCGACAGGCTGAATATAAATAGGGGTAAGCAGTTATAGAGGACGCGGCCTGGATTGTATTGGGTTATGGCACGGCTGATATATATGACAGTATCGTCGAAACCAGATAACGGATCTACCAGCCGATACCACATTGATAAAATCAGTCTGGCATAGGCAAAGAGATAGATAAGTGCAGTCTAGTACTGTCCTCCATTGACGTCGATCGTTACCCTGGTGACATAGTCCGCGTCGGACGAAGCTAGAATAGCAGAAAGACCAAGGCCACTAATGAGCTGGCAGCCACATTGTAATTTCATCAATAATGGACCAAGTCATCAGTGAAAGGGGTAAGGTTATGGAGCACCGTCAATTCAGTTGCATGAAATGTTCGGGAACAGAATATACAGGGGGAGAGATTAGAACGACAGGTTCAGGCGTGTCTAGGTTTTTTAACCTTCAAAATCAGAAGTTCGCTTCTGTATCATGTTCCTCCTGCGGTTACACAGAATTCTACCGGATGGCTGGTGGCAGAGCAGGAAATATACTGGATATTTTGACTAGTGGATAAGCGTTGTCGCCACGGCTTAATCGGTGAAGTATTGAGCGGACGAAAGCGACGGTCTTGAAATTTGTCGCTGTGTGTACCAATCGGTTCATATAGCCCGAATTCTTTCAATGATTCGTGACTACGCGTACCAATACGTTCAATAAGGCCCGAGGGGACATTCAGTCTTTGGGAGATGTTTAGTCAATAACAAAGGCCCCTCAGATGATGTTCTGGGGGGCCTTTGATTTTCTCCGCTGGTTCTTGCTAATCGACCGAGGGATTCGGCTTCACAAGGTTGGCCACTACATTCACCAACTCCTCTTGGATGTTGGGCAGGACATGTGAATAGAGGTCTATAGAGTGGTAACTATGCTGGAGTGGCCAATGTGTTCGCAGACCGTTGATGGGACCAATCCGCCGACCCGACTCAAGGTGGCGAAGTCGTTACGGATGAGGTGAAAGGTCAAATAGGGTAAATCATTTGGTTCGGTGAATCTTTACTCCGCTAATCAAATATTTAACTATTCCTATTCGCCAAGTAAGCGGCCCATTCCCTATAGTCTAGAACAGACCGTGCCTCTTCAATAATTATGTGACCACTCTGGAACATCGGTAGTGTGCCAAAGGTGGATAAAGCAGTGCCATGTGCCTCTACAGCGTTTGCGCCCTCAAAAGTTGCTATAACGTAGACGACTGCATCTGCTGCGTCTTTCCAAATTTGGACAATTCCCGCATCCATTGCCCCGATCGCAGCTTGCGCTTCTTCATGCCATTTTGAGAGCAACTCTTCTCCAGAAGATGATTTTGTGACGTCAATACGTATCTTGTAGAAATAGGTGAAAGCTGCCATGTGATTCCCTCCTCAGTTTTGGTAGGCGAATACTAAAGAGTTTTTATCGGAAAGAAAAGTCGTTAGCCAGGAAATTGCCTACCGAATCGGAATCCAAGAATCGGCGGCGAATAAGTTGATTCAGGAGGAGTTAAAGGTCGTCTATTCGATAACCTCAAGCCTCAAGCCAAGCCAGTACCTGGCTGATAAGTAATGGTTCAGCATTGGGAAGTAACCGAGGTTGAAATCGACGGGCGCACTTTTTGGGTGCGCCCTGTCGGTTCCTGGGTGTTGGATAGTGGAAACGTCGTGGCTCAAGCCTTGGCGGTATCGCTAGACAAGCCGTCGGAATGGGCCGTCGGGTTCTTCTTCGGGAACACCGAACTCAGCCTGGAACTGTGGACTGTGATTTCGGGA
>CAYVIG010000216.1:0-4723 GCA_964451445.1 uncultured Dehalococcoidia bacterium
GGACGAGATCAATTACTTAGAAGGAACAGGTGGGATTCAGGTGATGAGCAGCACCGACGGCGGTGGATCCGCATCTTTGACTTTCACCGTTTCAGCCAAACGGACCGTCAACGTGGATATAGTCCAAAAATAAAACACTTTAAGACCAAAAGACGGTCCAGACACCAAGCGGTGACCCTGGGCCGTTCTTCACATCTACTCTCTGGGGTCTCTTAGAAATTGCTTAATGATTGGAGAACCGGCTTAAGATGCCTGACACCAAGACTTCTCTAGACCCGGCCCACACACTCGCTGCCCACGTTGTTAACACCTCCATAGAGGACGTTCCGGTTGCCAGCATCACGGCCACTCGGCTGGATGTGCTCGATACCTTTGGAGCGATGCTAGGCGGCAGCGGAGCGCCTGGCATAGAGGAACTGGCAACGGTCACCGGACGGTGGGGAGGGTTGGAAGAGGCCAACCTGGTTGTGATCGGCGGCAAGATGCCAGCTCATCACGCTGCATTGATCAATTCTGCCATGGGTCATGCGCTGGACTTTGACGACACTTACGACAAAGGCGGCCACATCCACCCTGGCACCTCCGTCCTAGCTGCCTGTCTGGCCATCAGCGATTCCGTTGATAGTGTTTCTTGGGAGCAATTGATGCTTGCCGCGACTTTGGGACTGGACGTTTCCTGTCGACTTGGTCTGGCTGCCCACGACGACCGTGGTTGGCACCGCACCGCCAGTTTCGGAATCTTTGGCGCCACAGCCGCGGCTGGCAAACTGATGGGCCTAACAAAAGACCAGATGGCCCATGCCTTTGGCATCGCCTACAGCCAGGCCGCCGGAAACCGGCAGTGTATCGTCGACGGCGCGCTGACCAAACGCTTCCAGGCGGGGCAGGCGGCCCACGGCGCTGTGATGTCAGTGTTCCTGGCCAAAGAGGGGTTCACCGGAGCGGGAAACGTCTTCGCCGGACGTTTTGGCTTCTTCCCCATGTACCAACCAGACGGTTATGACCTTTCAATCATCGACCAAGGCTTGGGTGAGGAGTTTCTGGGAGACCGAATCAGTTTCAAACCTTACCCCTGCGTTCGCCCGTCCCACGCCTACATCGATGCAGCAATTAAATTGCATAGCGAACTGAATCTGGGCCAAAACACCCTGGAATCAGTGACGGTCCGTACAGACCCTGAGACCTTGGCCGCCCGTTACAATATTGCTGCCGGAATCAAGAAGCCTACCCAGCAGGTAGAAGCTCAGTTCAGTGTCCCCTATCTGATTGGCTGTGCCTTGGCCCTCGGTGGGGTTGGCATCGACCAGATCAACTCCTTTAATGACCCGTCGGTGTTGGCGGCATCAGCCTTGGTGAACGCCGAGGAAAGGCCCGGCATGTTCAAAGGCTGGGCAGAGATAGAGGTGGTCTGTGTTGACGGCAAGACCGCCGTAGTGGAACTTGGGCCGCCTTCTGGGTCGCCAGAGAACCCGCTTACAGTCAAGCAGTTGCAGGACAAATTCAGCGATTGCGCGAAACACGCTGCCCACTCCATCGACGATGCCTCCATCGAGAAGATGATGACTCTGATATTGAGTCCAGATGCCCTGGGGGATTCATCAAACTTAATCGAACTTACACTGGCCGCTAAATAGCCACATCAATCATCTCCAGAATGATCTGGATCGGTGAATAATCACCGCGTATAGGAAGGAAGATTTGTCCACAGAACAAACCATCAAAGATGCCATAGACACACTGCTAAGGGCGCGCCCGGGTTTCTGGAGTCGCTCGGCCTGCGGAGTCACCCGGTCCATGGGGCAGATTCCGGTTCTTATCGACCGGAACGCATATTCAGTCGAGACATCAAGGACTAGGATTCTCCTGGTTGGTGGTTTGTCCGGTCAAAATGCTGATGTGGACATGGCGCTTCATGCGCTGGAACTCTTTGCCGGCGGCGGTGACGCATTGTCACTGCGTATTGCTCTTAGTGCTGTTCCATGCGCAAACCCCGACGGGCTCAGATTGGACCTGGCTCCTGGTAACGGTTCCGGCGGTAATCCGTCTGGTGTCTATCCACCGGAAGGTAAGTTCTATTACGACCCGGAAGACCCAGAGAAGCGTTACCTGTGGCGTTGGATCTGCTTCCAAGCGCCCGACCTGGTGCTGGAACTCGAAGCTGGAGAATCGGTGCAATGGGTGATTAATTCGGCAGCCCAGTCTCTGGCCCCGGGACTGGCAGCGAAGACTGTTACTGGCCAACAGGGCCTACTGGCAGCCCTTGGCTCAGGACAGCCCGACGGTCTCGGCACGATTCCAGGGATACGTCTCACGGCCAGCGACGAACAGCTCCCCCGGGAGTTGAGCCGGCTATTTAGTATGCTGCGCCAACTTGACGTGTTGTCGACCTCCAACGCTCGCAAATCTTTAGACACACGCCGTAGCCGGTCCAAGACAGAGATTGCTACGGTTTTGGCAGACGTCTATGGACGCACGTTTGAGCCGGTTGTCTATACCCAAGGAGTCCCCATCAGCGGGCGACTCCGGCTCCACCAGCTTGAACCAGAGAGTGAGAATCCGGCACCAGATATCTCCCGCCTGCTTGAAAGTTTCACCGAGGGCGGAGTGCCTGAAGAACTAGCCCCCTCCGCGCTGGCTTCGGTGGTCTGGGCTGATGAACTGGCCGACGCCACCGGAGACCCTCGCTACAACGACCTTGTGATCCAGGCGGCGGACCGTTTTGAACCCAGGGGTCTGGGCAGCGCTCCCAAGCCCTGCGACCCAGATTTCAGAACTGAAGACATGTTCATGAGCGGCGCGGTTTTGGGCCGAGCTTTCAAACTGACCGGAGACACCAAGTACACGGATATCCTGACCAACTTCATGGTCAGCGGCAAGATTCAGCAATCCCACGGTCTTTTCTGGCACTGCCGCCCGGCGGCCTATTACTGGGGTCGGGGCAATGGGTTTGCTGCCATGGGTCTTGCGGAGACACTAACGTACCTGCCTGAGGACCATTCAGACTGGCAAGCCATCACCGGTATGTACACACGGCTTATGGAGTCCTTGCGCCGATTACAACACCCGTCCGGCATGTTGAATAATGTGTTGGATGTCCAGGGCTCCTACTTGGAGTTCACCGCCACCTGCATGATGGGATACTCCATGGCCCGGGGGATACGCCTTGGTTTCCTCTCCGACGATTTTCGGTCTGCGATAGACCTTGCCTGGCAGGGAGTTGCCGAGCGGGTCGATGACGTTGGGAACGTTGTTGATGGTTGTGCCAGCACCGGCGTTCAGAACAACGTCCGTGAATACCTGGACCGTCCGGCCATCTTTGGCTTCGACGACCGGAGCGGCGGCATGGCCCTATGGTTTGCCGTTGAAATGGAACGGTTGGCCCGCGGAATCTAAGCAAGTTCACTGATTCAAAAACGGAGGCGTCCCATGGCCCAGCCATTGACGTTTAGCTTTAACAGTGTAGCCCAGGAAGTAGTCTGCGCTCCCGACTCTATCAGAGGTCTTTCCGGCGTATTGGACCGACTTGGTACTTCAAGGGCGATGGTCACCTGTGGGCCGTCCATATTGGAGAAATCCGACGTCATACAGCGGGTGCAAGCTGCACTGGGTGACCGGTTTGTTGGTTTGTTCTCGGGAGTCGCACCTCACTCGCCAGTGCACACCTTAGATGCAGCCATGCGGCTGGTAGCGGATGTAAAACCCGACGTGCTGGTGAGTGTAGGCGGCGGCAGTACCCATGACACCACCAAAGGCATCGCCACGCTGCGTGGCGAGGGTGGGAAGATCCACGACCACCAGGTCATGTTTGAGCCGCCCGATAAGATCACCCATCCCAAGCTATCGTCAGAGCGAGTGCCAATCATCACCATTCCAACGACCATGGGCGGGGCCGAACTCAGCCGCGGCGCTGGTTTTGCCGATAAAGACCTGGGCAGAAAGGTGCTGGTTGCAGACCCCGCAACCATCCCTCGTTCCATCATTATTGATGGCCAGGCCCTGGCAACTACACCCATGAGCATCTTGTTATCGACTGCCATGGGGCAGATGCGGATTGCCGTGGAGACGGTCTATTCCACAAAGCATAACCCCATCTCTGACTCTATGGCCCTGCATGCGATATCCATGCTGATGGAGTATCTGCCGAAGTGCCCTGGTCTCGATGTGGACTGCTTACTGAACACCAAAACCGCCGCGTCTCTGGCGTCATTGTCTGGAGTTGGTGGTCTGGGACTGAACACTGCCACCGCCCATCACGTGGGCGGCCTGTTTGACGTGCCCCACGGAGATGCCAATGCAATAATGCTGCCGCAAACCATGCGATTCAACGCTGAGGCGTCCGCAGACAGGCAGGCCTTGATTGCCGGAGCAATGGGCGTGAAGACTCAGGGTATGAGCGATATGGACGCCGCAATGGCAGCGGCCGACGCTGTGGAGAGTTTGCGAGTGTCACTTGGTCTTCCGGGCAGACTTCGAGACGTTGGAGTCCCTGAAGAAGGACTAGAGTTGATAGCCGCAGCCACGCTGCATGACCGCGCCTTAGCCACCAACCCGACGCCCGTGACGGACGCCGGACCAATCATGACGGTACTGAGGAACTCCTGGTAGATATCGCCGTCCGGTCATTTTGTCTACCGCACGTTTTACGTCGGAGCGACTAGATAAGCGCGAATATGACCGTTGACGTTCAAGAAGGGTGTGAATCCGGTCAGCGCGACACCGATTG
>CAYVIG010000217.1:0-4708 GCA_964451445.1 uncultured Dehalococcoidia bacterium
GCTATGTCATAGACGAAGAAATCCGTTCCATCAGTTATTCGGTGTACGGCCAACGCCCTGAGCGGCCGGAGCTGATCGCCAGAAGCACTTCCCGCGAGGCTATGAAGTGGATCGACAATAACGTCAAACGCGACGCCATCCTGAAATCCACCAGAACCCTGCAAGCCGCTGCGTTTTAACCTGGCATATCGACAACCCACTGGGTTGCCACGGAGTCCCTTTGGCGGGAGAATGTGCGGAAGCGGATGACCTGAAGGGGCTTAATTGATGGTGACCCAACCACAATATGATGGGCCGGCTTTTGGCGGGTCCATCTCTTTTTCCAAGGTTATAGAACTAAGCTGGACTGTAAGCGCCGACATTCCCCAATGGACTGGAGACCCAGATGTGGAGTTCGAGACCGTCGCAGACACCGAACAAGACGGCTATTTCCTGCGCAGGTTCTCCATGGGTGAACACTCCGGCACCCACCTGAGCGCGCCGTCTGGTTTCACGTCCGGCGCTCCTGGGCCGGAAGCTTACTCGCCCCAAGACTTAGTTCGACCGGCAATTGTAATCGACATCTCAACCCAATCGGCAAGCGACCCTGACTACGCGCTGACCATGAACGACGTCTTGGACTGGGAGTCGGACCATGGCCCGGTTCCCCAAGGTTGTTTAGTGTTTTTGCACACCGGTTGGCAGGCCAAATGGCCAAACCCAGAGGCGTACCTGGGTGGTATCAAAGCTGACCAACTACACTTCCCGGGGTTTGGGTTGGACGCAGCCGAAGTATTGTTTGAAGGTCGGGGTGTCGCAGGATTAGGGTCAGACACTGCTGGCGTCGAGCCGGGAGTAGATACAGGGTTTTCCGTTAGCCGGTTGGCATTAGAAAACCGTCTGGTGGTCTTGGAGAACTTGGCCAACCTGGACCAGATGCCGCCCACCGGAGCCTTGGTGGTTATCGGTCTGCTTCGGCTGGAAGGCGGCAGTGGTGGCCCGGCATCGGTTACCGCCCTAGTACCCTAGAGCGGCACCGACTTCGTCACGTGAAACCTTAAGAGATTACGGTTGCGATACCAGCCCTGGCGCAGTCTTCATCCTGCTGGCTGGTGCCGCCGCCCACTCCCACTGCGCCGTCACATCCCCCGTTGCGGATAATCGGCGCAGCGCCTTGGCTCGGGATGCCGTGGCCGCCCTCAGCGCCAAGGATTCCCTTCATGATCGGCGACTCGGCTCGTTCCTGCAGTTCACCGCTGGGACGTCCGAACGCAGTTGCGGCTACGGCCTTTCCTTGTGCCCCGTATGCTCCGCCCCAAATGGCGCCATCCATACGGTTGAAGGCCAGCAACCGTCCGCCGGCATCAACCACTGCCACGTTGATCTTGATGCCAAACTCGTTGGCCTTGGCAATGGCGCCGGCCACCATCTTGTTCGCCTCGTCTAGTGTTGTAGCCATGATCCCTCCCTACTTATGTATGCTAAAAAGTAGGGCCATTCTAGCTCAGTCAGTCAACCACGCCAATGGCTAAAGTACCATGCTTGATTCAGGCACGGTGTTATACTGCTATTACGACCTGACACGGATACCATCCCCCATTGATGTGCTGGGTTAACCTACCTCTGGAGATTCCATCTCACAGTGCTGACCAAACGTATAATCCCGTGTCTGGATGTGGACGCCGGACGAGTTGTGAAAGGCGTTAGTTTCGTGGAGCTCCGCGACGCTGGCGACCCGGCTGAGTTGGCAGCTTTTTACGACCAACAAGGTGGCGATGAGCTGGTCTTTCTAGACATCACCGCAAGTTCCGACTCGCGGGACACCATGGTAGACGTGGTCCAACGGGTCTCAGAGCAGGTATTCATCCCTTTAACCGTTGGCGGCGGCATCAGAACTGTGGAAGGTGTCCGGCGGATGCTCAAGGCAGGCGCAGACAAGGTTGGCATGAATACCGCCGCAGTTACCGACCCACAACTGGTCAAAGACGGCGCTGCAGCCTTTGGTAACCAGTGCATCGTGGTCGCCATCGACGCCAAGCGGGTCTCAAATCCGGAGGGAGAACCAACGCCGGAGTCGGCAGACTTGGCTTTGGACGATGGCTCCAGGTGGCAGGTCTATACCCGAGGCGGCCGCACACCCACCGGCATCGATGCTGTGAAATGGGCCACTAGGGCGGTGGAACTGGGCGCAGGTGAGATATTGCTCACCAGCATGGATGAGGACGGCCAACTATCCGGATACGACCTGGCCCTGACCCGGACCATCTCCGAGGCAGTGCCCGTGCCGGTGATCGCCAGCGGCGGTGCCGGTGAATTGGAACACTTCTATGAGGCGCTGAACCAGGGAAAAGCCGACGCCGTTCTCGCTGCCAGCATCTTCCACTTTGGCACGTTCACCATTGATCAGGCCAAGGACTATCTCAAGGGCAAGGGAGTCCCAGTCCGACCGAAATATGTGGGGTCAGAATAATCGGCCCCTCGTAAGCGCACTTTCGCTAATAATCCCCAGACAGACAATTTGCAGGTAGCTATCAATGCCGCGAATCACCACCGTAGTCTTCGACATGTATGGGACCTTGGTCGAGAATCCCAACGACACCAATCTTCAGATATTTGGCAACGTCATTGAGCAGCAGGGCCTCAAGACCACCGCCCAAGAACTCTGGGATAGCTGGGCACCAGCCGAGGAAGAGTTTCAGGTCAACCGGCTAGACCCTGACCGGCCGTTTCAGAGTTACTTCAACGCCTGGAAAGAAGGCTTTGTACTCTCCTTCGCGACTCTGAAGCTGGACGGCGATCCCCACGCGGCTACTCAGCAATTCTTCCGAGACATCTCAAGGCGTACCCCGTACCTCGAGACCAACGAGGCACTGGGTGAGATTCAAAGGCGATACACCATGGCCCTCTTATCCAACGCTGATGACGGGTTTCTGCTTCCGAACCTGGAGCTATTAGAGGTTGGCTTTGACATCGTCCTCACCTCGGAACAGGCTCAGATATACAAGCCAAGGCCTGAGTTGTTCCAGATGATACTGGGTCAATTGGGCGTCTCCCCTGGCGAAACCGCATATGTAGGCGACCGCCAATTGGAGGACGTACAAGGACCGTTGGACGCGGGGATGCATCCGGTTTGGATCAACAGGGACCAACGGCCGTTGGATCCAAATCTGCCAACGCCTCACCATCAGATATCCAGCCTGTCCCAATTGCCCGATCTGTTGCAAAAGGGCCTGCCGGTCTAGCCTGTATATCCAACACACCAATCAAAGATTATTGAAGGCCGATTATGAACATCAAGCTAAATGAACAGGGTCTATTACCCGCCATCGCACAGGACGCCAACACCGGCCAGGTCCTGATGATGGGCTATATGAACCCCGGATCATTGAAACGCACAGTCGAGGGTATCCAAGTCTGGTTCTACAGCCGAAGCAGGGAAGACCTGTGGCACAAAGGCGAGATGTCAGGCAATTACCTGAACCTCAAAGAGGCCTGGCTGGATTGCGACGCCGACACGATCCTGCTCAAGGTTGACCCGGACGGCCCGGCCTGCCACACCGGCGACGTCTCTTGTTCCACCAACAAACTGGAAGCAGTTCCCGACGATGAAGACTACGAGAAGACGGAAACTGGCCCCAGCGTTCTGGGTGAACTGTTCGCCCTGATCAAGGACCGACAGGAGGAGATGCCAGAAGGCAGTTACACCACATCTTTATTCAAAGAAGGTGTACCAAGGATCGCCCAGAAGGTGGTGGAAGAAGCCGGAGAGACAGCAATCGCAGCCGCCATCAACGACACCGATAACCTCCCCGGCGAGATAGCCGATATGCTCTACCACACCCTGGTGCTCCTGGCTGCCAGTGGCGTCCAACCAGAAGAGGTCTACAAGAAGCTACGCGAACGACGTAAGTAGTTAGATCAGAAACCGGTCGGTAGTTGGTCACCTGAGTTGAATATCTGCCACTCGGAGCCTTGGTAGACGGTCACCCGACCGCAGCCTACCACCCGCCAGTTGTCCGGTGTGCCCAGGACGCCAGTGCGGGCGTCGATGCCCAAGAAAGTCAGTCCCTTGGGCGCAGATTGTCGCAGGTCTTTAGAGGTCTCCACTTGGTCGCGCTTTTCGTGGTGAGGCAGCACCGCAACGTCGGCAACAACTCCCAACGACTCCACCCAGCCTCCAGCCCGGGGACGGCGCATCATCGAGCCCATGGCCATGGCACCGGCGCTAGATCCGGCCAGGACTCCTCCGGAATCCACCATCTCCATCAGCGCCGAGAAGAACTCGGTACCGCTTACGGCCTCCAAAAGATGTTCAGGGCTACCGCCGGTGAAGTAGACCACATCAGCCAAGGTAGCAGGGGCAAAGAACAATGGGTCCTGGGCCTGGTCTTTCTCCAGCAGCATGAGTTGTTCAGAAGCCCCGCCTAGCGCGCCGAAGTGGGTCGCACCGTCATTAGCAGCCTTGGCAGGCCCGGTGACCGCGGCAGTCGGAACCACCACCACCTTGGCCGGATCTTGACCCGACGCCCGCATGATCTCGCGGTCCATCTCCTCGCAGCCGCGTCTGAACTCGTCACCACCAACCAGCGCTATCTGTCCGGGCATAGCTTACCTCCGCTGCTATTTTTCATTGAATAATCCGATGTTCCGGCCTGGCCTAAACCAAGTGTTCCACAAAATTAGCCGCCAAACCGAGGAATAAGACAAAGCCGATCACGTCGGTGAATGT
>CAYVIG010000218.1:0-4707 GCA_964451445.1 uncultured Dehalococcoidia bacterium
AAGGCCTCCAAAGGGCCGACGAAGAAGAAGTCCAGCATGTATTGGAAAGCGTCAAGAATCTGGAACTTGAAGAGGGCGGCAAAGCCCTTTTTCAGGCTGCCGATCCTGATGAACTTGGTGAGGTAACCGATGCCAAGCATCTTAAAGCCCAGCCATACTACGAATACGAATGAGACCAAAGCCAGGGCCAAAGGCATGTTGATGTCTGTGCCTGCCGGCCGGAGCAGGTGTATCTGGACTATATCCCCTTCCTTGAATCCAAGGGACGGGTAGATGGGCAGCAATGCGATCCACGCATTGATGAGTACAAACAAGAAGATGGTCGCTATGACCGGGAAGATCAGTCTGCTGTGTTCTCGGCCAACCGTTCCCGCAACGAAGTTCAGGAGTCCCTCAACCGCTATCTCCACGAAGTTCTGGAAGCGGCCTGGGATCATCGCTGCTTTGCGGGCACCCAGTACGAACAGCAGGACCAGGACGATGCTGGCAATCCAGGATGAAAGTATGGCGTTCGTGATGATGAAGTTGTTGTCTTGATAGGGGCCATCATCAACAAACTCTTCGATCACATGGTGTTGTTCTTTAGTTAGGAGGTGGTCGTCGTGACCCAGTTCGATTGTCTCGCCGGTGAGTTCGTGATAGAGGTCAATCAGGTGTTTCTCGTCGTCCTCTGTAAGGTGACTGATCTCTGCCTTTTCCAGAAGGACTTCAACTTCTTCAGCAAGGAGGAAATTACGGTAGTATGTCCGTTCTGAAGTGGGGAATGTTACCTGGGCGGGGAGGTGAACTGCGGGCTTGGGGATGAAGGGACCTTCAGCGGTTAATCCGGCGTCTTTGTCTTCCTCTGACTGGGTGAGGCCAGCGCCGATAGCGCCGGTGATAAGTCCTGCAATGGCCAATGCCACAACAATCAAAATGCCGAAGGCGACCAATTTGCCTGTGCCGGAACCCACTATGGATTCCCTCCATCTGTTATCTGTCTTAATTATCGCGCTTTTCATCCGGTCGGCTGTTGCTTTCCGGAGAGTTGTTTCCGTTAATCGGTTCTGGCTTGATCAGCGGCTGAATCATCTTGATCAGGCCGTAGAATGCTGACGTTGTGCCGAACACAAGCCCCAGCAGAGTGAACAGAAGTTTGGTACCTAGCCATTGGTCGATGAACACGCCGCCAACTACACCAATCACAATGCAGGAAGCAACGTACCATCCGAGGCCAGTTAGGCGTAAGGCCAAGAGTCTCCGATTCATGTTTCCGCCAGAGCGTCGTGAATAATATCACTAAGGATTTTGAAAGTCAATTGAGACTAACTTTACGGAAAACGTGCCCTACATTAACAAGAAAATACCACGCTCTTCTACATAAAGAGGGAGGTATCTTCTAATCGGGTTTATGTTAGAGGGTCAGCGGGTTCCGGATTGCTTGCCAAAATCCTCTAGATCCAAGGAATCAATGAAGTCTGTGAATGCAGACATGCTCTTTAGTTCCTCGGGTTTTACCTCTACCGGTGGCTCAGCTGCGGCGCCTTCGCTGATGGTCTCCTGCCCCAGAGGCTTGCCGGTTTCCTTATCAAGATGGATTCCGGCCTTGTCCATGACTTCTTCGTTTGCGTATATCGGCGCTTTGGCCCTTACTGCCAAAGCAACGGCATCACTGGGCCTACAGTCGATCTCTTTTGACTCTCCATTCGATTGTATGGTGATCTTGGCGAAGAAGGTGTCGTTCTGCAGATCACTCACCAAAATATGATCGATGGTGCCGCCAAGAGAATCTATGATGCTCCCCAAAAGGTCGTGGGTCAGCGGCCGCGGCACACTGAGGTCTTGAAGTTTGACCGCAATGGCGTCGGCCTCGGCAGGGCCAATCCAAATGGGAAGATAGCGGTCGGACTGTTTCTCTTTCAGAATCACAACACGCTGGTAATTCATCGGACTGACGCGAATACTATCTACGGTCATTTCGAGCATGAAGTTTTTGCCTCCGAGGTTCAGCCGTCGCTCTGGCAAAATTGTAGTCCTACCGGAATTTGCATGTCAACCCGAAACACGCGTGGCCCGTGACTAGCCAGACGCCGGGGAAGGCCTGTGTCGAACCCAGGTCGACATAAGGGAAATCCCAATATTCAGGTGATCCATTTTAATGCTCTAAGAAAGAAGGCAGAAAGTAGACGTATCGAGTCAACTGAATCGGCTGGCTACCAAGATACAATAAGAGACCAGACGGCCAAGCGTTTGAGTGCATTGAACGATTTAATGCGAGGTTATTTACACGGATTGCTCTCGAACAGCAGCTAGAGTCAATCCGGAAATCAGACAAGTAAAATCGCCGTGGTCAATAAAGATTGACCACGGCGATTTTGTTTAGGCGCAGTATTAGTTGTGCCAGCTCTATTGGAACTGAAGCCCTACGGGAATGCCTGGGTTAACGGAGCATTCCAGCGGCGGCTTCTTCTTCCTCTTGATACCGGCGGGTGTTCAGGTTGCTGGACGCCTGCTCGGCGAGAACCTCGATACCCTTGCGTACGGAACCGGCAAGTTTGCCCAGCTCGACCTCCATTGTACGTAGGCTGCGCAGCGCATACGCGTCGGCCTCGGTCTTTCTAGAAAGAGCCTCAGCTTCCGACTGCTCAAGCATCCTTGTAATCCGCTCTTCGGCGTCCCTGATGGTGTCGGCGGCTCTGGTTTCTGCTTGAGTGACCACTTCATTACTGTTGAGTCGGTCACGGAGCTCGTCTTCAGCCATGGACTTGGTCCGCCTGGCGTCGTTGGCCGCAGTGTTGAGTATCTGGTCCTTCTGCGACAGCACATCTTCAGCGGCCCTGATCTCTTCGGGAATGGTCAGACGCAGTTGGTCTACCAACTCCATGATCTTCTTTCGGTCTACCAGGATGTTCCCACTTACTGGGACTGATTTACTTGTTTCGACCAATGTTTCCAAACGATCGATGATATTTATGATGTCGATGATTGCACCTCTCCTCGGCCACTACACTTCTTCATCCACTAATCGGGACTATTCGGCGACCGGTAATCCAAATTTTGAATAAACCGCCTGAGCTACGTTGGGCGGGACCATATCGGTGATGTCTCCGCCAAGTTTGGCAACCTCCTTGAGTAAACTGGCACTAACAAACATGTAGTCCTGGGAAGTCATGAAGCAGACCAGGTCTACCTCGGGTTCCAACCTCCGGTTCATGAACGCCATGTCGAATTCATATTCGAAGTCCGACCCGCTTCTCAGCCCTCGGACTATCACGCCCGCGCCGATGTCCTTTGCAAACCGGACAACCAGGCTCGAGAACGTAATCACTTCCACATTCGTCAGATGCGATAGGGCATCTTTCATAAGTTGTTTTCGCTCTTCCGTGGTGAAGAGCAAATTCTTAGACGGCGTGTCGTAGACGGCCACGTACAGTTTGTTGAAGAGAGCGGCCGCCCTTGATGCCACGTCCACGTGGCCAACCGTCACCGGGTCAAAACTACCCGGATATAACGCGGTTACCATTATTAGTTCCCATCCCGAGCGGTGGCTGGGCACACGGCCGGGTAATCGATGTTTTCAGGATTAGGTCTTGCCATATCTTTGCTTGATTAATCTTCAGTTGACTGGGTTGTATCCGAATCTTGTTCGTAGACAAAGAAGTCGACTATGTTGTCCCCGTATTGTCTGTGCGAGGTTAGTCTCAACTGTCCATAAATCTCTTTCAGATCTTCCCGTTTGGAATGACCTGTTATCACCACACCGCCGTCCACTATCAACCCTGGCTGAGCGGCGACTTTCTCCATCAGATCGTCCAAGTTGCGCATCTTATATGGAGGGTCCATGAGCACCAGGTCATAGTTGCCAGGCAGGGTTCGCAGCGCCTGAAACACATCTAAACAGCGGACCTTAGCCCGGGAGGTAAACCCTGTGGTTTCCAGGTTGCTGGTGATGACGGCGCTCTGCCGACGGTCCCATTCCACAAAGTCTGCCCAACCCGCTCCGTGGCTCAATGCTTCGATGCCAAGGCTGCCTGTCCCTGAGAAAAGGTCCAACACCCTTTCTCCCTGGTACAGATCAGGGTCTAAGATGTTAAAGATGGCCGCCCGTACCCGTTCCGTTGTAGCTCGAGTATTGGAAGTAAGGGCTCCCTTGAGCCGTCGGCCTTTTTCGTCTCCACCTGCTACACGCATGCGTCTAGTCCTACTAAACCTACGTGTCTAGTAAGGGTGAATTATACATAACGTCAAGTTCCATTCCTAGTAAATCCTTAGTCAATTTAGATGAATATTATATTAATTTTATATTATTATAATTTACGAAGCCATTGGATAAGTTCGGGTCATGGTCTGGCTCAAACGGAAAAGGCGGCGATGCGATCACCGTAAACCTTCCCAGTAAGCTTTCTTTGGAGACCCTCTTCTGCTGGCGTCGTTACAAGGGGCGGTTGGTCACCCGTTAATATTGACGCTAAAAGGGGCCTGTGCTAACATCCAGCCCACCCGAACACTCTTGTTTTACGCACAAAATCAGTCATTTTTTATCCCATCCGCACCACAATTGGACGGCCTTTCCGCCGGTGGCCCAACAAAGCTTCTTATTTGGTACTGAATCGCGGCACCGGGGATTAATCATAGTGGGAACTAATCAGGAATGAGCTTTCGCCAACGTCTGGCCAGCGCCGCATCCAGCAAGGAAACCGTTGTTACCATCGGCGTCTTCGCCGGTGT
>CAYVIG010000219.1:0-4685 GCA_964451445.1 uncultured Dehalococcoidia bacterium
GCGATGTGACGGATGGAGGGACGCAGGTACTGGCCAATGGTCAGCAGATCGCAATCGACCTTCCGGAGGTCAGACATCGTTTCCAGAACCTCGTCCACCGTCTCTCCCATCCCGACGATGATTCCGGACTTGGTCACGGTGTTCGGGTTTATATCTTTGCAGTTCGCAAGTAGCTCAAGGGATAGCTCGTAGCTGCCCTTAGGCCGGACTTTGGGGAAGATGCGCCCGGTGGACTCGATATTATGGTTCAACACGGCAGGGCCGGAGTCGATGACCCGTTTCAACGCTGGCCAAGACCCGGCGAAGTCGGGTATCAGCACTTCAACCCGGCAATCGGGGCTGGTCTCTTTTATCTTGGTGATACATGAGGCAAAGATGTATGCGCCGCCATCTGGCAGGTCGTCCCGGTTGACTGATGTGATGACGCAGTAGCGCAGACCCATGGATTGGACAGTCTCCGCCACCCGTTTTGATTCCTGCAGGTCCAGGCCCTTGGGTCTGCCGGTGGTCACGGCACAGTATCGGCAGGCCCTGGTGCATATCTCGCCCAGAATCATGAACGTGGCGGTTCCACGGTCCCAGCATTCGCCGATGTTGGGGCAATGGGCCTCTTCACAAACGGTGTTCAGTTGCTGGCCTCGCATGATCCGTTGCAGTTCAAGATAACGCTGGCTGCCGGGCATCTTGACCTTCAGCCATTCCGGAAGTTGGGGGCGGATCTCCAGTTTCTGGGGGCGTTGATCCATGGGGACTCCGTTCGTGCGAATCTGATGTGGTAGGATTATATCCCGGTGATGAAGAGCAGGGAAGTCACTGGGTTGGACTCGCGCTAAAGGAGTTTCATCGGGGCGCGGCCAGACCTTTGTTTTTCTGCGGATATCACAGCGTCTATGCCGGCCACTGCCGCGTCCAGTTGATCCTCGCTATTCACCACCTCGACGTTGAATAGGCTGGCCTGCTCCATCTCGTCGGCCGCGGTTTTCAGCCGTAATTCCATTTGAGTCGTCGACTCGGTCATTCTCTGGGACAGGCGGTCATGCAACTCCTGGATGGAACCTGGGACCATGAAGATGAACAGGGCATCCGGGGCCATTTGCCTGACCGTGGCCGCGCCTTGGACATCTATCTTTAGGATCACGTCCTTGCCGGCTTCCAGCCCGTTGGTCACCTGGCTTCTAGGTACTCCGTACCAGTTTCCGTAGACCTCTGCGCACTCGACAAACTCGTTGTCGTCCTTCATGCGAAGAAAAGTCTCTATGTCCAAAAATATGTAGTCTACGCCGTCGGTTTCGCCGGGGCGAATGGGTCTGGTGGTGGCGGTGACAACAAAGTGCCAGGGTCGGTCCAGTTTGCGGAGTTCAACCAGGGCGGCGTCTTTACCGACTCCCGACGGGCCGGAAAGAACGACCAATAAAGGTGACGAGTCGTTCTCTGAAGTGTTTGGCACTTGCTTACCTGACGTCTTCTAAAAGTAGTTCCAGGTGCTGCCAGAACTCTGGATAGGAGACTGAAGCGTCTGCTGCTCCGTGGACGGTGACCTCGCCGTTACAGATCAACCCAGCGACCGCCATGGACATGGCTAGGCGGTGGTCGCCGTGACTCTGGCATTCGGCGCCGGTTATTTCACTGTTGCCTGGGCCCTTGCCGTGGATGACCATACCGTCTTCTGTCGCGGCAATATCTGCGCCCAGTCGGGTCAATTCGGTCACGGTGGTGTAGATGCGGTCCGTTTCCTTAACCCGCAATTCCGCGGCGTCACGAACGACGGTGTCTCCGGTGGCGAAGCAGGCGGCAACGGCTAGGATCGGCACTTCATCCAGCATTCGAGGGATCATATCTCCGCCGATCTCTATGCCGTGAAGTTCAGTGGATGTAACCAGGATATCGGCAACCGGCTCTCCGCCCTCGATTCGTTCATCAACCAACTGTAGGGCGTCACCGGCGCCCATCTCCATCAGAACGTCCACGATACCCGTGCGGCTGGGGTTTAGGCCTACGCCTTTAATCAAGATGCGGGCGTTTGGATGACAAAGACCGGCCACCATCCAGAATGCTGCGGAACTGATATCGCCAGGGACCGTGATATCCACCGCCTTCAAATCTGAAGGATGAATCACCAGGTCCAGGCCATTTTCTTTAATCCTGCCGCCCATGGCAGTGACCATTCTTTCCGTGTGGTCCCGGGAGAGGGCGGGTTGGTGGATAACGGTGTTGTCGCTGGCGGAAAGGCCTGCCAGCATGATGGCAGATTTCACCTGAGCGCTGGCCATCGGCAGATCGTAGTCGATTCCCTGGAGACTGCCACCGCATACGACCAATGGAGCCAGAGTATCGTTCTGGCGGCCCAATATCCGAGCGCCCATCTGCTTAAGAGGCTGGACGATCCGCTGCATGGGACGGCTTCTGAGTGAGCCGTCACCGGTGATGACTGATACAAACGATTGGGAAGCAAGGATCCCTGATAGAAGCCTCATGGATGTTCCACTGTTACCGGCGTCCAAGATATCAGACGGCTCTTCCAGTTGGGAGCCTTTACCGGTCACCCTGTAGCTCCCCTCTGTTCCGGCGGGCTCGATGCTGACGCCCATGGCCTGGAGGCAGCGCATGGTGGAAATCACGTCCTCGCCGCCGGAAAGCCCCTGGACCAGAGCCTCTCCATGGGAGATGGCGTTCAGAATCATTGAGCGGTGGGAGATGGACTTATCCCCAGGAACAGAGAGGACGCCACCCAGCGACGTGGGGCGACTGATGCTCCGTGATTCGCCCGATGCGCTTGATATGGGTGCAGTGGTCATCTCGTTACGTAACTTGTAACCGGCCGTAGTGGAAGGCGGGAGGTTACTTCGTTACTCCTTTTTGGCCTTGTCATCTTTTAGACCTTGGAGGATCTTCTTCTGTGCGTCAATGCCTCGGCGGCCGACGAACATCTCACCCATGCTCTCGGCAAAGGTGGGAATCTCTGGGGATGCGCCGTGGATCCGGTCGATGGTGGAGAAAATACCGGCCTGCCAGCGGGCTCGGGAATCAAGGGCCTCAGAAAACATCTGTTGAATGGCGTCAGGGTCGGGACCGCCTTCTTTGGTCAACATATTCCGCAGGTCGTACAGTTCTCTGATGTAGGCGTCGATCCAGGTGGCGATGGGTTCGGCGTTGGTCATGCAGATGTCGCGGTGCATTATCGGGTCGCCGGAGGCTAGTCGTGAGAGGTCTCCAAATCCGGTGGAGGCGAGAGGGCCGATGTCTTCCCAGTTGGGGCTATTGGATGTGCAGTTCATCAATGCTACGGACATCATAAATGGCAGATGGCTGGCAGCGGCGACAAAGCTGTCATGCTCATCCACCCCTATAAAGAAGGGTTTGGCACCGATGGATTCAGCCAGGGTTGTGACTGAGGAAACGGCCGATGATTCGGCGGTGACGCTGGGAATTATGCAGTACGGTTTGCCCTTGAACATGGTGGAGTCAGCGTTCTGCGGGCCCGATTTTTCTCTACCGGCCATGGGGTGACCACCCACAAAACTCACGTGCTTTGGTAGCACTTCTTCGGCCCATTCCAATACCGATTTCTTGGAACTGCCGATGTCAGTCACCACGCAGCCCTCTTCAAAATCGTCGGCGGCGGATTCCATCATCTCTCGCATTGCCATCACCGGTGTGGCAAAGACTACCACATCGGCCCCTTTTACCGCCTTGGAGAGTTGGGATTCAACCTTGTTGAATCCGCCGGATTTCTGGGCGCCGGATCGGGCAGAGCTGTCGTAGTCGGTGCCAACTACGTCCACCTTTAGGTTGGAAGCTTTAATGGCCAGGGCTAGGGATGTTCCCATCAGTCCTGTGCCGACAATTGTTATCGTAGTCAAAGAATCCTCCAGTGATCCCTGGGAATACGAGACAGGCCAGCCTCGTATCAAAGGTGGCTGCCAGTCTGCCAGGGAATCTATCTTACACTATTAGATGTTTGCCAGAAACCTGTGGTTGCAAGGCCAGCAGAGTGTTGGCTTAAGGGGGCTGGTTATCTGCGGGAAGCCAGCGCGGTTTCCACGATATCGGTGCGGATCACCTTGCTGAACGGCTGCTGAAACTTTGCCATTCCGGTATTGAGTAAGATGTCATGGAGACCCTGGTAGGAGGACTCGGTGATGGTTGGCTCAGAGGGCCAGTTGTTCTGGGCCTTCAGGCGCGCTACAGACTTGGTAACCAACTCCAAGCTCACATCCGGAAAGAACTCTTTTACGGCAGTCCCAACCTCTGTAGCATCATGGCTGGCTAGCCATTCCAGGGCGTTGGCGTAGCCCACGGTAAATCGTTGCACGGTATCGGGCTGGGTGTCCAGATAGTGGTTGGTTGCGACGAACGAGCTGAAGCAGACGTGACCGTTTTCCGGACCGACCGCTATAACCACGTGGCCTGAACCCTCTTCGAGGATATCCTCCGCAAATGGCTGGGGTAGATGGATGTACTCGGCGTCGCCGGCCCGGAATGCGGCCATGGCGTCGCCGATGTTCAGACCCGTGACCAGGTTGATATCAGCGGGGTTGATGTTGTGCTTATGCAGCGCTGTCTGCAGAGAACCCCATGGCATGGGCGAGAAATCTACAGGGATGAGAGTAGCACCCTTCAGAGACACCCATTGGAACGGGTCTACTTTGGTCCGGCTGATGACAAAGAACCCGTCTCTGGAGTTG
>CAYVIG010000220.1:0-4673 GCA_964451445.1 uncultured Dehalococcoidia bacterium
ATTTGCAGCAGAGAAACACGCCTTTGACGTTGGTCTCCATGGTCAGGTCCCAGAGCACTTCATCAACGTCTACCAAATCCGGTGTGCGAATAAGAATGGCTGCGCCGTTCACCAGGATATCCACTTTGCCAAACTGGGACACCACCGATTCAACCATCCGTTCCACTTGGAGGGCGTCTGAGATGCTCACATCCACCATCATGGCGTTGTCCAGGGTCGAGTCCATCAGAGTAAGTGTCTCTTCCGCCCCGACCATGTTTCGGTCGGCGACCGCTACCTTGGCCCCTTCAACCCCGAACCGCTGGCAGATGGCTCGTCCGATGCCCGAAGCTCCGCCGGTCACGATGGCAACCTTGTCTTCTAATCTACCGGCCAATTTCAACCTCTCTGGGAACAGCTTCCAGACTGTAGCTGGTTGGCGCAGATTGTAGCACACGCCCAGGCGTGGACGATGGACTCTTTGGGTTAGGGCTGGAGAGAAAATCGGTCACCAGGACAGCGGTGTAGCACAGCGTTGGTAACGCATATCTCGCGCAGCCGGTACCGATCTGCGGACCGCGGTTCTTCTCGGAGTTGGAGATATGAAACATGGCTTGGGTACCACGCCGTCGGAATCTCAACGACACTACCATGCTCGCAGCCTACAGGTTGGCCCGCCACCGGAGTGTGCCAGAGGGCCTTGCCGCCAACTCGACCGACCGATTCCTCAAGTCGTCCCATGTAGGTCTTGTATTGCACCGTCCGGATAACCGGCAGTAATGCTATAGCGATTAAGGTTTAATATCAAAACGGGAGCAACATTCCCTCCCTCGGCGGTCGCTGTGATTACCTCAAACTCTGAGGGAATTTTGGTGGTGTGGTAATTCATCATTGACTTGTCGCCATTAGAAAATGTCATCATGCCGACCAATCCCCTTGCCTCTGGACCAGGCAACAGTTATGATTCTCTGCGCGCCTGTGTACACGTGAAATTTTCAGACCGATACACCTCATAAAAGTGACTCAAATTTGAGTGAAGATAACCTTAAAACTACCCTCTACGACACCCATGTAACCCTGGGTGGGCGGATGGTGCCTTTTGGCGGATGGGACATGCCCGTTCAGTACCCCGCTGGCATCCTGGCTGAGGTGGCTGCGGTGCGTACCGCCACCGGAATCTTTGACGTTTCCCATATGGGCCGTCTCTATCTGTCCGGCCCCAATGCCACCGCGTTTCTCGACTGGGTGCTGACCGGTTCCGTCGCGTCGCTCAGGGTGGGTGGCGCCCGCTATTGCCTTATCTGCAACAAGAAGGGCGGCGTCATCGACGACACCATCTTCTACCGCCTGGCTGAAAACCGTTACCTATTGATCCCCAACGCCGGCAACCGCCCGGCGGTGGTCGCCTGGTTCCAGAAATGGATCGACGAAAGATTCCCCACCGGCTGCACCATGGAAGATGCCACCGACACAACCGGCCTGATTGCCTTCCAGGGCCCCGGAGCCGTCGATGCCATCGATAAGATAGCTCACACCCCCCTTTCCGAGATGCGGCCCTTCTCCTGGGCCGAGAGCGCCATCCAGGGTGCACCGGTGTTCGTGGGTCGTACCGGCTACACCGGAGAAGACGGGTTTGAAATGTTGGTCCAAGGCGACGATGTGGTAAAGGTCTGGACGATTTTGTCCGACTCTGGCGCCGCGCCCTGTGGTCTGGGAGCCAGAGATGTCTTGCGCCTGGAGGCTGGCCTACCACTACACGGACATGAGATAGACGAAGAAACCACACCGATCGAAGCTGGTTTAGAACGCTTTGTGCGCTTTGACAAGGAGTACGTCGGCTCTACGATCTTGAAGAATCAGCAAGAGAATGGGGTCCAAAGAAAACTCATCGGATTTACCCTGCCGGGCCGCAGCGCACCCCGCGCTGGATATGACATTTTGGACCAGGGGGAGACCGTTGGCACTGTGACCAGCGGAAGCTATTCTCCAACCCTTGACACCAGCATCGGCATGGGCTACGTTCTGGAACGTTATGTCGCTCCGGGAGCGACCCTCGATCTGGATATACGAGGCCGCACCGCCCAGGTGACGGTGACGGAACTCCCCTTCTACAAAAGACCCAGGAGAACCTAGTCAAAATGAGTCCTGACGACCGAAAATATACCGAAGAACACGAATGGGTCATGATAGATGGCTCTAATGCCAGCACTGCCGTGGCCGGTATAACTGAATACGCCCAAGACCAATTGGGAGACATTGTCTACTTTGAATTACCCAAGGTCGGCGACAGCGTCGCCCATCTGGGCAAGATGGGTGAGGTTGAATCGGTGAAAGCCGTTTCAGACCTGTTTTCTCCCATCAACGGCACTGTCACTGAGATCAACGAAAAACTGCTTGACCACCCTGAGTTGGTCAATGAAGACCCCTTTGGCGAAGGCTGGCTTATCAAAGTTGCCATGACGGATGCCGCAGAATTGGACGGCCTGATGTCGTCTGGAGACTACGACACCTTCATCGCTGGATTGTGATGGCCGCTACTCGACTCAACTCCCCAGGCGCCAATGGGGACCATTTCCAGTCGCACTACATGCCGAGCACCGTCGACGAACAGGCCGAGATGCTGTCTGCCCTAGGCATCGACAACATCGACCAACTGTTTGCCGATATACCGGACGAGTTCAGAAACCCATCCCTTGATCTTCCGGCCCCGTTATCAGAACTGGAGATTCAGCAGGAATTAGGCGAGATGGCCGCCAAGAACCGCCCTCTAGGCAGCGGCCCATCTTTCTTGGGAGCCGGTTCCTACAACCACTTCATTCCCTCGATCATCAAACCATTAATAACTCGCGGCGAGTTCATCACCGCGTACACGCCCTACCAGGCCGAGGCCAGCCAGGGAACTCTCCAGGTCATCTATGAGTTCCAAACCCTGATCTGCAACCTCTATGGCATGGAAGTAGCCAACGCAGGCATGTATGACGGTGCCACCAGCCTGGCTGAAGCCGCTCTGATGGCCTGCCGGGTAACCAAGCGAGAGAAAGTAGCCCTGGCAGACAGCATCTCTCCGGCGTACATAGACGTAATTCGCACCTACTGCCAATCTCAGGACATCGCTGTTGAGATGGTTGATCCATCCAGCCCTATCATTAACTCCGAGACCGCCTGTCTGGTGCTCCAGTATCCCAACTATTTCGGGTACATCGAAGACCTGCAAACACTGGTGGACAGCACCCACGCCCAAGGCGCTCTTGCGGTGGTCTCCTGCGACCCCACAGCCATGGGCATGCTGCAGACTCCAGGCCACTACGGCGCGGACATCGTCACCGGTGACGGTCAACCCCTCGGAATCCCCGCCAGCTACGGCGGCCCCTATGTAGGTCTGTTCGCCGCCAAACAAGAATACATCCGCCAAATGCCCAGCCGGCTGTCCGGCCGGACCTTGGACAAGAATGGCAAGACCGGCTACGTACTGACATTGCAGACAAGGGAACAGCACATCCGGCGGGAGCGAGCCACTTCCAACATCTGCACCAACGAGGCCCTCTACGCCCTGGCCTCCACCATCTATATGGCCGCCATGGGCAAACAGGGTATGAAGCAGATCGCCGAGTTGTGCTACCACAAGTCCCATTACGCCGCCGCGGAGATCGCAGCGCTACCTGATTACTCACTACCCATCAGCGATCCTTTCTTCCAAGAATTTGTCGTTCAGTGCCCAGCTTCGCCCACAGACATCAACAAGAAGCTGATGGAGCGAAACATCCTGGGGGGTCTGGACGTTAGTGAAAAAGTACCCAACGGCATGTTGTTGTGCGTCACCGAGATGAACTCCAAAAAGGACATAGACACGCTGGTGGCAGCCTTGGCGGAGTTCAAATAATGCAGCAAGGCGGAAACCGGCAAACAGAAAAACTGTTATTGGAACGAAGCGTGCCTAACCGCGTCGGCGTGGTATTGCCCAGACTAGACGTTCCGGCGCAAACTCTACCCGACAATGCGCTGCTGCGCGATGACCTGGCCCTCCCAGAGTTGTCCGAACCGGAAGTTGTTCAATACTTCACCGGACTCAGCCTGAAGAACTTCTCTATCGACACCCATTTCTATCCGCTGGGCAGTTGTACCATGAAGTACAACCCCAAGATCAACGATGAAGTAGCATTTGCGCCCGGGTTCGCTGGCATCCATCCGATGCAGCCAGTCGAACAGTCTCAAGGAGCGCTGGAACTCCTGCACAAGTTGCAGGGATTCCTCGGCGAGATCACCGGTCTCCCCGCCGTCAGCCTGGCCACGCTGGCCGGCGCCCACGGGGAACTAGGCGGCATGATGATGATCCGTGCCCACCACCTGACCAACGGAGACACTGGCCGACTCAAGGTGGCGATACCCGACAGCGCCCACGGCACCAACCCGGCCTCGGCTGCCATGGCCGGATTTGAAGTGGTGGAATTGGCTTCAGACGACCAGGGAAACGTCGATCTGAACGCCCTGCGTGCAGTTGCCGGACCCGACCTGGCCGGAGTGATGATCACTCTGCCCAGCACTCTGGGCCTCTTTGACACAAATATCGTTGAGATCTGCCGCATCGTCCACGAGGCTGGCGGGTTGGTCTACGGCGACGGCGCCAACATGAACGCCCTACTGGGCCGGGTGAAGCTGGGAGACCTGGGCTTCGACGTTGCCCACTTGAACCTGCA
>CAYVIG010000221.1:0-4563 GCA_964451445.1 uncultured Dehalococcoidia bacterium
CGAATCCCACTCTCTCCGCCTGATAAACAGCCGAAAAAGGCCCCGATATTCGTCGAGGCCTTTTCTTTTGAGCACATCAGCGTTGGGATAACTGCTAGATATTATCTCACGGGCGACCTCACTCCTAAATCAAGTGACTGCAAACGCGATTACCGTCCATCCAATAACCATCGACGCAAAGGAGAACAACAGGGCGAGGATGGACACTCCCAACGGACGCCCTTCGGGTAGGGTAGGGCCGTACCTGCTGAGCTCATCTGGCTGGAACCTGTCGGGGTAGGTTGGGTCTTGCATGGAAGTCACCTATTCGTTTAAAAGGGCTTTGCAAGAAGAATCTAGGGGTTCGACATGACGCCAGAAGGAGTTAATTACCCATGACCCGGCGGAAGAACGCCAGAGCGTTGCCTCCTGTGATCTTGAGTATGTCGGCGTCGGAGTAGCCTCGTGAGATCAGCCCTCGGATGATGTTCTTCCCCTCGGCCGGGGATTCCACTCCCCTGATAAATCCGGAGGTCCTCACACCTACACTGGAGTCTGTTCCGATGCCCACATGGTCGATCCCCAATAGGTTCACCATGTAATCGTAGTGGTCCAGCAGGCTTTCTATGCTCAACTCGGTCCCCCAACTGCTGATCACAGATGGCGCGACAGTGACCCCGACCATGCCACCCTTTTTCGCACAGGCCAGTAACTCTTCGTCCCTACGCAGACGCCCTGAAGCGTATTCGCCGCCACCCTGTTTCAGGCCCAAGGTGTATGACCCATCGTGGCTGAACACTACTGGGGTTTGGGAGAACTCTATGGCGTCCATGGCCGTCTTAAAAGATGCGTGGGACAAGTCGACTACCATGCCCAAGTCGTTCATTCTCTTGGTAACTTCAATCCCGAAAGTACTCAGGCCGCCGTCGTTCCGCTCCAGGTGACCGTCCCCGATATAATTCTTGCGCCGGTAGGTAAGCCCGGCTAGCCGTACGCCAGCGTTGTAGAGCACGTCTAGACGCTGAATTTGGTTGCCAACGGCCAGGTGCTCCACCGTTGGCAGGAAACCTACAACTCCAGTTTGCTTGGCTGCCTCGATCTCATCGGCGTTGCTGAATTTGACTACCCCTTCGGCACGGTTAACATCCGACAACATCAGGCTGATCTCGTCTAGTAGGTCTTCAAACCGGATGAACGACATCTCTTCGGTGTTCAACATGCCCCTGTATACATTGGCCGTCCCAACTGCGGTGAAACCTCCGTGGCGTATCGCCTCAAAGCACCACTCATGGGTGTCACCGCGCAGGTAATCCATCAACTGGCTAGGATCGATTGGCTTCACCATGGGATGCTCGTGAAGGTCAATCATTACCGCCTTCTCAACCAGACTTTGGAACCGTTTTTCTTGACCGCTGTCTAGAGGGACTGCCACCGGACGGTCATTTATTACCTGACTTGCCAACGGGATCGAATTTGCCACTATAAAAGCTCCTATGCGCCTTTGAGTTTGAGAACGGTAATGCCTCAGAATGCAGAAGCCCTCCGACGGTCAGTCAGAGGGCTTCTGCTTGCACATCAACCAAACCAGCCTAGTCGTTGTCCTGCTAGATCGCGTCGATGATTCCGTTCAAGGTGGGGCTGGGGCGCATTGCCCTGGATGCCATCGCGTCATTGGTCAGGTAATAACCGCCGATGTCAACTGGCTGTCCTTGGGCGTCGTTTAGCTCGTTAACGATCTTGTCTTCGTTGGCGGTCATCTGCTCAGCCACACCGATGAACCTAGCTTGAAGCTCTGTATCTTTGGTCTGCTTGGCCAGGGCCTGTGCCCAGTATAGGGCCAGGTAGAAATGACTGCCCCGGGTGTCCAGTTCCTTAACACGGCGAGATGGCGCACGGTCGTGTTCCAGGTGCTGGCCAATGGCCTCGTCCAACGTGTCGGCCAGGAGCTGGGCCCTGTCGTTTGAGAATACCCTTGCTAGATGCTCGAAGGATGCTACCAGGGCACAAAACTCGCCCAAGGAATCCCATCGCAGGTGACCCTCTTCAATGAACTGTTGGACGTGACGGGGAGCAGACCCACCGGCTCCAGTCTCAAACATTCCGCCACCCTTGAGCAGGGGGACGACCGAGAGCATCTTGGCGCTGGTTCCTAGTTCCAGGATTGGGAACAGGTCTGTTAGATAGTCACGCAGGACGTTACCGGTCACGGAGATGGTGTCCAGTCCGGCCCGGCTGCGTTCCATGGAGTACTTAATCGCATCAACAGTGGTCATGATGCGAATTTCCAGGCCGGAGGTGTCGTGTTCCGGCAGGTATTTGTCCACCTTCTTGATCAGTTCGATGTCATGGGCCCGGTTCGGGTCCAGCCAGAAGATAGATGGTGCGCCGGTAATCCTGGCCCGTGTGACGCCGAGTTTGACCCAGTCTTGAATTGGCTCGTCTTTGGTCTGGCACATCCGGAAGATGTCGCCTTGCTCAACCAACTGTTCCATAAGGGTTGTACCCGAGGCGTCCACGACACGGATGGTGCCGTTGCCAGGGGCCCGAAAGGTCTTATCGTGGGAACCGTATTCCTCGGCCTTTTGTGCCATCAACCCAACGTTTGACACGCTGCCGATGGTGCTCGGATCGAACGCCCCGTTCTTCTTGCAGTCGTCTATGACCGCCTGATACAGCGTAGCGTACGAGCGGTCCGGAATCATGGCCACGGTGTCGTGCAATTCGTTATCGGGACCCCAGGTGCGGCCTCCATCACGAATCATCACGGGCATGGTGGCGTCGATGATCACGTCGCTCGGCACGTGCAGGTTAGTGATGCCGCGGTTGGAGTTGACCATGAACAATTCTGGGCGGACGTTATACACAGCCTGGATGTCCGCCTCAATCTCCTCCCGTTTTTCGTCGGTGAGGGATTGGATCTTGGTGTAGAGTTCGGCGATTCCGTTGTCCGGGTTTACTGCCAACTCGTCCATTTCAGCGGCGTGTTTGGTGAACACGTCCTGGTAGTAGACCGACACACAATGACCGAAGATGATCGGGTCGGAGATACGCATCATGGTTGACTTGACATGGAGTGAAAGCAGAATGTTTTCTGCTTTGGCCTTTTCCATTTCTTCCGAGTAGAACTCGCGTAGTTCCCGCACATTCATAACGGCACAGTCAATGATTTCATCAGCCGTAAGGGGAATGCCGTCTTTGAGTAGTGTGGTCCGCCCGTCACGGGCCGCATATTCGATGGAAGCCGATCCGTCAGCGGCAATTGTTACCGCCTGTTCCGAGCCGTAGAAATCTCCGCTGGACATGTGTGCGACCCGGGCTTTTGAACCCTCTGGCCATTCGTGCATCATTTTGTGGGGATTGCGCTTGCCGTGCTCTTTTACCGCGGTGGCCGATCGTCGGTCGGAGTTTCCTTCTCTTAGAACCGGATTCACTGCGCTGCCGAGTACTTTGCCGTAGCGATCAAACACCGCTTGTTGTTGGTCGTTTGCCGGATCATCCGGGTAGTCGGGAATGTCGTATCCCTTCTCTTGGAGTTCCGCGATTGCACCCTTCAATTGGGGAATGGATGCGCTGATATTTGGCAGCTTAATGATATTCGCTGTAGGGTCGTCGCACAGCACACTCGACATGGTCAGATAGTCTGGGACTTGCTGTTCTGCGGTCAATTTCTCTGGGAAATTGGCGATAATCCTGCCAGTCAACGAGATATCCCAGGACTCCAGTTCAATACCGGATCCTTTGGTAAAGGCCTTCAGTATTGGCAGCAACGAGTGCGTGGCCAGTGCCGGAGCCTCATCGATTTTTGTGTATATAATCTGGGACGCTTCTGGCATATTCTTCCTCTTAGTAAACGAGTTTCATAGGCCTCTACGGGTTGGCAAGGTGTGCACAGCGTTAGTTTTGACCGTATGAATCAACAAAGATTATATGTTAGCTATATTGTCATGCCTAGTCCTGGGTTTGAGCCGAACTGCAGCAGGGCTCCAGAACAGCAGGTAATCCCGCAGCAGGACTCGTTGCCCGGCATCAGGCTTTATTGGGATTCTTTCCGGTTGGGCAGACGCTCAACCTCTCGAGGGGCTTAGCGCCATGACGTTAATATTCCAGGGCGGGAATATAACATCCGTGACTCATATGCTAGATGGCTTGGGCAAAGATGATATCTGTCGGCCGTTGTTCCCAAGGCTTGGGCAGCAGGTGTTTAATGCCTACAGCCTTTGATCTCATGATAACGTCCGTGAGATTAACCGCCGTTACTAGGACTACCGAGATTGACGCAGCCAGCAGATCGTCCCTCAATTTGGTAACAAACAGCAGCCGTTCCATCACCCGTATGATTATATCAACAATAACGACATCAGAGGTTTCTTCTCGTACCCGTTGTAACGCAACGGCGCGATTGTCGGCCTTTCCTACTTCGTGACTCATGTCTTCCAACTGGTCAACTAGTATATGCCTGATGCCCTTTTTGTCCTCAACCGACATCCATGGCTATTGGGCCTAATGGAAATGGTAACAACCAGCCCGTTAACTTCAGGAGGAAAGCGCCGTGAAGATTATTCGGCGAGGGGAATTAAGTGCCTA
>CAYVIG010000222.1:0-1538 GCA_964451445.1 uncultured Dehalococcoidia bacterium
AACGATTTAGTACATAACCGATCCATATCTGTTTGCAATCGGAACAATGCGAAGGAATACAGGGATTAAGGTTGTCGGTTTGCAAAAGTTCTTCCTAGATTTGTTACTACGCCCTTATGCAAGTATGCTGTTTGGAAATATTGAAACTGTTAGTGTTAAGAACCATACATAGGTTCCAGTTTTTGTAAAAGATGGCGTAATAGGCCTGGGTTATCACATTCGTCATCAAGGCTTCGCCTCATTGAATCTATCAAATGGAATCCTGATAGATTGTTGATTCCAGATGACAGCGTACCTCCTCTAGATGGTCCAACTTAGGGTTCCTGACCTTGGTTGCTAGAGTCGTAGGGCTGACTGAGCGTCTTATCATTTGGCATGTTGAACCTAATTAAAATAAAAATGGCCTCTAGCACGTGAGAGGGCCATTTAATTTGCCCCACTTCCTCCAGATCGGGTCAGGCCACTCACTCCCACACACGGAATATGGACAGTCATGGATTGGGTCTGCTAGGCTTGCTCTATTCTGCGCCGGAAGCACGAGATGGGGAGGTCGATTCTCGCCACTCCGGCCATTTTCAAAGCCTGCGTACGGCTTTATGAATACCTGTCTCCAGAACATGTGAAGAGTCAACCGATATATTGGCTCGCTTCTGCTGAAAAACGGCAACTAAATACCAGTCCAAATGGTCTTATATCAAAAGAAATTTTAGCTACGGCTACAAATGAATCAACAAGCTCTTTTATCTTCGATTCCATTCTTTAACAACTTAGAACCAGATGCGCTTACTACACTTGCATCTAGTATGAGATTACGGAAATTCCGAAGAAATCAGCCTATATTCGACCAGGGTGATTCTGGTGATTGCTTATTTATAGTTTCGGCTGGCCGGGTAAAGTTGTTCATAGAAACTGGAGACGGCGACCAACTTACGATACTGCATTGTGGGATCGGTGAGTGCTTTGGAGAAATGGCTGTCCTTGATGGGCAATCCAGGTCAGCCAGCGCAGAGGCCATGGAACCAACAGAAGCGTGGGTCGTAACAAGAGAGACATTTGTTGACCTGATACGCCATAATCCTATGTCTTCTTTAGCACTTATCAGTTTCCTCTGTGCCAAACTAAGAACAAACCTCGACCGCATGGAAGACTTCATATTCCGAGATGCTTACCATAGAATCGGGCGTCAGATTATAAGAATGGCTCCAGCAGGTGTAAATGGTTCATGCTCAATATCAATAACTCAGGACGAACTCGCCAGGTTAGTAGGCATTAGCAGAGAACATGTTAATCGCGTTCTATCAGATTTATCATCTATCGGATATATCGCGACTGGCCGCGGGAAAATAGATATCCTAAACACAGTTGCTATGGAAAATCTCTGGGGTTAACGCACCGATTGTTGAATCTTATGTAGAGGGACCCCGGCACCATGACTTCCAATACCTAATTTTATTTTGGGGAAACTCGCAACAGCAGCTTACTAGTAATTAGTCGTAGTTAGCTGTGACAGTTAAATCTCCCCAGTCGCCCCACGGGTT
>CAYVIG010000222.1:1638-4561 GCA_964451445.1 uncultured Dehalococcoidia bacterium
TTTCGCTAAGCGAAACGTCTCCCTCTTCCCCGTATCTTTCAAGATGCCAGTCAAGTGAATCGCCTGGTTGTGCAGAAGAATTTGCTGTGTCTGCAACGGAAGTATCTAAAACTCCAACAGCTTTTTCAAATGGCTGTCCAGATGAAAGAGTTATGCTCGCAACCGAAGCATTTAAAACTTCAATCTCATTTTCAAGTTGCTCAATACTCGTGCGCAAATCAGCAAGGTTATTAGAGATATCCAATATCTCCTGTTTAGTTATTCTAATTTCCTCTCCGTCTTCTCCTGTAGCCCGACCTGATAAACCCTGACCACAACCTGCGAATAACAATACTAAAAGAAGAACGCTAATACTTACCGTTACTCGGAATATCATCTTCTTTCGCAATAGATTTTCCCTTGATTCAGTATGTGAACTAACTACTTGCTGTAATTAGTCGTAGTTAGCTGTGACAGTTAAATCTCCCCAGTCGCCCCACGGGTTTTCACTGTCCGAATAGCGGTGAGCGTTCCAAAGATACCCTCCAGAACTATTGGTCAATGCAGGATTCACGTATTGTATGATCCACGTTTCTGCGTCCCATTTTTTAAAGATATATGCCCAATACCAATCACTGCTCGGGTCGGCAGAATTAGCACCGGGTCTAACGTAAACTTCCCTTCCACTGAAGACACCGCTCGATAACGCGCCACATGAACCATCACTGGCGCACCTACTGAATGTACCGTTTCCCCAGGCCTCCCCATCTACACCAGAGTCAAATGCGACAGTCAAGGTCGATGGAAGCGTCGCATCATCATCTGCCGTCGCCACCTGCAAGGTCTCTTGATCAGATCTCCAAAAATCACCGACGCCAGAAACAGTGATCGTTGTCGTTTGGGTGCCATCTTCAGCATCGTCGTCCACCCCCGTTAGGGTGACGGTCTGTTTAGTTTCCCAATTTGAGCTCGTGAAAGTAAGAGTCGATGGGGAAACAGTCACTTCACCAGTATCGGCTGAAACTATCGAAAGCACCGCATCAGATTCTGGCTGAGACCATAGATTCAGTTCAAATGTAGCTGTAGAACCTGTTTCGCTAAGCGAAACGTCTCCCTCTTCCCCGTATCTTTCAAGATGCCAGTCAAGGGGTGGTGGGACAACAGAAACGGATCCTGGAAGTGGCGACCATTTGGGCCCTGAAGCCCAAATATCGCTGGCAGTGTCAGTGAGTTTCGTCTCGCCCGTCCCGTCCACGTTGATGCTGTAGATATTTCCGTCATCATCACGGCTATATGTCAGCCTACTGCCTTCCGGCGACCATTCCACGTTGTAACCATCAGCAGAACTCAGTTTCTTCATTTCAGTCCCATCTGGGCGGATGATCGATACGGAATTATCCATTATCAGAGATATCATCGAACCGTCTGGAGAGAATCTTGGATTATACGCGTATTCGTGATCAAAAAGACTGATCAGGTTTCTGTTATCGACCCCATAATTATCTCCGTAATCCACAGCCCATACGTTACTACCGCCTTCGTAAACGACCGTCATACTATCGGGTGACCAGATCGGCCCCCAGGGCCAAAAATCTCCGTCGCTTTTAGTAATGTCGGTCTTATCACTGCCATCAGAATCCATTACGTAGACATCACCACCTTGCGTGTAGGCGATATACGCGCCATTCGGGGACCAACTCGGGTATGAGGCCCAAACGCCTTCAGCGGTGTTGGTGAGATTGACCTGGCCCGTGCCATCTGAATTCACGACATAGATGTCCCCACCTGCATTGTAGGCGACCTTATTTCCATCCGGAGACCAAATGGGGTATGCGGCCCATTTGCCGTCCTCTTCGTAATCAGTAAAACTGACTTGACCTGCGCCATTGGATCCTATCGAAAATATATCGCCTTGACTTGTGTACACAATCTTCGTCCCATCTGGAGACCAACTAGGCGAGTAGGCCCATTCATCTGAGGGATTATTGGTTAGATTAGCTAAACCGCTACCGTCGGAATTTATGAGATAAATATCATTGCCCATCGAAAATGCTATGGGATACACCACACTCGATATCGGTATCCCTTCACCGATCGCCAACGGCATAGGTGTTGGAGTCGGCAACGGAGTTGGAGTAGCAGTCGCGCCCGGAACTGGTGTAGGAGTGATGGTAGGTGTCGGTGTCGGAGCAGCAGCGGGTACAGGTGTCGGCGTTGGCACAGCTGTCGCTGACGGCACCGGTAGAGCAGCACCTTTCGGCAAAGTGATCGATGCCGTCATAGACCATGATGTACCGTTCACAGCGATGGTTCCGGTATTACCACTTAGTGAGGTCATCCCGCTTAGAATCACCGTAGACCCCGCAACGGTCGGGAAAGCAGTCACCGAGATAGTGGTCCCCTGGTCATACTTGCCCGATCCATCGGGGGCAGGATCAAAGGCCATTAAGCCGTTCGTAATGGCGATTACCGACTGGTTAGCTTCTAATGCATTCCCATTCACTGATAACTGCATCCCGTGGAGTTTCGGCGTCGGAGCTATCGTAGGCGTAGGCGTCGGACCTGGTGTCGGTGTCGGGCAATATCTGCTGTCTAAAGAACATGCTTGACTCTCCGACCAATCTCCGTCCTTACCCAGGCTCTTCTCTGCTATAGCTCGGCTGTTGTAGGCTTCGGCATACTCCTGGTCTAGGCGGATCGCATCCGTGTAGTCATATATCGCCTGTTCATACCGGCCCATGTCACTATAGACATCCCCACGGTTCTTGTAGGCGACACTACTGACACGGAGTTCCAAGACCCGGTCATAGTCAGATATGGCTGACCAGTGATCACTGATCTGATGGTATGAGTATGCACGGAAGAAATACGCATCACGGTCATCGGCATCCAGCTCGATCGCAGCCGAGTACTCTCTTATAGCCATTGCCCAGTTCTCGGCATC
>CAYVIG010000223.1:0-4544 GCA_964451445.1 uncultured Dehalococcoidia bacterium
CACCGCACCGGCACCAGGTACGTACCAATTCGTATGCACCTTCCCCGGACACAACGCCACCATGTTTGGTGACTTCACCGTCAACTAACACCGTAACTGGGGATTAAACGGAACAAACAAAAAGCCCTCCCGATCAAACAGGAGGGCTTTTTGTTTTACAGTCCGCTGTTTGGTCTAACCGTAGTATCCTTTCAGGAAGCCGTTTTTGACCGGCTCTCCGATTCTATCGCCCATCTGGCGTACCGCCATCTTAAGACCCTGCTCGGCAAACTGTAGATCCCTTGAAGTGATCTCTGTTTTTTTAGAAGCCGCCAATTTCTGTGCATATTCGGCAAGGAAACGGTCAACATTATCTTCGTCCTCAGCCATTCCCCGGAACACCCGGTACATCGGTAGTGTCCGGACGAAGTTATGAACCTCTTCACGGGTTAATTGCGGGTGTTGGTCCAAATTCAAGGAAATGCCAAAATCTATCAACCGACAGGCCCCATTTAAGGCCACTAAAAGATGAGACCTACCCCTGGGGTCGGAAAATATCACATCGTTGTAGTAAATGTCCTCCTGGTGCAATTTCCGCAACATTTCCCCCACCCGAGATCCCACATCACCCAAAAACTCCTCCGTGAGCCGTTCCTCAGGTAATTCTGTGAAAAATGTCCCCGAAACAAACTCTTCGGTCAAATATCCGGGTAGGGTTTCCAACTGGGTCGGCCCGACTTCGATTTCTCCGGCGATTCGGGCTATCTCATCTTCTCTCTGACTCTGCAACGGCTTGACGACGAAGGCCGCGTCCTCGAAGGTCAACGTGACCACCATTCCCCTGGCCCGCCCGGAGAAAGCCAACTTCGGAATCTCATGACCGGCACGCAGTCTCTTGTAAACCTCGGGAAAGAACGCATAACGGGAAAGCGCTTTGACCACCGGGTCGGCGGTGAGACGCAGGAAAAGAGGCATCTCCAGGTCTGACAACTTCCAAAAGGGCGGCATGTGATCCGGTACAGGCAGCCCTGCCGCCGGCCGCATGGCTTCAATCACTTCTTCAGGAGGCTTGGGTGGCGGCGGGGCAATGGCCCGCCGGATGACGGCTACCTCTTCCGGTAAGTAATCCAATGGCATCAATCTTCCAAGAAATGCTGGCCGTCCGCATCCACTTTCAAAACTCTTTCCCGGACCACAGCGTCGGCGTTCAACATCCCATAGATATGGGGGTAAATCTCTCCAGACCGGCTTGGCTCCTCTTTGATGGGGGACACTAGCTTGTCCAAGTCCACGTCCAGGACCAGCAGGTTTGCATCGCCCGGATACAAACGCGCCGAAACCTTTAGCAGCTGCGGGATATCTTTGGAGCAGTGGATGAACCCTTCCTCAGCCAAACTGGGAGCAGCATACTCACCCGCAGGTTTGGCGGCCTCCCAGTCGTCTTTATAGGTCAGATGAAAGATCAATGCCATTTATTACACTCCTATTACACTCCCATAGCGCTTGGATGGCCTGCCGCGGTCCATCACGGAAAATTGTACCTCAGAAGAGCCGATGTTAGGATGATATCCGCAACTAACAGTGAGGCCTTACAGCATGCGCGGCGAGATACACGAGGGATCCGGTCTTCCATACGTCACAGTGGTGCCCGACGAATACACGTCAGATTCTTCTTACCCTTTGGTCATCATGCTCCACGGGTATGGCGCCAACATGCAAGACCTAGCTGGATTGGCTCCGGCCATCAATGACACGGGATATGTCTACGCCTGCCCCAATGCTCCCATCCCCTTCCAGCTTGGACCAGGACAAACCGGGTTCGGCTGGATGACACCCCGCGGCGGCGGAACACCCGAGGAAACTGCTACCTCAGTACAACTGGTGGGCGATTTCTTTGACTCTATCTTCGAGGAGTTTAACGTCTCCCCAGGTCAGGCGTTGCTGTTGGGATTCTCCCAAGGCGGAGGCATGACCTACCGCTGTGGACTGAATCGAGCCGACAGATTTGCCGGACTGGTAGCCTTGAGCGCCACCCTCCCAGAGCAAGAAGAACTTGCTGCCGGACTGCCCGAAGAACGGAATCAGCCCATCTTCATTGCCCAGGGTCGCCACGACCAGATGGTCACAGAAGACACCGCCCATTCGGCCAAAGCGTTCTTGGAGAGCAAGGGCTACGCCCCCGACTTCCATCTCTATGACATGGGGCACGAGATCAGCGGCGAGGTCTTGCAAGACCTGGTCCCCTGGATCGCCAACGTGCTGCCTCCCAAGGTCTAACTCGCAGACTTAAAGATCTGCGTCATCCTTCCAGCCGATTATCTTGTCTATGGAGACCTCGAGCAGGGTCATACGCTCCGCTCCAAGCAATTCTTTAGCAAACGCGGCTCCTCGCTCCGGCCCATCATAGAGCAGACACATCCGCTCCACCACATCGTCCAGGCCCTCGGCAGTGATGGTTGCCTGGCCCTCCAAAATCACATACGACAGTGGCCTCTCGGGCGTGGCGATGGACAACGCCACGGTCGGATTCTGCTTGACGTTGGCGACCTTCACCGCGTTGGCATCAGCCATCACCCAGGCTCTCCCTTTGGCCGTTGCTGTCTGGTCCCATAGAAACCAAACGGGCGCAACATGGGGCCGACCGGCTGGCCGTACCGTCACAAAATGGGCGAGCCGTGGTTGAGACAGGAACAAGTCCTGTTCCCCTTGAGTGAGTCTAGCCATGAATTTTCTCCGTATAATCTCAAGTGCAAGTGGGGTCTAATATACCAGCTGAGGCCGACCCTAAATCATCTCGCCGGAACAGTTCCAATCAAAACACGACTCAATCGATCTATAACGCTGATCTTGGCCCTCGGTCTTTTTGGGATTGTGGCATGTAGTGGCTCTGCGCCTGAAGCCGCAGCCACACCAAAGGCGCTAGTCACTCTACCCAAGGACGAAGCCCCCCATGATTCGGGCATCGAATGGTGGTATTTCAACGGGCTATTCACCGACGACGTAGGCCAAGAATACAGCTACCACTTCGTGACTTTCCAAAGCCAGGCAACAGGTAATGCCGTTCCCCATCTGTTACAGGCCAGCTTGGGCGTTCATTCCAAGGTCAAGCACCTGACTGGCGAAAAGGTAATTCTAGACACCATTAAACCGGACGCAGTGGGCCTCAACGTTGAGACCGACGGATGGGAGATGCAGGGCGACGGCGCATTCTACAGTTTGGAATTTGATTTAGGCGAATACGCTCTGGACTTGAAGGCGATTCCCGTGCGACCGCCCATTCTGCACCAGGGCGGGCTGGTTAGCCTTGGGCCGGCCGGAGACACCTACTACTACACTCGTTCACGCCTGTACACCACCGGAAGCATCACCGTCGATGGTGTACAGCGCCCGGTCACCGGCGCTTCTTGGATGGACCACCAATGGGGCGACTTGTTGGGCCAGGAAGTAGGTTGGGACTGGGCCGGCGTGCAGTTGGATGACGGTACCGATCTGATGGCGGTGCAGGTCTGGGATCCGTCCGACAAGACGCCGTTCTCGGGTTACGGCACGTTACTATTGGCCGATGGCTCAGTTTTGACACTAGATCAAGCAGACGTGCTGATTGCTTCAGAAGAAACTTGGACCAGCCCGGGTACAAACATCGAATACCCCAGCGGCTGGGTAATCACTATCCGCAGCCAGGAATTAGAACTGCAGCTTGAACCCGTGTTGGTGAACTCGGAATTCTCGGACAGCCAGTACGTACCTGCGGCTTACTGGGAAGGCGAGGTCAGGGTTGTAGGAACCCGGGAAGGAAATGCCGTCACCGGGCGGGGATTTGTGGAGCTGGTTGGATATGACCCCAACCAACTAAGCGCGCCCATCGGCGCTGGCGCTCCTCCAACACCCTAAATCAGGCCTTTGATCACTTCGGCGATCCGGGCTTGCTCATCTGGGATGTCCGCCGGTTGAACCGGGATCGGAAGTGCGCTGAGTTCGCCTAATATCGAGCCCGACAACAGCGCAGCTTCATCCTCGGTGAGGGACCACTTGCTGGCTATGTCCCCTGCTCCATAGAGTACCGCCTGGCGAAAACCGTAGTCCGCCACAGCGCGGTTGGCAATGTCAATCAATTTATCCATATTTCTCGCTTATCACAGGGGCTCATCTGGCCGAAGCCATGGTCCCGCCGTCGATGTTATAAGTGCTGCCACTCACATAAGACGCTTCATCCGATGCCAGCCACAGGACCAGGTTGGCTATCTCATCAGCGGTGCCGACCCGGCCCATGGGATGACCTTGATTCCGGTCGGTAAACACCTCGGCGCTGGCGGTGCTGCCCCGCATCTGGGGCGTATCAACTCCACCCGGTGCGATACAGTTCACACGCACACCCTGAGAGGTGTACTGGGCGGCGGCCACGGTGGTCAAGTGGATGACTCCAGCCTTACTCACAGCATAGGGCACCGAGTAGCCGACGCCCCGAAGACCGGACTGGGAGGATATGTTCACGATGGAACCGCCACCGCTGGCGATCATGGCCGGGATGGTGTATTTGCAGCAGAGAAACACGCCTTTGACGTTGG
>CAYVIG010000224.1:0-4543 GCA_964451445.1 uncultured Dehalococcoidia bacterium
TGCAGTGGATATCGGCGTTGCAGCCATCAAAGCCCAGGCCGCTGTGGTCACTGACGTACGCATGGTGGAAGTTGGTATATCCAAGGCCCTGCTGGGCAAGTGCGGCATCAAAACCTACTGCCAGATCGACTCACCAAACACTGCCGAACGGGCAAAATCAGAAGGTACCACCCGCTCTGTGGCTGCTATCAGGGAACTTAAACCCCAACTGAACGGTGCCATCGCCGTGATCGGCAACGCCCCCACCGCTCTCCTGGCGCTGTTGGACATGATCCAAGAATGCCAGGTGTCGCCAGCGCTGGTCATCGGCATGCCGGTGGGTTTCATTGCCTGCCCCGAGTCAAAGGCCGAACTGGCCAAGAAGGACGTGCCGTACATATCTGTCTGGGAGAAGAGAGGCGGCAGTTCTGCTGCGGCAGCAACGGTCAACGCCTTGCTGGGACTAGCGCTGCAAGAGGTAGTACTTTGAGCCAAGATACAAACCAAAAAGACCGCTGGGGAGTTATCTTGCTGGGGCACGGCAGCCAGCGCGGCACCAGCAAGGCCGAATGCTCCTGCGCCTGGTCAAAAGATGAATCTCCAGCATGGTGCCAGGAGTGTCCAAGCACGCCAGACGGACTGAAACAGGCGGCCAACCGCCTTCAAGGAATGCTCCAGATCGACGAGTCACAGATGGTACTGTCCTGCCTGGAATTCCTTGAGCCGTTCCCTCATGAAGCGGCCAAGATGCTAAACGACCGGGGTTATAACCAGGTCGTAGTGACTCCTTTCCTGCTGGGTAACGGCAAACACGCCACCCTGGAGATGAACGAGATCATCGAGGAAGTCCAAGAACAACTTCCGGGACTCCAATTGCACCTGGCCGACGGCCTTGGCCTCGACACCAACCTGGCAGATCTGGTGGTCCAGAGGGTCAAAGAACTGGAATCCTCCGATGAACATTCCGCCTTGGATCAAGGCGCCGGTCCCCACGGCATCCTGCTGATCAAAGCTGGAACCAAGACCGAATATGACGACTGCATCTGGTTGGAAGAATTGGGTCAGTTGATCGAAGACCGCCTGGGAACCGAGTACGCAGTGGCAGTGGCCCAGTCGCACTACGGCGACCCGACCATGGACGACGCTGCCGCCAGACTGGCCGAGACCCTTGGCGTCTCATCGATCATGTGCGTCCCCTACATCTTCTTCCCCGGAATCATCCTGCAGAGGAACGTGATTGGCGGACTTGAAGAGATTAAGGCGCGCTACCCACACATCGCCATGTCCATGACCCCGCCATTGGGCGTCGACGACAAGATCATGTCCATTGCCGCAGACCGGGTCAAGAAAGTTTGGGACCAGGCAACGGCATGAGTCCGGCCGACACAGAATCGTTCCAACCCGGCAAAGGAACCCCGGAAAGCGATTACAGTCGCCCGACCGTTCGGGGCAAGGGTTTGCGTACCGGATATACCACCGGAGCTTGCGCAACCGCAGCCACCAAGGCGGCGGTCACAGCCCTCCTCACCGGAACCCATGTGGAAAAGACCACCATCCACCTGCCCATGGGCCAGGACGTTGAATTCACATTGAACCGCTGCGAATGGACGGACCGAACGCCCGGCAGTGAAAAAGTCCTTTGCTCGGTCATCAAGGACGGCGGGGACGACCCGGACGCAACCCACGGCGCGGAGATATGCTCCACCGTATCGATCGGCCCTAGGATTGAAGACGGCCCCGGTACCGAACAGGGTGTGACCATCACCAGCGGCATGGGCGTCGGAACCGTGACTTTCCCTGGCACTGGCATACCGGTTGGTCAACCCGCCGTGACTCGAGTGCCACGCCGGATGATCACGGAACACGCTTCGGAAGTCGCCAAGGCCCACGGCCTTAGTCCTGACAAAGGGATCACCGCTAAACTATCAGTCCCCACCGGCGAAGAGGTGGCCTTAAAGACCACCAACGCCAGATTGGGAGTCATCGGCGGTATCTCCATTCTTGGCAGCACCGGAGTGGTACAGCCGTACTCCACTGCCGCCTGGCGGGCCAGTGTCAACATGGCAGTGGACGTGGCCGCCACCAACAACATCGATCACATGGTGCTGGCAACTGGCCTAGCCAGTGAAGCCTTCACCAAGAATCACTTGGACCTACCGGATATGGCCTACGTCGGCATCGGCATATTCAGCGGGGCGGCATTGAAACGGTGCGTGGCTCGCGGGTTCAAACGGGCGACCCACGTTGGCATGGTGGGAAAGTTCTCCAAAATGGCCATGGGCTACTTTGTCACCCACGTGGCTGGAAACAAAGTGGATACCACCTTCCTGGCCGAACTAGCGGGAAAATGCGGCGCGTCCGAGGAATTGCAAAAAGAGATGGCGGCCACGACATCGGGCCGCCACTTTGGCGAGATTGCCCTGGCCAACAATCAGTTGGAACTGTTCACCCTGATGAGCCAGATGGTCTGCGATGAGAGCCACAAGCTCCTGGGCGAAGATGCCGATAAGCTGATCGTTGACGCGATGTGTTTCGACTTCGATGGCGCTCTACTTGGCCACGCTTCGACATCCCCCGACGGCATCCCAATGGCCTCCCGATCGGGAGCGGCTTAAGTTGGTAAAAGACTTGCCAGGACTTAACCGTGGTTTGGGATTACCCGACGATGCCTTTGAGCAGCGTCGTCCCAATAAAGGTCAGATCACCAAGCGGGAAGTCCGGGCCGTCAGCCTCTATTCCCTGGGACTCCGCCCAGACAGCGTGGTGTGGGACATTGGCGCGGGCACCGGTTCCGTTTCCGTAGAAGCCGCTTTGATCGCGAACCAGGGCCAGGTCTATGCAATTGAGCGCGACACCGATTCACTGCCGCTGCTGGAAGCCAACGTCGCGAACCTGGGGTCTGACAACATCCACACCGTTAACGGCGAAGCGCCGACCGCCCTTGAGCCGCTCCCGAACCCTGATTCGGTCTTTGTCGGTGGCAGCGGCGGCAACCTTTCTGAGATTTTGGAGTACGTCAGTTCGCGTTTGAACCCCAACGGGACCATAGTTGTTAACCTGGCAGTCCTAGAGCGAACGTCCGAAACATACCAGTTACTGAAAAACCTCGGGCTTGCGGCTGAGATTACCCAAGTAGCCTCATCCAGAGGGAAAGAAATGCCCGACGGCGCGGTCCGCCTGGAAGCTCTCAACCCGGTTTTCATTGTTTCCGGTCGGCGCGATAACTAATTAGACATGCCAGAAACCACTCCCCAACACCCTGGTAAATTCGGCTGTCTCTACGGTGTTGGCGTTGGCCCCGGCGACCCAGAATTACTGACCCTCAAGGCCCTGAAAGCCATCCAGAGCGTGTCAGTGATCTGCGTGCCCCAGGCCTCCAACATGCGGGACAGCTACGCTCTCACCATCGTTAAGAATTATGTAACCTCAGATCAGGAGATACTGAGAGCGCCCTTCCCCACCGATGATGCCTACGGCGCTGCCAAGACCTGGGTTGAAGCCTCCAAATTGGTTGCCGAAAGGCTCACCAAAGGACAAGACGTGGCCTTCCTAACGGAGGGCGACCCCATGCTCTTCAGCACCTTCTCCTACGTGTTGTCTGGGGTCAAAGAAATCTGTCCAGAAGCTCCCGTTGTAATCATTCCTGGTGTATCATCTGTGATGGCAGCGGCGGCAAGCTCCGGAGCGCCGTTGGCAACCCACGGGCAAAAACTGGCGATCCTGCCAGCGGCCTACGGTTTGGATGACCTGTCCGAAGCCACATCTAACTTTGATACGGTAGTGCTGATGAAGGTCAGCCCGATCATCGTGAAGACGCTGGCTAAACTTGAAGGGCTTGGACTCACCGGACAAAGCACCTACGTACGCAGAGTCACCACTGAACAGGAAAAGGTGATTAGGGACGTAACAGAGATAAAAGAAGAGGACATGGACTACTTCTCCCTCCTAATCGTGAGGGGAAACCAGGACGAGTCCTCAGCAGGGTCATAAACAAAACCGCGCAGAAACGTACTTACACTAACGTTCTTAAGGAAAACAAAGCATGACTCAAACCAAGGGCAAAGTTTATGTAGTTGGCGCCGGGCCCGGTGACCCGGAGCTGCTGACACTGAAAGCAAAGCGAATCATCGAATCGGCTGATGTCGTGATCTTCGCCGATTCTCTGGTACCCCCGGAAATCGTGGCCTTCGCCAAAGAAGGCGCACAGGTCGTCGGCAGCAAAGAGATGAACCTAGACGAGATCATGGACCTAGAACTCAGTTCTGTGGCCGATGGAAAAATAGTCGCCAGGGTGCAGAGCGGTGACCCAGCCATCTACGGTGCCATTCTGGAGCAAATGCGCATCCTTGATGAAAACGACGTGGAGTTTGAGATCATACCCGGTGTCACCGCGGCTTTTGCCGCCGCGGCGGTCCTGAAATCGGAACTGACAGTCCCCGAGAAAGCCCAGACGGTGATTATGACCCGCATGGAAGGTCGGGTTGCCATGCCGGAAGGAGAGCAACTGAGGGACCTGGCAGCCCACGGCTGCACCATGGTCATCTTCTTGAGCATCACCCGCATG
>CAYVIG010000225.1:0-4539 GCA_964451445.1 uncultured Dehalococcoidia bacterium
TTGTAGAACGGGAATTCTTTAGGTTTGTAGAGGGGGAGGCGCTACCGAATACCATTCAACCTGGTGCGCCTTATCGCATCGACGACCACCGCTGGGAGATTTTCCCAGCTCCCAAGCTCGGTGAACACAATGAAGAGGTATTGTGCCAGGGTTTGGGTTATTCCATGACCGAACTGGGCCTAGAGGTCGCGTAGAATGTCTATTTCGCCAATCAGACCGGCGCTTGAAGGATTACGTATATTGGACCTTAGCCAGGTAGCGGCCGGTCCGTATGCAACCATGTTCCTTGGTTATATGGGCGCTGAAGTAATTAAGATTGAATCTCTCTCCCGTATGGACATAAACCGTGGGAAAGCACGACCTGGACCCGATGATCTCCGAGTGTACCCTAACGGTGACCCAGGTGAACGCCCATGGAATCGAACAGCCCATCATGTCCACCGGAACATTAACAAACGAACACTTACCATCGATCTAGCGACCGATCGAGGTAAAGAACTGTTCCTTGATTTGGTAAAAGTCTGCGACGTGTTAGTTGAGAATTACCGAGGTTCGGTAATGGGCCGACTTGGGCTTGGTTATGATGTAGTTTCAAGTTGGAATCCCCAACTTATCTACTTGAAAATCAGCAGTCAAGGGGCAACTGGACCAGAAGCTAACTACGGATCACTAGGCTCTACTTTAGAGCAAACTGGAGGCTTAGCTTCAATCACTGGATACCAAGATGGTTTCCCTTTGTTGACCAATCTTGTCTATCCGGACCCGGTCGTTGGAATACTTTCGTTCGGTGCTTTGATGACTGCATTGCGTAGCCGCCTAAAGACTGGTAAAGGCTGTTTAGTCGATCTGTCACAACGGGAAGTCACCACTATGCTTGTCGGCGAATCTATACTGGATTTCTCTGTCACTGGCAGGATAGCCGGGACAATGGAGAATTTTCACCGCGATATGTCTCCTCACGGAATTTACCCTTGTCTAGAAGAAGACACGTGGGTTGCTGTTGCTGTAGGAACTGAAGACGAATGGCGTGGATTATGCTTGGTACTTGGCAATCCGGAATTGGCCAGTGATAGTAGATTCTGCGACAGTGAATCAAGACATTCTAACCAGAATGAGTTGGATAAAATCATCGCATTATGGACTATCAAACAAGATCATTACAAAGCGATGCATCAGCTACAATCCCGTGGCGTTCCATCCGCTCCAGTACTTAATGGAAACGAGGTGATAATCGATCCCCATCTTGAATCAAGGGGTTTCTGGGATGTGGTTGATCATCCGGAAACGGGCCCGTATAAGCAGGTAACCACGCCATGGCTTCTCTCTAAGAGTCCAAGAGGAATACCCATTCCAGCCCCGAATCTCGGAGAACACAACCATCAATTGCTGAGTGAATTATTGGGCCTTTCTGATCCCGAAATAACGGACTTGATAACGAGAGGAATCACTGGGGACGTCCCTGTAGAGTAAGAGTTTAGCAAGGCCTTCCAGCATACGTTATGAAGAGGATAGCGAGCTCATAGCCCTGTTATCCACGAGAGCACTTTATAAAGAAGCCTCTCATTTCGATAAACAAAGAATAACAACATAAATGGAAGAGATACTAAAAATCTTAGCAGTATTAGTTGCCGCAACCATTGGTTTTACTATTTCTGGAGTGGCAGGATTTGGCGGCGGATTAGTTGCTCTTCCAGTATTAGTATGGGCTTTCGGAATTAAGGAAGCGATCCCGATTATTTCTATTTCGCAAGTGTTTGCGACTGGATCGAGGGCATGGTTGCATCACCAAACAATTGATTGGAAAGTAGTTCGATATTTTGCTGCGGGGTCAATCCCGATGGCAGTATTTGGAAGTCTGATATTCATTTCAATTAACACTGAAATGATAGTTCGCATATTGGGCGTCACGATGCTCACTCTAGTGCTCTATACTCGGCTACCGATCGGGCGTAATTTTAAGATTAATGTTCGAGCTTTCATACCTATAGGAGCTACTGCTGGATTCGGTTCTTCATTCCTTGGAATTCCAGGTCCAATGGCTTCGCTTTTCTATTTGCAATACGGATTAATCTCTAGTGCCTATGTAGGCACGTCCGCGGTTGGTCTCGGAGCAATTCAGATTCCTAAATTAATTATCTTCAGCACCAACGGATTATTGACAACACGAGTGATTATTCTTGGAATCGGACTTAGCTTAATAGGCGTCTTTGGCGCCTATACTGGCAAGACGATTCTTAAACGAGTTCCAGAAAAGGTATTTTCTAGGATGATTACTGCGATGTTATTGATATCTGGAATTATGTTCTTGATTCGAGGATGAGAAGAGTACTTGAATCTTCAGTAGGTAAACCACAGCATTAAATTTGTCTGGGATCTCCGGTGACAGGTCGGTTCTCATCCGCTAACGCGGCTCAAGGAAACAACTTTAAGGTTCGATGCGCATCAAACCTTTCATATTGAATGGCTACAATATCGGCCCGGATACTGAAGATTCTAATCCATAGAGAAAAGTTACTACAGAGATAGATGGAATTTTGTTATATGCCGACGTGACATTACCAGGAATATGATTACGGTGCCTCTGAAAATTTTTGGATACGGTTAGCCGCCGTGTCAAGAACGTAGATTCTTCCATCTGTTGTTACCGCAACATTCCCCAAAGTGGCACCAAATTCACCATCCCCGTCTCCTGACGTCCCCCAGCTGTTAACGAAGACGCCTTCGGAGGTGAACTTCTGGATCCGGTTGTTATTGTAGTCTGAAACATAGACGCTTCCATCTGATGCAACCGTGATTCCACTCGCACTATTAAACAGTCCGTCGCCTGACCCCGGTGTGCCCCACTTGCTTACGAATACTCCTTCTGATGTGAACTTCTGTACGCGGTTGTTAAAAGACTCTGCTACGTAGACGCTTCCGTCGGGTGCCACCGCGACGCCATACGGGAAGTCTAATTCCTCGTCGCTCGTGCCTTCCGAGCCCCATTTGCTAACGAACACGCCTTCGGAGGTGAACTTCTGAATCCGGTGGTTGCCAGAGTCTGCAACATAGACACTACCGTCTGGTGCCACCTCTATCCCCCATGGTTGATTAAACTGGCCGTCGCCTGCGCCGCTTGTGCTCCATTTGCTGACGAACACGCCTTCGGAGGTGAACTTCTGGATCCGGTGGTTGAGAGCATCTGCGACGTAGACACTGTCGTCTCGTGCGACCGCTATGTCCCAAGGTGAATCAAATTCGCCGTCCGAGGAACCTCCACTCCCCCACTGGGTCAAGAACGTTATCCTCGGTGAAGAAGGTAGCACCGGATCGTACGGTCCGTACGGTGAGGTTATCGTCGCAGTCATAGACCATGAGGTTCCACTCGCGACGATGGTCCCGGTATTGCCATTTCTTGTTCTAAGACCGCCAAAGTGAACCCCTGACCCCGCAACAGTTGGTAATGCAGTCGCCGTGATGGTGGTCCCCTGGTCGTACTTACCCGATTCATCCGGGGCAGGGTCAAAGACCAACGAGCCGCCTGTAATGTTAAATACCGCCTGGTTCGCCTTTAATGGAATATCATTTACCGATAGTTGCATCCCATACGGTTTCGGCGTTGGGGCTATCGTAGGTTCCTGCGTCGGAATTGGTGTCGGTGTCGGACAATACCTGGTGTCTAATAAGCATGCTTGGCCTTCAGTCCAATCCGAATTTGCCCCCTGGCTCTTCTCTGCTATAGCGCGGCCATTGTAGGCTTCCGCGTAGTTCCGGTCGAGACGGATCGCATCCGTGTAGTCATCTATAGCCTGTTGATACCGGCCCATGTCCCTATAGACATCACCACGGTTGTTATAGGCCACACTGCTAGGGTTTAGTTCCAAAGCTTTGTCATAGTCAGATATGGCTTGCCAGTGATTCCCTATCTGGTGGTAGGAGTACGCCCTGTAGTAATAAGCGTCCCCGTCATCAGGGTAAGCTTCGATCACCCCTGAGTACTCTCTGACAGCCATACTCCAGTTCTCAGCCTCCCGGTACGCGCTGGCTCTGGGGTATGGGCCAGGTGTCGGGGTGGGTATTATGGTCGGAGTTGGCACTGCTGTTGCCGTTGGTACTGCGGTCGGTTCTTCCAGGGCCACACCCATCTGATTGCCGAACGGGTCTTTTGTCGGAGAAGGGGATTCAGAAGATGGGGTCTGATCGAGCCTTACTACGACAGATTTATTCCCATCCATCGTCACATATGCAGTGTCGCCGAATATCTCAAAGACGGGTCCTTTCCATTCCGCAACTACCCAACCAGTCTCAGGTATCACATCTATCGTTACAGTGATGCCGGTAACATAGAGGCGCCCGTCTACCGGACTGGGATTCAGTAGGACTATGCCGGCTTCCTCGGGCATCAGCTGGACGTCCAAGCTCGACATCGTTCTGTCGTTCTCTTTAGGAGTCAGCTGTGCTTCCGAGCTAGGCGTTGTTTGTTGCTGTCGCGTTTGTGGGGTGGAGGATGTGCACCCGACCAGTAGGAGAAGCCCGAACAGTCCGCAAAACAGACTAGGG
>CAYVIG010000226.1:0-4468 GCA_964451445.1 uncultured Dehalococcoidia bacterium
CGATTAAACGCATCTTGAAAGTTTCTAAATCCCCCACTTCCATCATCATAATTAATTCCATCTAATCTTCCAAGCCTAGCTTTTGTCTTTGTAGCTAATCTCCAATCCGCCCAAGAGTCTACATCATCAAATATATCTATAAATGGAGCACCACTATCCTCAGATGTAAGATATATACCTCCTTGCCTATCTGCATCTGAAGTATTACCTATTCTTACAAAGTCTAAAGGTAAATCGCCTGAAGCTATGGAGTCAGTGCTATATAGAGTTGCTTTAAATTCTTTAGCGTCTAAAGAAGAGCCACCTGAGTTAGAAGTTTCAGTAACGGTAGCTCTTACTCTTTTAACTGGAGTATATGGAGGGTCTCCACTAGTGCCAGACCATTTTTGAGCTATAATTAAATCATCTTCTTTAAAATGTATAAAATCATTACCATTAGAACCTCCATCAGCTTCATCAGATTCTACTGTAAATTTATATGAACTACCTGAAATTTGCTCTACAGCTACAACCTTATCAGCGCTACCTATTATAACACTTCCATTAGAAGCTCTTATTTGTTGTATAAGAAGCTCATATACACTCATTGTACCACGAACTGTGAGATTATCAAATTCAGCCGTATACTCATTAGCAGAGTCTTTAGATAGTTGCCACCCAGAACCTGCGAATCCACTTACAAAACTAGTACTTCCCATATTTGAATCATTATGAAGCATAAAAGAATTTCCACTAGGATGAATTGTTAATTGCCCTGTGTCTCCTACTGTAAAATCAACTTTATGGGTAGAGGTTTCTCTTAATGATAGCTTTACATTATTAGTAGTGGTTACTGTTAAGTCAGCCATAGCAGCTGTTCCACTTGTTGAGAAATTCTCAGATGTACTTGTCCAATCAATATGCTCATCTGCAACGAAACCCGCTAAATTATCGTGATTAGGGGCGACTGCGCTTGTTGCATCATAATTTAACGTACCATTCGCATTTGTTGTTATTCTACTATTTAACCAACTATCGCTAGTAGAAACACCAGTTCCTCCATCTGCGACTGCTAAATCTGTAATTCCAGTTATATTGCCACCATTAACATCTATATTAGTAAATGTAGGGATTCCCGTAAAAGCAGTATTCCCACTAAAGGTGTGAGCTGCAGTTATTGCTCTATTTGTACTTATGTGAACATATTGAGGATGGTCATCTGCATCAAGGTTTAATAAGCCAGTATGAGAATCAGTCGTTGTTCCTCCTCCTGTCCCGGTGGACGCAGCTGCACCAGTAGTTATTGAAATAGGTAAATCAGCCTTAGAATCACCTTGAGATGTACCTCCTTTAGAGGTCGCAACCTTCTGCCATCCTCCATCGGTTCGTACCATATGCACTAAGCCCTCTCCAGGAATATTCCTAAATTGTTGTTCTCCATTTCTTCCTGAAGAAGCAGGAGGTGCTCCTCTTCCTAGATTAGGGGTAGCTGCGTTTTGATGTCTTGCTTTTCTTGAGCTTTTTCTTGACATTATTTTATTGGTTTTTCTCTATATACAATTGTTATATCATTGATTGCAAAATCTAATGGAACTGTTCCACTTGCCTTAAAATGTAATTGAACTGAATATACATTATTCACTGGGCTTGGGGGTTTAAGTTCAGCTTGTTTCCATTCACCCCCTGTGCTTTTTAACCCACCATCGCCAGTTACATATGCATCGTCAGTTGTACTAGCAAATTTAGACGCAGCAACTTCAGTGCCAAAGGTTGAATTACCTGTTAAATTTGCACCATTAGTACCATAGTATACTTTAACTTTAGCATCACTACTCGCTTTATATGTAACATAAAATTTAAAACATTTCTTTCTTTTAGCAGGATTGCCAAAGTCAAAATCCTTAGTTAATGCTCTAAAATTAGTACTAGTAGACACAGAGTCATCCCACTTATATAAGTTGGTAGCGTTTAAATACTTTATATCGTTGTCTACATCTACAATAAAATTAGTCTTTAATTGAGACAACTTACCTTTTATATAAGTCCAGCTCTTTGTGTATAATGTAAATGCATATATATCTTCCCCTCCAGTTCCTCCTGTTACTAAAATCTTTTGTTTTAAAGGATAAAATATAACATCAGTGCTACTATTTACATGAGTTGCCCAATCAGAGTCATCTATTAATCCATCAGTTAGATTATTAACCTTTTCACCATCATATAGATAACAACCATTCTCATTAGCCCAAGCTATACCCATATCAGTCTTGACAACCGCAGAATCGGAAACAACACCTTTCCCCTCAAAAGTGTCTTCTAAGTACTCTGCCCCTCTTGTAGCGTTTATAAGATACATCACATTTCTCTTGAATTGTAATATTCTATCAGCATAAACCTCTAGCTTAACTATCTCATCTCCGTCATTTTGTACTACATCTATTTCTCTACCTTCAGTTGGAAAACTATCAAATGAGTTAGTGGTAGATTTTATCATTCTATCTCCATAAATCTTACCATTCTGAAGTATATTACCAGCGTATACTTGTCTGTTAAGTATTACCGCAGTCTTATATCTAGCTGATGTTGTTCTTACTTTAGGAGAAAACCCATTCATGGCTTCATATGACTCCAAAAGAGGAAGACCATCAGTCTTTATTAATCCACTTTTATTAACAGCGTTGCTAAAAGCAGATACAAATCTTTGTGAAGATGGAAACTCTTGTTCCCAAGAGCCTCTTATACCATCCATATATCTTAATTCAGCTATTCTATAAGGTATACCATCGTCTTCCATATATAGATTAGCACCTGTTACCCTTTTATTGGATGGTGGTTTTACATACGCCTCTATACCTATTTTATAGGCAGATGTAGTATTTTGAAATACAATTTCTTGAGATGAGCCTCCTCCAAAATTATAAAGTAAACTTTCATTTTCAGTATCATCGTATGTATAACTCATTGAAAACTTTTGCTTTCCAACAGTGTCTACACCAACAAGCTCAGATTCTCCTATTCTTAAATCAGATAATTGAAAAAACTCAATACCAGGGTTTGTTGAAGCACTATTTGAACCTGTGTCTATTGTTTCTACTGAGCCCTTTCTTTGCCATGATACTCTCATTTCTATATCAAATCTCTCAGGAAAGAAATCACCAGATATACTCTTTTCAAAATTGTCATCATAGGGTAATTCTATAACGTGCCATACCCCAGATGGCGTAGTAGAGTCTGTAAACTTAGTGTGGTCTATCCTCCACTTCATATAATTTCCGCCTGAATCTTGATGAACTTTTATATAGCAATCATCAATTTGCACATTCAAAAAGTTATTATCTTTTAAAGGTCTATAATGAGTGCCTAGCCATATATTCTTCTGCTCATCTCCACTTAATCTAACTGCTACATATAGAGATTTACCTGTTGTAAGTTTTTGGTCTGATTCCCCTGTCCCATTAAAGCTCTTATAACTCTTTAATTGCCATTTCCACTCAACGGAAGAATCGTCATCTTCATTATGCATACCTATGCCAAACCAATGATAATTACTAGAAGCAGCTAGCCCAGGCACTGAATATCCGTCAACACCTCTTTGGCACACCTGCCATGACTCATCATTACTATCAGAGCCATAATACTCAGTCATATCATAGATGCCTTCATTAGAATAATTAGACATCGTATCATCAAAAGGATAAAGCTGGACAGTCTTGTCATACATATTTCTAACTCGCCACCTTACTCCCCCTGCTGGTACTCCACTAGCATCTGAGGGTGCATCTACATCAATACTACCAACTGTAGGTGTTAGTAGTTCTTGCTTTTCTTTATGCCAACCTGTTATAGCGTTATCACCTCCTTGATAACCGTCAGGGAATAAAGTCCTATCAACCACTCCTATCCAAAGAGAATCATTATTAGAGTTAGAGAAGTTACCATCAGACACTCTAAGAGCACCATCTACATAATAATAGATTGGCTTTGAATCTTCTTCCGTACCCCAGTCGGATGAGGCATCTAAGTTAGATGGAGTAGCCCATGTAGAACTCCCAGGTAGCCAATAAAACTTACCAACTTTATCATCCCAAGCTATTATATAATTAGTTCTTGCCTCAGAACCTGAGGCGTTATAGTCCGAACCAAACCTAAATAGACCATATCCGTCTATTAAATCATCTAACGTTGGTTTGCTAGAGGTAGTAATAACATCCACATCACCAGACATAGTTATTTGACCTACGCTATCAACGTCACCATCTTGTATAATAGCTAATTCATCGTCTTTTATATCTCTAGGGTCAGCCTTAGAATTTAAGCCATTATGAAATGAACCTATTTTAAATGACTCTTTCAATTAATTACTTTCCTTTAAGCAATCCTTCAATAAGGTCTGTTACTACGTCAACACACTTCTCAAAGAAGATTTGCTCTTTCTCTTCACTTACGAAAGGAATATCAATCTTTTCATTGATTTTAGTTGCGATTGCTT
>CAYVIG010000227.1:0-229 GCA_964451445.1 uncultured Dehalococcoidia bacterium
GCATCACGTAGTTTGGCGCTCCGTCCTTGCTAGTGATCAGCACGTGCCCTGCTTTTCGATCTAGGTCAGCGTGGTTGCGAATCACCGGAGACACGCCGGAGCCCTCGCCACCGTTGTTTCCTGCTCCACCGCTCTGGGCGGCGATGAGCGGGTTGATCTCGATGCGGTGGATGTTGCCCTGACCGCCATTGTTCAGGGTGTAATGGTCCACGTTCGGCGGTATGAACAT
>CAYVIG010000227.1:239-4435 GCA_964451445.1 uncultured Dehalococcoidia bacterium
CGGCTTTTACCGGGTACTCATTTCCGTCGCAGATGAGAGTACCGCTGCCTTCGATTATGTACACTTCATGCTCCCACGGGTGGATGTGGTGGGAGCTAGTGCCGTCGGGCGGTATCACCCCGTAGGACAACGTGCAGGTGGGCGGGTTGTCGTCTAAGTTGATCATCCTGGCGGTGTTGGTACCGTCGAAGACGTCTTTGATATTTCTGATCACTGGTTCCATGGTTGTGATCCTCCTAAATTTAGTACCGGGCAAATCTAAGTCACTGAGGGAAGGGCACCAGGGTTAGTCCTCTGCGATCCACCCTGCTGCTCTTTCACCAATCATGAGGACAGTGGCGTGGAGACCGCCAGACCTCGGCACTCTCGGGACGATTGACGCATCTACCACAAATAGGCCCTGCATGCCTTTCACCTTGCAGTATTGGTCTACAACGGTGGTGTTGTCGGAATCGGGCCCCATGCGGCAGGTGCCGGACACGTGCCTGGCGCTGCCGACGTTCTGCCGAATCCACAGGTCAAGGGCGGAGTCATCGTTGAGAATGTCATCCTTGGGATTTAATCGATAGTCGCATACATCTTTATATGCCTCCGATTCCAGAAGCCTACAGCCCATCCGGATGCCCTCGCGAACGCGTTGGGCATCGTTGGCGTTTTGCAGATACTGGTAGTTAAAACTTGGTTGAACTCCAGGGTCGGCAGAAGCCAAACGGACGTACCCAGAGCCGTCGGGCAGGCCAAGAGTGCATGAGATGCGCCCCACCTGCTCTGGTGGGATACCTTCTGTGTCGTACTTGGTCCGCAGTCCTGGGACCTTCTCTTCCCGTTCGTCAACCACCGGGTTGGTCCTCAGCACCATGTCATTGGCTTCGCTGGAACCATCAGCGGTGTAGTGCAAGCTATAGTGCACTGCGTCGGCTTCGCCGGAGAGGGTGACGCCGTCTTTGACCTTGAACGCGATGTGGGAACTCAGATGGTTCCAGAGGTGCTGACCCACACCCGGTAGCTCGTGGACTTGGGTGATGCCAAATTCTTTGAGTTGGTCGGATGGACCGATTCCGGAAAGCATCAGCAACTGAGGCGACCTGATGGCACCGGAGCAGAGCACGACACGCTCGGCTTCGATGTTGAAGACCTCTCCGCCGCTTTCTGCTTCCACCCCAACGGCTTTCTTGCCTTCGGTCAGTATCTTGGTGACAGACACGCCGCCGCGCACTGTGAGGTTCAGGCGGTGGCGCATCGGACCAAGGAAGGTCATGGCGGCGCTCATTCGCAGCCCATCCAGGTTGTTCGAGGGAGAGACACCCACGCCTGCAGGGTTGGCGCCGTTGGTGTCATCGGTAGGGTTGTAGCCGTCTTTCATCAGGGCTTCGCGGAAGGCCCGCTGGATGTCTGGTACGGGGCCAGACTGGCGTCGCCGAACCGGCATTGGGCCATCAGTGCCATGGAAGTCGTCGCGAATATCCAGGTCGTGCTCGGATTTTCTGAAGAACGGCAGTACCTTGGTGTAGGACCATTCATCATTGCCGAGGGCCGCCCAGGCTTCAAAATCCTCGGGCAATCCTCGCTGCATAGCCTGTCCGTTGATGGATGAACCACCGCCAATCACATGGCCCTGGGCCACGTGGATTTCACCCTGTTCTTCCGTGATGGTCCCGCGCAGCGCCCAGTTGTGTTCTGAATCCTGGGCTTCGGCATACCGGGTTCCGCCGTACTTGATCTCGTCCGGGATATTATTCGGATCCGGATAATCCGGCCCAGCTTCCAGCACCAGGACCGAGGTGTTCTCATTTTCGGCTAGTCTGCTGGCCAAGACCGACCCGGCAGCTCCCCCGCCGACGATTAATACGTCGTATTTCATAAACCCTCCCTTTAGTTCGTTGTTGAAATCGCGTCCTTTTCAGGACATCCTGTGGCTGACAAACGGAATAAAACGACCCGGCTAAACTGCCCGGGTCGCTTTATTGTAAAATTCTATACGATTGAGTGACCTGTCACCTATTGATGGCTGTTGAAATCGTTGTTCGTTTTTGGCTATGACTATAAAACAGAAACCTTGGCCGCGCCACAATGGATTCAGATTCTGTGTGAGGCGTCTGTGGTTTCGGATCACCGTGTGGATATTATGAAGTTTTTGCGAATGAGGCCCGTTCACTGCGCCGGTCCCGCATGGTCATGGGGACAAAGGACCGGGAAAACCGGCCAACGTCGCCAACTTTAAAGTCCTCCGCCGCCGCTTTGAGGAGCTCTCGGCTGATTCCAGGCTGGCGTAGCCGTTCCTCGGCTGTGGCAGACGTGGTGCCAGCCAACAATGCTAATCTGCCATCGATCTCATCATCGTCCAACCCATTGGCTATCAGGACGAGGATATCTGCGCTCACCAGGCGTTCACGGACCTGGTAAAACACATCACCGGCGATGGTCTCCAGGAAAAACCACTCTTCAAGGTCATCCGGAGAGGGGAAAATCGCCCCAGGTTTTGAGATAGCAGCTTCCGAGTAGAACGCTCTGATGTCAGAGATGAGATACCGCAGCAACTTGGGCATCGGTTCGTTGTAGCCATCTGGAACCGTCATGTCGGCGTCCAGAGAGAACGATACTAGGATACCCAGCATCTCTGAGATGGCATCGACACCCTTGCCGCTTACTCCCATCGTGGTGCGTCCTCTGCTGCGGAGTCCCTCGTCGAACCATGGCCTCAGCAGTTGGACTTCCGTGCGCAATTGCGCCCTTAGAGCATCCGACTCGGTCTTGGGCTCGGCAGTGGGGAAGGTCACCGGGCAAGACCAACCCTCTTCGGCTGATATGTCATCTTCATAGTTGTCTGGATAATCGACCAGTGCTGGGGCGCTTGGTTGATCCACAAGCGCCAGGGTTTGGCGTAAGACATCTGATTGGATATCTGGGCGATTTGGTGGTCCCAATGGTCTTCCCAGAGGGAAGGGCACCCACAGGGCCCGGGGTGGCTTTACCGCTTCTGTCACTGGCCTTATCAAACTCACCTGGACGGTGGCGATGGCTGCGCCGCCTGCAGCCACGGGCCGCTCGATGTATTGGGATAGTACGCCCACGGCGTAGGTGCAGTTGGGTCAAATGGGTATCAGTAGGACCAGGTTAACGTCGTCGCCAAGGAGGAGTTGTGAAACTTCTTTGGCGGCCTGTTCCATCCGTTGCGGGGCGGTAGAACCCATGAAAGAGTAGTGCCACTTGGCCACGGAACCGATCTTCCGGGAATCAGCCATTTCCTGTAGGTGTTCAAGAGGAAAACAGACGTTGGCATCTTGCTGGTATGCGCTGCGATCAAAGTTGGTGCTGGAATGGGACATCGCCAGATCTTTATAGTCGATGTCACCGGGTATCACCCGGTAATCGCCTTCATGTCCCGTGAATGGCCGGTCATCAAAGCGGTGGATCGCGGCGGTAGTAACGATGGCTACCCGAGCATCGGCTAACTTTGGAGTTTCAACCCAGGGAGTTTCCTCAAAAGGCGGTTTATATCTTCCGGCTAATCTCTCCATGAGACTGGCTTGTTCATTCGGATGGATATCCGTCCAACGAACCATAGGTAGGGCCTCGCGTCTTACTCAGAGGTTGTGAGCGTAGAATGTCTATTGATGGTATTGGAGGTCTGTCGATAGGTTACAGGATTCGTGCCCTTGGCGCACTATGGTCACGTCGGCGTGGATTGAACTCATGGAGTCCGCACGTCCTCTCTCCGTCTCGGCCTCACTCAGGAGCCGTGCTTTCTCTAGAGCCATAGAAGTTTGATCGGCGCAGGCAGTCAAGAAGGAGAGCTCATCCTCTGTGAAGGTGCGTACGCTACCGTCAAAGATGATGATCACGCCGATGGCCTGGTTGTTGACCAGCAATGGAATGGCGGCTGAGCCGTGAAAACCGAATTTGGCGGCCACTTTTCGGGTCTGGGGATAGATTATCTCCGATGTAGTGGCATCCTCCACAACCGCGGGCCGGTTGGCGGACATTGCCTCAGCCGCAAGGGTCTTTTTTACGTCGTTAGACGGTTCTGGGACCAGAGCAGAGATTTCTGCTAGATAGTCAGCCGCCAATTCCGTGACGGTGCCAACGACCCACTTCCCATCGATTACCAACCTTACGTAGCCAGCCTTGGCACCGACGAGCCGGATTGCCTCGTCGATGATCAGACGCAGCACTTGAGCGGTGTCGTGGACGCCGGC
>CAYVIG010000228.1:0-4419 GCA_964451445.1 uncultured Dehalococcoidia bacterium
CGGGCTGGTGGCTGAAGTATCAGACAGGATCGACCCGACCACCGCCAATGCATCTTTGGATATCACCGGGAAGTTAGTCACACCAGGCCTAATCGACATCCACGGACATTTTTACCACGGCGGCAATCAGACCGCCGTCCACCCCGATGAGATCTGCCTGTCTTCGGGGACAACCACTGGCGTGGACGCTGGAAGCGCCGGTTTCATCAATTATGAAGCCATGCGCGACTACGTGTTCCCAGCCCACCGTACCCGTCTACTGTCCTTTCTTCACGTAAGCGGAGTGGGCCTGGCCAACAACAGGCTCCTGGGTGGTGGACTCCACGATATGAGAATGATCGACGTGGATCAGACCTCCGACGCCATCAAGGGAAACCCAGGCTTCTGCTTTGGCGTGAAGGTCCGAATGCACATCAACGCCGTGGCCGCCTGGAACGCTCATGAAGCCATGAGATCGGCCAGAGCAGTCGCCGACCAGTCTCGTTCCAGGCTGATGGTACACGTCAGCGGCACACCCATCCCCTTGCCCGATATACTAGAGTTCCTAGGCCCGGGAGACATCTGCACCCACGCCTTCAATGGCAACACGGAGAACATGCTGGACCGCTATTTCAAGATAAGGCCCGAGGTACATGCCGCCGCCGACCGGGGTGTCATCATGGACGTGGCCCACGCAGGAGTCCATTGCGACGTCGCGGTCGTCAAACACGCTCTCGAACAGGGGCTACCGCCCACGACCATCAGCACTGACATCCACAACCCACCGCCGGACCGCACCGTCTACAAGATGAACGACCTGGTGAGCAAGTTCTACGCGATGGGCATGACACTGCCTGACGCCATCGCTGCCAGTACCAGCACCCCCGCCAGCGTTCTGGGCTTGGACAACACCTTGGGTTCTCTTGCTCCCGGAATGTGCGGAGACATGGCGGTATTCGATCTTCGCGAGGGCGCATTCAAGTGGATCGACTCAGCGGGTAACGTGCAGGACGGCAATGTGCGCCTGGACACATTTATGACCGTGAGAGGTGGCCAGGTAGCCTGGCGGGAAGGTCGCATGATGGAAATGGGAGAATGCTGATCAACCAGCATTGATCTCAAAGGCTCCTCACCTCTAGATTAGCTCAAATCACCGGTACCAATACCCGATATAAGCCTACGGCTATAAATGGCCGCAGGCTGTTTTTATGACTGACTTTGGTTATCAATATTAGAATCACTTTGATTGGACGAACTAATCTAAAAATACCAGTGCGCTATCTGCGTCTGGGTCACAGTGAAATCATATGAAGGTTTATCTATTGATACCTGAAACTCGCCGTGCAGCATCGCCTGATGGAACTGCGGTACGGCATAGAGAATCAGATTGACGGCTACATTGACCAGATAGAAAAACCGTACGAAACGCTTTTGGTATCTAGTGTTAGGGTAGAACCCTCATGGAGCGTTTCGCTAACAAGGAAATAAGAACTTCCAAGCAGAAAGGCTGTTTGTACGGCGAGCCTTTCTGCTTTTGACCGACAGTTTTGTTGACGCCCATTCTCATCATACATGGACCGTTCCATCTATGACACCTGGTGCAAACGACGCTGGCAGTTAGACCTCAGCACTACTCCAGGGCATCGGCCAGAACCTCCACCAGGTGGCGAGCTTTGCGGCCAGTACCGTCGACCACCTGCTGTCGGCAGGAGACGCCCATGACGGCGACTTCCCAGTCATCGTCCTTGGCCCTGATGGCCGGGAATAACGACTCTTCACCGATCTTCATTGACAGGTCGTAGTGCTCTCTTTCGTATCCAAACGAGCCAGCCATGCCGCAGCATCCGGCGTTGACCAGTTCTACTTGGTAGCCAGAGGCCAACCGAAGGGCCGCCATGGATGTCGCGGTGCCCATGTCCGCCTTCTGGTGACAGTGGGCCTGAAACAGCACCTTCTTTTCCAGCTTGCCCAGGTTCAGGTTCAGGTTACCCTCTTCCTGTAACTGAACCAGGAACTCATCGATCATAAACGAGTTAGCCGCGACTTTCCTGGCCCGCTCATTCCGCACCAACTCTGGATACTCGTCCTTGAATGTGAGCAGGCAGCTTGGCTCGCAGCCGATGACAGGGATTCCCTGTTCGGCGTAGGTATGCAGCTTGTCGACGTTGGCGACAGCATTGGCCGTGGCGTCATCCAAGAGCCCCTTGGAGATCATGGGTCTCCCACAGCATTGGGTGTCCGAGAGGACCACATTAAGACCTGCCGTTTCCAGCAGCGCCACAGCGGCCTGGCCGATCTCCGGGTAGTTGTAGTTCATGTAGGTGTCGTTCAGGAGCACCACGGTGTTTGTGGCCTGTACTCTGGAAGCTCCACGAGCGTTGAACCATTTGACAAAGGTGTTACGTACAAACTTGGGCGGGTTCCGTTTGGGGTGGATACCCAAGACTATCCGCGACATCATCTTTCCGATGGGGTTGCTGGCCATCAGGTTGGAGAATGGAGCCATTCGGCTCCCCCAGGCGCTGAGTTTGGCGATATGGCCGAATACCTTGTTGCGCAGGGGTGTGCCGTTGGCTTTGTGGTATTGGTCTAGGTACTCGTACTTGATCTTGGCCATGTCCACGCCAGACTCGCATTCGGCTTTGCAGCCTTTGCACTCCAGGCACAGGTCCATAGCTTCCCAGAGGCGTCTGCTGGTCATCGTACCCTCGGGCAGATTGCCAGCAATGTCAGCTCGCAGCAGGTTGGCACGGCCACGGGTGGAATGTTCCTCGTCCCGGGTGGCGATATATGACGGGCACATGTGGCCTTCAATCTTGCGACAAGCACCCATGCCGTTACACATCTCAATGGCACCTGCTAAATCGGTGTCGATGGAGAAGTCCAGCTTGGTAGGCGGCGTGGTGGCTCGGTAGTCAGGGCCATAGCGTAGGTTCTGGTCCATGGGCGGTGTGTCGATGATCTTGTTGGGATTCATCAGCCCGTTGGGGTCAAAGGTCACCTTAAGTTCCTGGAATAGCTTGTAGTTATCCGGGCCGAACATCTTCTCGTTCCACACACCCCGGACAATACCGTCGCCGTGCTCTCCGCTGAGGGTGCCGCCAAAGTCCTTCACTAAGTCGCTGATCTCGTCAGCGATGGACACCATTTTGGCCACGCCTTCCTCGTTCTTGAGGCTGACCACCGGCCTGATGTGCAGACAGCCAACGCTGGCATGGCCGTAGTAAGCGGCCTCCGTCTCATGGTTGCGGACGACCTCGTCGAACCTGCGGACAAAGTCGCCCATATTGCCAGGATCGACCGCAGTGTCTTCCACAAAAGGCAGGGGCTTGGCGTCGCCATGCATGCTCATCAGCAAGCCCAGTCCTTGCTTGCGGACAGCCCAGACGCTGGCCTGGCCCGCGCGATCCAGCATGTTCACCGTGGCGTAGCCGTGGCCCAGGCGAGCCATGTCGTCTTTCAGTTTGGTGGTCTTGTCCGTAAGTTCAGCGTCTGTCTCACCGTAGAACTCCACCACCAGGATTGCACCAGGTGCTCCCTCTATGAAGGCCATATTATTGCCCAATCCGGTTGACGCGCGCGAACGTTCCAGCACGTTCCAGTCCATGATCTCGATTGACGATGGGCAGTGTTCCAGGATGTGTTGTACGGCCTCGCTGGCACCGAAGATATCTTCGAAATGGACCACTACCAGAGCGGTCATGGTGGGACGTGGCACCAGGTTTATTTTGACCTCGGTGACCACGCAAAGGGTTCCCTCAGAACCGACGACCATCTTGGACATATTGAACTCCGAGTCGGTGACGAACTCGTCCAAGTTGTAGCCGCTCACTCGACGCATGATATTCGGGTAACGGGCTTCAATTTCTGCCGCATTTTCCTGAGCAAGTCGTCTTACACCACGGTAGATATCCGATTCCAGTCCAACGCCATTCAACTTGGCTTCAAGCTCTCGCGCATCAAGAGGCTGGAAGTGGGTCTGGGTGCCATCGGACAGAATCACGTCCAATTCTTTGATGTGGTCGAGAGTCTTGCCGTAGATGACCGAGTGAGCGCCGCAGGTGTTGTTGCCAACGCCGCCGCCGACGCAAGCGCGGCTGGAGGTGGTGGGATCAGGAGCGTACATCAGACCGTAGGGGATCAGCTGTCGGTTTAAATCGTCCAGTATGATTCCTGGCTGGACCCTGGCCCACATCTCTTCTTTATTTACTTCTATGATCTGGTTCAGGTACTTGCTGAAATCGGTGACGATGGCATGGTTCACGGTTTGGCCGGCGAGGCTGGTACCGCCGGCCCGAGGAAGCACCGGAACACCCGTCTCGTTAGCGACATCAATCACAGCAAGGACGTCTTCCACGTTGCGGGGGATGACCACGCCGACCGGCTCCATCTGGTAGATACTGGCGTCGGTGCTGTAGAGGACTCTGGAGAACGGGTCAA
>CAYVIG010000229.1:0-4415 GCA_964451445.1 uncultured Dehalococcoidia bacterium
TTTCCAGAGTTATCGACTCGCCTTCGTGAATTGGGCTACCCAGCGGTGCATCTAAACGCCAAAGGCCAGCCGCAGGACAGTGGCTTCCAGATGAAGCTGGTTTAGACTCTAGGGTCGACTACCAGATGAAAGCTGCCACAAGGAGAGCCCTGGCGCCTAGCTGCAGAAACCTGCCGATGCAGACGATCCAGTTGTTTGGCAGCCTGGAGTTCACCGAGGCCAGAAGGCCAGCCTTTGGGATGGGCCAAGCGATCAGACCGGCACCCATAATGCCTGCCACGATCACTACTCTCGACCCTGCCATCTGGTCCATTAGATCAAGAAACGGCTTGCCGTCTAGTTCCAAACCCACCGATGTGAAGTTCAGTACGGATGGAATCCCCAACACCGTGACAAACACTACTCCAATGGCAGCGGCCGTCCATTTAGGTATCCGAAACTCATCTCGGATTGGGGCCAACACCATCGCTAATCCCCCGGTGCAAGACGTGAATGCAGCCAGAAACAATAGGCTGAAGAATACAAGGCTGATTGCCCTTCCTGCAGCCAGGGCTCCAAACACCGCTGGAAATGCCGTGAACGCGAGTTGGCTACCCGTTTCCGGAACGATGCCAAAAGTAAACACGATTGGGAAAACCATCAGTCCGACCAAGATAGAGACAAAGGAGTTGGTGGCAACGATGGCCGCAGAGGAAGCAATGATGTTGACTCCCCTGGGTGTGTAACTCCCGTAGGTGATTAGCGGGGCAAGTCCGATGCTCAAGGAATAGAATGCTTGTCCCGCTGCCATTCGCCAAGTCTTGGCCTGAAGGAATATGTCCGAGTCAAAACTGAAGTAGAAGTCATTGGACCGGCCAGCGCCACCAAGGGTCTGGGAGTAAATGGCCAGACTTGCCACACCGACAACCGGAAGCGGCAACATGGCACGGCTGATCTTTTCGATGTATTCGATCCCGTTCTACATCACGGCCAGAACCAGAACAGACACCAAAATGAAATACCACAGGGAGGCGTAACCGGGCGTGAACTCATCAAACGTACCGAGGGAGCCTCTGATCGCGTCCACCCTGTAATCTAGATTCCAGCCAGTTATCACAAAGTAGTACCTCATGATCGCCACGGTCAGAGCGACCAACAGCCAGCCGACCCAAGGCCCCCAGCGTTGGTTGATGTGACGGAAGGTTCCAACGGGACCTCGGCTGACAAGGTTTCTTGTGCTCGATTCCAGGATCATGATGGGCAGCCCAATGGCCAGGATACAGATGGCATAGGCGACGATGAATGCGCCTCCACCGCTCTGCCCAACCATGTAGGGAAAACGTCAGATGCTGCCCAACCCGACCACTCCGGTGATGGACGCGATGATGAAGATGGTCTGTGATACCCAAACAGGTCGCACCTGAGTACCCTCGGCAACCTGGGCCATTTCTGATGTGGTTTTGGGGCTTTTCATAGACTGCCCGAGTAAATCTTCAAAGGTTGATACTGGCGGATAGTATATCTGGGACGCGGTGGTGATAGTTCGGGTAATATAAGTTTCTACGAAGATAGTTATGGCAAAGCCCAATCGATGAAGGAGAGTTTCTAGCTATGGCTAACGAGATCTTGCGTGGGCTCCTGCCTCTTGCCGGGTGGAATGATGACCGCATAAAAGACCTCACGATTACCGGTGGGGTCGATCCAATATTGCCCACCTCGTTCCGAATCGGAGATACCAGCACCGCGGCCCTCAGCGCCCTGGGGCTGGCGGTCTCGGATCTTTGGGAGTCCCGAACAGGGCGCAAACAGCAGGTGTCGGTGGACGCCCGCCGGGCCACAGCCTCCCTGCGCAGCGGCAAATACATGCAGATGGACGGCGCGGGCGTGTCTACAGAGCGCAACACCGTGATGGGCACCTACCCCGCCAAGGACGGCCGCTGGAGCTATCTCCACTGCAATTTCCCCAACCACCGCGCCGCAGCTCTGAGCGTGCTTGGCGTGGCTCAAGATCGGACTGAAGTGACCAAGGCGGTGGCCAAGTGGGACGCCCTCGATTTGGAAGAAGCCATCATTGAAGCCAAAGGAGCTGGCGGGATGGTTCGCAGCATGGAGGAATGGGCGAAACACCCGCAAGCTGCGGCCATCGCCTCATTGCCCTTGATGGAGATCGTGAAAATCGCTGACAGCCCACCCGAGCCTCTGCCTGAGGGTTCAAGGCCTCTATCCGGTGTTAGGGTGCTGGATTTGACACGCGTGCTGGCCGGACCGACTTGCGCACGGACTTTGGCTGAGCACGACGCAGACGTCATGAAGATAACCGCTGGACATCTACCTAACATCGGCTACCAGGAATACGACACCGGCCACGGCAAGCTGAACGCCCAACTCGACCTGCGGGACGATGCTCAGATGGAAACCCTGCGTGGGTTGGTCCGCCAGACGGACGTGTTCTCCCAGGGTTACCGCCCAGGGACACTTGGCGGACGCGGATTATCTCCTGAAGAGTTGGCAGAACTCCGACCTGGCATCGTTTATATATCTCTTTCCGCCTTCAGCCACGAGGGCCCATGGGCGTCACGCCGGGGCTTCGACACCGTGGTACAGACCGTCAGTGGTATCACAAATCGCCAGGGTGAGTTATTCCCAGGCGCCGCACCTGGCCCCCAGTTCTACCCTGTGTCAGCCATCGACTACCTGACCGGTTACCTGATGGCCTTTGGCGGCATGGTGGCGCTGAACAAGCGGGTGCATGAGGGCGGCAGCTGGTTGGTTCGTATCTCCCTGGCCCAGGTTGGCCGATGGCTGGTCAGCCAAGGTGAGATACCTGAAGCTCAACTGAAAGATGTTGCAGCAGAATTCACCCCTGAAGAGGTAGCCAGTTGGTCGATGGTCAGCGAAACACCAATGGGCAAACTAGGCCATTTGGCGCCTGTTCTGAGCCTATCCGAAACCACACCCCGCTGGGCCAGGCCATCGGTGCCCCTGGGCTACCACGACCCCGTCTGGCCGGAGCGGTCAAAATAGCAGAAAGCAGGCGCATGGGTCCTGTAGGTGGGTTGATTAAAAAAGAAGGCCACCCTGGTTAACCAGGGTGGCCTTCTTTTTATTTGCTGTCTGCAAGACCTAATCTGGGGTGCTGCCTAGGGCAGGGACGTTGGCCTCGTCGTCCGAGGCGAGTTGGCGGTTGACCGCGCTCAGGTAGGCCTTGGCACTGGCGACGATGATGTCGGTGTCTGCGCCGCGGCCAGTATAAGTGCGGCCATCCTTCTCGATACGGATGGTGACGGTGCCTTGGGAGTCGATACCTTCAGTCACGGCCTGGACATTGAAGTCCACCAGCTTGGACTCGGAGCCGATGGCCCGGTCGATGGCATTACAAACTGCATCCACCGGACCGTTGCCGGTGCAGGAGTCGATGATGTCATCTCCATCTGGGCCGATGAGCTTGACGGTGGCGGTGGGGATACCTTGGTCGCCGCCGGTGAATTGCACATGGTCGATGGTGTAGCTGATGGGCTCGGAAGCCGTTCGCTTCTCCTCGTCCATGAGGATCTCAAGGTCACGATCGGTGATCTCCCGTTTCTTGTCGGCTAGGTCTTTAAAGGACTCGAACACCTTGGCCATGTCTTCCCGCGTGAGGCTGTAGCCGAGGTCTTCCAACCGGGATTGCAGACCGGAGCGGCCACTGAGCTTGCCCAATACCATACTGTTTCCGGGCACGCCAACGCGCTCCGGCTGCATGACCTCGTAGGTAGAGCGGTCTTTCAATACACCGTCCTGGTGGATACCGGAGGCGTGGCGGAAGGCGTTCTCTCCGACGATGGCCTTGTTGGACTGCACGTTCATGCCAGTGATGCGGCTGACCATGCGACTGGCCCCGTAGATCTGGGTAGTATCGGCGCCGATCTCGATGCAGAAGTTGTCTTTGCGGGTGTCCAGACCCATGATGATCTCTTCAATGGAGGCGTTACCGGCGCGTTCGCCGATGCCGTTGATGCAGCCCTCAACCTGGCGGGCGCCGAACTCCACGGCGATCAGGCTGTTGGCCACGGCCAGGCCCAGGTCGTTGTGGCAGTGGACGCTCAGCGTCACGTTCTCGATGCCGGGTACGTTGGCCTGCACGTCTTTCAGCAACTGGCCAAAGCCGGTGGCCGAAGGAATGGCGTAGCCCACGGTGTCGGCGATGTTGATGGTGGTCGCGCCGGCCTTGATCACCTCTTCCAGCATGTGGAACAGGTACTCAGGGTTGGTGCGGGTGGCGTCCATGGGCGAGAACTCGACGTCGTCGCAGTAGCCCTTGGCGCGTGCCACGCTGTTCACGGCCATCTCCAGGACGTCTTCCCGGTTCTTGCGCAGCTGGTGCATCTGGTGGATCTCGGAAGACGAGAGGAACACGTGGATGCGGGGCCGCTTGGAGTGTTCCACGGCCTTGGCGG
>CAYVIG010000230.1:0-4397 GCA_964451445.1 uncultured Dehalococcoidia bacterium
CTGGATGGAACTGGATTCCAAACATCTTGTCGCCGTTGCCTATTGCGGCCAGAGGAGAGTTCTCCGTGTAGGCCATTCCCGTGAAGCCAGGCGGGAGGGACTCGACCCGGTCACCGTGGCTCATCCACACCTGGAAAGACGGGGGTAGATCGCTAAATAGCATATCGCCTGACTCAGAGCTATCCTGGTGCAAGACAGCGTAGCCAAACTCCTGTTTTGCGCCTGGGGCGACCTTGCCGCCAAGCTGGTGGACCATCACCTGCATGCCGTAGCAGATGCCCAAAACCGGAAGATGCTGCTCAAAGACCCAGTCTGGTATCTGGGGGGCTCCCTCTTCGTAGACGCTGGCTGGGCCACCGGAGAGGATTACACCCTTCGGGTTTAGGTGTTTCACGGAATCCCAGGTGCTCTTGGACTGGGCAACCATGGAGTAGACCTTGAGTTCTCTGATCCGGCGGGCGATCAGGTGACTGTACTGGGAGCCGAAGTCGATGACTACCACGCCCTCGTTCACCGATTTCTGGCCGTCATCGTCCTCTGAACCGGTCGCCTCCAGTCCTTTGGCTATCTCCAAATAGGCTGAAACCTCCAGATCGTCACTGGTGGCTACCCTGCGTCCTTGAGGCAACTTGCTTTCAGTCGTGGCTCGACCTCCTGAATATCCTGGTCAAATATAAGCCCGGTGGGGCGAACAATTATGGAATGATTGTTCAGTATCAACCGCTAAAACGGGTTGCTTTTGTGGCAACAGGCAACGTTACATAACATAACGTTAGATAATTATAGCGATCGAGTATCGCCGAGTATACCGTTGTACGATGACATAAAGTCAACGGTATGAGTGGGAGAATCTGACGGCTTTTTAACGCCTAAAGGATACCCAGCCCATGATATACTCTGGCCGCTGTGGACTCCTGCGTGCTGGGGCACGATTGATTGGACCATTGAAACAGAGGTAGATCGACGCGGATACCCAAGATAAGATGCAACAAGAAGACGTGGAAACAGCCGTCCAATCCCTGAAAAATGGGGGTGTTATCGCCATCCCCACGGATACCCTTTACGGACTGGCTGCCAACGTCTTTAACATCGACGCTTTGGAGCGAATCTACGACATCAAACAACGGGATGCCACTCCCTTGCCGGCCCTTGTCAGCGGTTGGGATCAGGTCAAGCGGATGGCCAAAGATGTCCCGCCTGAAACCCAGCGATTGGTGGAGGAATTCTGGCCTGGTGGCCTGACCTTGGTGGTCCACAAAGCCAGTGGGGTTCCAGACCTTCTCACGGCGGGAGCGCCGACCGTGGCCTTGAGGATGCCCGACCATCCGGCGCCGCTAGCGCTAATCAACGGACTGGGCGGGCCAATCACCGGTACCAGTGCCAACATCAGCGGCGGTGAAGACCTTAAAACGTTGGCAGATGTTATTGATCAGATGGGCAGCAGGGTGGATTACGTATTAAAATGCGGCCCTGAGCCTAAGGGAACCGGGTCGACGATAATTGACATAACCTCAGGCCATCCCAAACTTCTCAGAGAAGGAGCGGTACCCTTTGACCAGGTGTTGAGGGTCTGGGAATCCGCGAAGACTGATTAACGGCGATTTATTTAATAGCAAACCTAGGAGACAAGCCATACCGACTCCAGAGCTATACCAACCCTACAAGCAGGCCGTGGAAGACGAACTCAGGGCAGTTTTCGAGTCCAGGGAAGGATTCCTCTACGACGTCCTGCGCTACCACCTGGGCTGGGTGGATGAACAGGGACAGCCTCAAAGCGGTTCCTCGCCACTGACTTTTCAGTCGGCCCTGGCCTTGGCAACTTGCGACGCCCTGGGCGGCGATTACAAACACGCCCTCCCAGTGGCCGCCAGCGTGGACCTGATCTACAACTTCACCCTGGTTCACGGCGATGTCCAGGCCGGCCGGGCCGAAGCCACCGACCGACCCAGCATCTGGTGGGTTTGGGGGCCAGCTCAGGCCATCAACGCCGGAGACGGTCTGCATTCCCTGGGACGAACCACCATGATGCGCCTGGCCCAGAACGATGTGCCTGGAGACAGGGTTCTGAGGGCAGTCCGGTCCTTGGACCTTGCCTGCCTGGCTCTGTGTGAAGGCCAGTACATGGATCTGGAGTTCCAGGACCAGATGCTGGTCACCACCGCCTCCTACCTGGATATGATCACCAGGAAGGCTGGCGCACTGGCATCTTGCGCCACCGAGGCTGGGGCGCTGGTCTCAGGAGCTTCTGACGAGGTCTGCGCCAAGATGGCTGATATGGGCCGTAACATTGGCATGGCCTGGCAGATCGCCCGGGACATCGACGACCTCTGGGGGGCACGCGGCGATGGCATGACCCCCAGCAACGTGTTGAACAAAAAGAAAAGCCTTCCGCTGGTGCACACGCTGGAGACAGCCAGCGTCAGCGTGAAACGGGAACTAGGCTCCATATATATGAAGCGTGTCTTGGAACCGGATGACGTTGCCAAGATGATTGAAATACTGGACAGTACCGATGCCAAACAGGCCTCCCAGGATAAGGCCGCAGAGCTGATTGAGCAGTCACTGGCTGGGTTGGATGGCGTATCACAGAAAGGATATGACGCTCTGGCCGAAATCGGTCGCTGGGCGGCCGAGGGAGGCCGGTAATGGCAAAACGCACACTGGATCAGCTGGATGTGGCTGGAAAAAGAGTGCTGGTACGGGTGGACTTCAACGTGCCCATAGACCAAGGCATAGAGGGTATTTCTCTCTATGACCAGCGACTCCGTGCCACCTTGCCCACTATTAACTACCTTATAGAGCAGGGCAGCAAGGTGGTGCTCTGTTCCCACCTAGGTCGTCCCAAAGGCGAGGTGGTTGATGGATTGAGGCTGGCTCCGGTTGGAGACCGCTTGGCATTTCTGTTGGGCCGTCCAGTGAAGAGCCTGCCTGAGATCATTGGTCCGGTCGTAGCCGATGCCATTGGCGCCATGGCTCCCGGAGACATCGTGCTACTAGAGAACCTCCGTTTCAATCCTGGCGAAGAAAAAAATGACGGAGCCTTCGCTTGTGAATTAGCCGACAGCGTGGACTGTTTCGTGAATGACGCCTTTGCGGTCTGCCACCGCGCCCACGCCTCCACCGACGGGATCACCAAGTTCTTGCCTTCGGCCATGGGACTCCTGGTCCAGCGCGAAGTCGAGGAGATGGGCAAGGCCCTAGAGTCGCCCGACAAACCCTTGGCAGCCTTGATGGGCGGAGCCAAGGTTAGCGACAAGATACTGCTCCTGGACAACCTCCTGGAAGACTTGGACCACCTGTTCATCGGTGGCGGCATGTGCGTCACATTCCTGAACGCTCTAGGGTTCTTGACCGGCGATTCCAGGATCGAGGAAGACCGGCTGGAGTTCGCCCGTGAGATCATTGAACGGGCGGAGAGGTCCAATACCGAGGTGCACCTACCCGACTACGTGGTCATAGCCAACGAGTTCAAAGCCGACCCTTCTGAGACCGATGTCATGCACGTGGGCGACGTGCCAGATGGCTGGTACATCATGGACATTGCGCCGTCAGCGGCCCAGGAGTTTTCTGAGGCTCTCAGCAAGTGCAAGACCATCATCTGGAACGGCCCCATGGGCGTCTTTGAGATGCCCAAGTTCAGCAAGGGAACCCGAACGGTGGCCGAGGCCATTGCCAAGTTAGACGGCGTCACCAGTGTCGTTGGCGGCGGTTCCACGGCAGAGGCAATCGAGGAACTGGATCTGATGGACAAGATGACCCACGTCTCCACCGGCGGCGGCGCGTCGTTGGAATTCCTGGAAGGTAAAGAACTACCAGGGATCGCCGCCCTGCCTGACGCCTAGATTAGAAAAATGGCCATCAATGATAAGCTGTACGACTAGAGGATAGCCTGAGGTCTCCAGGCCTGGGTGATGAGGAAATAAGCAGTGATAGATGTAGAAGAACTCAGAGATTGTTATACCAACACACCGTCCAAGATGGTGTTGTTGGTTGCCGACGGGCTGGGCGGAATGGCCCACCCGGACACCGGCAAATCAGAGCTTGAAACGGCCAATATTCCGAACCTGGACGCATTGGCCAACAAGAGCGCCTGCGGTGTGACCACTCCGGTACTGCCAGGAGTGGCTCCCGGCAGCGGCCCCGGTCACCTGGCCCTCTTTGGCTACGACCCGCTGAAGCACCAGATCGGTCGCGGCGCCCTCGAAGCCTTGGGAATCGAAGTCGACCTGCAACCCGGCGACGTGGCTGCCCGGGGCAACTTCTGCCTTGTTGACGAGGCTGGTCTCCTGGTTGACCGCCGTGCTGGTCGGATCGCCACCGAATTCAGCGCTCCCATCTGCGAACGACTGGACCGCATCGAAATTCCAAGCGTGCAGGTGGATGTGTTCTCGGTGCAG
>CAYVIG010000231.1:0-4365 GCA_964451445.1 uncultured Dehalococcoidia bacterium
GAACGTGAGGCGGAGGAATAGTCCCGTCAGCCACAACATCAAGCGCAGAAACCGCCACGCCAGCCTGAGAGCCAGCCCTATAACCTTGATCATGACCTTAACTGTAGAACGCTTCCGGTCGGTTTACTACGGCGTCTTGAATCCGAGGTATATGATGTTCCAGGATGTCCATGCCCTCTATCTCAGCCAGTGTGTACCAGCCAAACCCGGTGACCTCATCGCTCAGGCCCAGCTCTCCGCCGGTAATTTCGGCCTCAAAACTGAAGGCCACTGGCTGAATCCGGTTGCCGTCCGGGTATTCCATCAGCAGATCAGGGGTGGTGTAGACGCCGATGAGCTTGGTCACCCGCACCTCCAGCCCCGTCTCTTCAAGCAACTCTCGCTCGCAGGCTTCGGCAGCGCTCTCGCCAGGATCCATCCCTCCGCCAGGAAGGCACCACCGGTTGTTATCTTCCCGTCGCGTCAGCAGGATTCGCTCCCTAGCCGCGTCAAAGATCAATCCTGAGGCGCCGGGCCGCAGCACTCCGTCTCTCCCGACCCTTTCACCAAATTTCATGGTGGCCATCTGTTAAATATTCTCCGGCCGTCAGATTAATTAAGTCGTCTATACCAGTTTAAAACTAGGGTGCGCCAACTAGGTGATTTAATCAAGAACCTCACCACGTTTAATCTTTGAGTGTCCCCTGCCTCACCGACAACCGTTCAGGAGTGGCATTGACGGTGTAGCCGCACTCTCTATAATGGCGTCTGCCGGAAGGAAAGGATTTTATCGCCGCCATCCGCCTCCGTATTTTAGGGAGATTTGGGTGTGGCCACAAAGAGGATTACATGAAATTTGGACTGTTCTATCAGATACAAGTGCCGAAACCGTGGGACGAGCAGAGCGAAGCCAAACGAATCTGGGAGGCCCTGGACCAGATAGCCTACGCCGAGGATATGGGCTACGACAGTGTTTGGTTCTCAGAGCACCATTTCAGGCCGGTATGGTCTCACAATAGCGCCCCCGACCTGACCCTGGCTGCAGTGAGCCAACGCACCAAGAAGATCCGATTGGGTGTGGGCGTTGTCCTGGCACCCATACATCACCCACTGCACACCGCAGCCCGCATGGCCACACTGGACATCTTGAGCAACGGCCGGGTGGACGTTGGACTGGGTCGCACCGGCTACCCCTACCAGCTGACCCCATACGGTGCCAAACTCGAAGACACTCGAGGCATGTGGGAAGAGTTTGCTCAGGTGCTTCCACGGATGTGGACGGAAGAGACGTTCTCCCACGAGGGTGAGTACTTCCAGGTGCCTCCGCGAGAGGTGCTTCCCAAGCCGATACAGAAGCCCCATCCGCCGCTCTGGTCAGCCTGCTCCAGCGAAAGCACCACCCGCACCGCCGCCGAGCTTGGCCTAGGCGCGCTGGTCGGCAGCGAGGGCGGCCCCGAGAAGGTGGGCGAGGTCTTGGAGCTTTACCAGAAGGCCCTCAAGTCGGCCACTCCCAGCGGGGTTTCACCCAACAGCCACAACGCCCTGATGACGGCAGGGTTCTGCCATGAAGACCCCAAAGTGATCGATGGCCGCGCCACGGAACTGGTCGGTTGGTACATGGAGCAGCAAAGAGAACGCGCCCGCCTGGTCTGGCATGGCGTAGACCCCGTCACTGTCCCGCCCGATTATCAGGGATATTACGAGCGCGACATGAGATTGGCCGCCGGGCCCCATCCAGGAGAGGCCACTCCCAGTGAGACGATCGAGAAGGGCACCTCTTTCTGCGTGGGCACCCCAGAGCAATGCATCGAGTTCTTTGAGAGCTATGAGGCCATGGGCGTGGAGCAGGTTTTCCTACTATCGGCCATCGGCCCACAAAAGCATGAAGAGGTGATGAACACTTTGACCATGTTCGGTGAGCACGTCATCCCACATTTCCGGGCCAAAGAAAAAGCAAAGGCCTAGGCAGAATTCTGGCACCAAGAGGCTTCTCATGAAAACAGGGGGTGTGTTTCCACAGGCCGATATCGACGCCGACCCGGTGGCAATCCGTGACTATGTACAGGGCGTGGAGGCCCTGGGTTATGCCCACATAATGGCCTACGACCATGAGCCGTTCGTGCTCTGCAGATGAGGAATGTTCATCGTTTTCTATATGAATTCAGTTAGCTGACCGCCGTATCTTTTCCCGCCATTCTTGGTACGGTGGATTTCCAAAAGTGATCACTGCAACTGGCCAGACCTTAGGGGACGGACTCAGTTTTGATGGATCACTAGGCATTTTTCAAATTTTCGTCTCGTTATGTAACCTGAATAGGGACGTGATTCATACCCAATTCTCACACTAACCCTTGTTTTGCTTAAGTTCCACTTGACTCAATTACCCACTCTTAATCGTCCGATTAATGGCCTAGGTAGGCCGAAAACCCGGACCATGAGGACCATTTAGCGACAATCACTGCCTTTTTGAACCTCTGTTGATTCCCTAGAATAGCCAGATTATTATTTTTTTAGACGTGCGATGATTTACCCATCAAACGTCAGACGGACTTGGTGGGCTTGGTACTATGTGCGGTCGATTCACCCTCACATCCAACTTGGACGACCTTCAAGGGCGGTTCGGGTTCTTGTCTGAATACACGGCCTCCAACGAACCTGGAGCCGCGTTTTTCCATCACGAGTCCCGCTATAACATCGCACCCACCCAGTCGGTGTTGACGGTCACCAACGACGGCCAGATGCGCGGGGAACTGATGCGCTGGGGGTTGGTGCCCTTTTGGGCCAAAGACCTTAAGGTTGGGGTCCGCATGATCAACGCAGTGGGGGAGACCGCGGCCACCAAACCGGCATTCAGGGCTGCTTTCAGAAAACGACGCTGCTTGGTTTTGGCCAACGGTTTCTACGAATGGAAGAAAGAAGGCAACCGACGATTACCGACCTATTTCTATCCCAACAGTGGGGAGCCCATGGCATTTGCCGGGTTGTGGGAGATGTGGAACTCACCAGAGGGTCAGGTGATCAAGTCGTGTACTATTCTCACAACCGTAGCCAACTCTATGATCGAGCCGCTGCACAACCGGATGCCCGTCATTTTGTCCGACGAAACTCAGGCTCTTTGGCTGGATCCACTGACTGAAGAGCCGACAAATCTGGAACCCCTGCTTATTCCGGCGCCTGAAGAATTTCTGGCTTCACACCCGGTGGCGGAAACTGTGAACTCGGTCCGTAACCAGGGTCCGGAACTGATCGTGCCGCTGACCGACAGTCCTGCGCAGTCGTCATTGAACGGTAGGATGTTTCCTTAGTCGTAAGCTCCAACAATGGCCAACCCATCACCAAACATACCCAACCAACCCTTGTCTGCTTACAGCAGGTACCGGTTTGTAATGGCAATCTTGGTCCTGGCTGGGCATCTGAGTGTGGGACTGAACGTCTTTGCCGTTTCTCCACTGCTGACCATGGCCATAGACGACTACCAAATCAACCGGGCGACCGCCGGGTTGTTGGTCGCCCTACCTCTGCTAGTAGCGGCGGCCATAGGGCTGCCCAGCGGAATCCTGATCGCCAGAATCGGGCTGCGCCGTGCTTTCATCATCGGCTGGGCTGCCATAGCCCTGGTTTCACTCTCTGGATTTGCGCCCAATTTCATCACGCTCTTGTTGCTCCGGTCCGCCATCGGTCTGGGATTTGCTTTCATCCTCACCGGAACCGGGCCTTTGCTGATGGAGTGGTTCCACCCCAAAGAAGTAACGATGATGAACGCCTTCCACACGGCGGCAGTGAGCCTGGGCATCGCTCTATCCGTTGGCACTGCCGCCCCACTGGCCACTGAGATGGACTGGCAGATGGCATTGACCATATATGCCCTGCCTGGAGTGGTTGGCCTCCTGGCCTGGACTCTGCTGGGACGTACCACCGGGGAAACACCCATGACCGGCAGGGGAATCCCACTGAGGGAGATCGGAAGCGTATTGCGGAACCGCTCCGTGGTGTTGCTACTGGCCGCAGATGCCGGGATTCTGGTCCAATACACAGCCTTCACCGGCTGGCTGCCTACGTTCTACAACGAGGATCGCGGCATATCCCTGTCCCAAGGGGGATTCATAACCGGGATACTGCCCTTTGTCGGAGTCTTTGCCGTGTTGGCGGGAGGGGCGATTGCGCTCCGCACCAACTCGCCTAGAAGCCTTTTCATCGCCTCTGGTCTATCCGCCGGTGTAGGCGGTTTGGGGGCATTCTTGCTGCCTGGGCTCGGCCTGATCTACCCGGCAGTGGTCCTGTTAGGCATCGGCTCGTGGCTATATATACCAAAGATGCTAACGCTACCCATGGAAATGACTGGAATGACGCCAGAAAGGGTGGCTGTGGTCTGGGGTTCGCTGCTCA
>CAYVIG010000232.1:0-4357 GCA_964451445.1 uncultured Dehalococcoidia bacterium
CACTGGTTCGAACCCAGTCGGTGCCACCATTTTCCAGGTGTGAATTCGGGTCCGCCTCTCTCGAAGGGTTAACACTACCATTGCCAACGTTAACAAAATTGTTAACAACGCCTATTTAACGCTGGTACAGATCTTTCCGGCGGAAACATTGGTAGATCGTTTGTCGGAGGCCTCATTCTGAAACCCGCCTCAAGCACCACCAAAGCAACCTCCCTAATCTTTGTCGCAGCCCTGTTATTGATGGCGACGATTTGGCTCGCTACGCCACCGGCCCATGCCCATGACGGTCCCCACGGCTGCGGCGGCCCCGAGATAATCATCGAAGGAGGGAACCCCTCTCCATTCATCCTCCCGATTCAGGCTGATGAATCCATTGAGATCGAACCTGACACCGTACTCACCATCCGCGGAGTTAACCTACCGGTGGATACCCGTCTGCACTGGGGAGTCCGGGGTCTGGGATCAGAGCTTGCGGGCAAAGACGTGCAAATCTCCTCCGGCGTAACCACGATAGATGTGGCGGATTTCTCCGAACATGCACGGGGTGTTTACGTGACCAAGGTCGCGCTTTTTAGCGGCCCCATCGAACTATGTTCCATCCCCTTTGAGTTGAGCGTCTCCGGATTTGGCGGGACCACGGCCATGGCGGCTACAGGAGTGGCGGCGGTCGCCGGAGTCGGCGCTATTGCTGGTGCGCCCCTAGCTGCCAACGGAGTCAACGCCAAGCTGGATGCCAAGATCCAGGTCTCCCGACGCAGGCTCAAGGGATGGCGCGCATGGGTGCCGATCCCGGCATGGAAACCCTCCGTCTTCAGTACCCTCATCGGAGCCATAACGGGACTGGCAATCTCTGTGATCATGCAGCAAGCGGGCATTGAGCCACTGTCCCTGGCCAGCGCGGTCTTGGGCGTGGTCGCAGGCGGCGGCGTCAGCTTTGGCGTCGGCTACTCCTTGGGTGTGATCAAGACGTTTATGAGAGAGCCCGTGGAGGACTGACAGGTCCTTCAAATGGCCCAGCACTTAATTAAGATGTACAATCTACGAGTGGACGGACCAATTTACGGTCTTCCTCCCGTTTACGATTCTCCAGTTTCTCAATCATCAAATCAGTATCGACGGAGGAACCATGGCCAACAGGATCAAGCACATTGCCCTGCAGACAGAGAACCCAGCCGAGACAGCCGAGTGGTACAAGACCGTATTCGGCCTGGACGAACTACGCCGCTCCCCCGCCGAAACAGGCGAGGAAGGCGTCTGGCTCACCGACGGCTACATCTACTTCGCCATCCTGAAGATGGGCTCAGAAGACGCCCCGAACCTGGGTGAAGGTTCTTCCACCGTGAAGGGAGTCCACCACATCGGCTTCTACGTAGATGATTTAGAAGAGGCAATTTCCACCGTGGAAGATCACGGCGGCACCGAGTGCACGGGGAGCAGCAAGACCAACCGAAAATATCAAGGTCCTGACGGACTGATGATTGACCTTCGATTCCGAGGTTGGGACGAGCAGATACGCGCCCGCAGCACCCTCTATGAACTGACCGAGGCTCCTCCAGCCAAGACCGCCGGAGCCGCCGACTAAGTATTCATCAGGAGTTATGTCGATGCCCGCGACCAAGCGAATAGGAGCATTAGTGCCCGCCACTAACCCAGTGGTGGAGCCGGATTTCTACCGAGTTTTGCCGCCAGAGATCACCGTCCATTTCGAGCGGATGTTCAACGGCGATTGGGGCACCCAGCCCAAGCAGGCTAAAAACACCGGCCACCAGATTTCCATCTCCAGTGAGGAGGCGGCAACGGTGGACACCGCCCTCTTTGGCTTTGACGCTGACAAGATGAACGAGGATGTCAGCCGGGGAGCACGGTCGCTTTCCAACATCAAGCCAGACATCCTCGTCTATGCCTGCACATCCGGCACCTATCTCAAGGGCTATATCCAGTTCGACAAGGAGATGTCCCGGGAGATGCAACTTGCCAGCGGTGTCGACTCCATAACCGCAGTTGGTTCGTGCATCGAGGCTTTCAAACATATGGGTTCCACGAAGCTCAGCATTGCCGGCCCCTACCGACACTTCCACCTGCGCAACCGCCTAAAACCTCTGCTTGAAGAAGCAGGATTCGAAGTGCTGAGCGCGGACGGCGAACCATGGATGCAGGACTCCATGAACCCTCTGGAGATCGAAGAAGAGTCTGTCCAGACCATCATCGATTTTGTGCCCACGGTGGCCAAAGACCAAGCAGACACCATCTTCCTGCCCGGCACCGCCTGGCGGGGACTGGACGCAGTGGAGCCTTTGGAACAAAAGCTGAGCAAGACCGTCATTTCCGTGAACCAGGCCACCATCTGGCTAGCACTGCGGCGCATAGGGTGGACCGAACCGATCCAGGGCTTCGGCAGCCTGCTACGCAACCTTGGGTAGAACCCCAACGTTAAAACTGGCAAAGCGTCCGGCCTTCGTTGCGAGAGTATAAGAATGGCCCGACTTGAAACACTGGATGAAACCTTCGCATCGCACCTCTTGCACATTGAATGCCCAGAGTACGATACCCAGCCCTGGGTCACAGGCCCAACCCTGGATCAGCGCCGAGTGGCGATTATCTCCACGGCGGGGTTGCATCGACGGGAGGACACTCCGTTCCTGGTCCAGACCGACTCAGCAGGAGACTGGCCCGCTGACTACAGAGTGATTCCAAGTGACAGCCAAGCCGAAGACCTGGTCATGAGCCACATCTCAACCAACTTTGACCGCACCGGCTTCCAGCAGGACTGGAACGTGGTCTTCCCGCTGGACAGGCTGCGGGAACTGGCTGAATCAAACGTGATCAGCAGCCTGGCCAATTATCATTACTCCTTTATGGGGGCTGCCCACCCTCAGCGTATGGAACCGTCGGCCCGCCATCTGGCTCCCCTCCTGAAGGGCGATAACGTGGACCTTGTCATGCTGGTGCCTGTTTGACCAGCCTGCACGCGCGCCGTTGGCGGGCTTGGACACTTCCTGGAAGAAGAAGGACTGGCGACGACTCAGATTAGTCTGATCAGGGAACACACTGTACGAATGAAACCACCTCGTGCGCTGTGGGTTCCCTTTGAACTAGGACGCCCAATGGGCGTTCCCAACGACGCTGCCTGGCAAACCCGGGTCCTCCAGTCAGCCTTGGAGCTCATCGAAGCTCCGGAAGGTCCGGTGTTGGTCGATTTCCTAGACGACGCTCCGGGATCAGACGGGCCGACGATCCTAGCCTGTCCGGTCAACTTCCCGGCTCCGGTCGCCGACCTGAACGACATGGAACAACTGAACGCAAATCTACAAAGAGAAGTGGGTGAGCTACGCTCTTGGTACAACCTGGCCGTAACCAAAAACAGCCGGACCACGTTCGGCGTAAGCGGCCTGGAACCGGAGGCAGTTGGGGCGTTCTTGGGAGCTTTCCTAGACGAAAGCATTCCTGAAAGCCCCCGCGACGATATGACGTCATTCACCCTGTTGAAACTTGTTATCGAGGACCTGAAGACCTATTACTACGAGGCCATGGCCGCCCAGCCCGGACATGCTGGTGCCACCGGGAAGATGTTGGCCGACTGGCTCTGGGGAGAAACGACTGCAGGCAAAGTCTTATATGCCCTCCACGAGCATTGGCGAGAGAGCGAAGATAGCAACAAGCGTCTATTCAGCAGAATCCTGTTGGTGCCAACGTCGTATCTGGCTGACTCTCCTTATCGGAGTGCGCCAACCTAGTGTAGGGATGTGATGCAGTGACTCGGAGTCGGGCTTTATCGCCCGTAAGCCATCTGGCTTACGGGAACTGGCGCGGCTGGCTTGCGTGTCATCATGAAGAAGACTCCAGCCATTATGTAAATTGGCAAGAACGAGATAAGAACCACGGAATAACTCTCTGTCTTGTCGAAGACCACGCCAGCATAAATCGGCGTTATCAACATACCGATGTTAAAGACCACGCTGATCAAGCCCATAAGTGTGGCAAAGCTGCTCCTACCAAAGAAATTTCCCAGCGAAACCCAGTTCAGTGAGCTGGTCCCCTGCTCAACCGCCATCAATACCACAAACAGGTAGACGGCTATATTTCCTTCAATGGTCAACAGGGCCAAGGTCGCCAGGGCGGCTGCTCCCATTCCGCTGCCCATCATCGGTTGCAACGGCCATTTGTCCCCCAAGAACCCAACGATTAAACGCAACGGGATGGACATCAGAAACATCAAGGAAAACATCAGTCCGGCCATCTCATGGGACATGCCCTTCCACACAAACATCTCTACCGCGTGGACTGAGACGGTGCCCCAGAGGCTGATCCTCAACACGGAGCCGGTGCTCTCGAAGGTGGGCGACCTGTACGCGCAGAT
>CAYVIG010000233.1:0-4344 GCA_964451445.1 uncultured Dehalococcoidia bacterium
ATGGATATCGCAGTAATCGGGCTGCCTCAGAGCGGTAAGACCACGGTTTTCAATGCACTTACGGCCGGTAATTCAACTTCCACCGGTGGCGGTGGAGCGGGACCGGTGCAGATTGGTGTCGTGAAGGTTATCGACCCAAGATTGGCCGTGCTGGATGGCATGTATAACCCCAAGAAAGTGATCCATCCCGAGATCAAGTACTGGGACCTGCCGCCTATCGATAGAGAGGCAGCTTCGGCCAACCAGGTGCTCAGTGGTCGCCAGCGGAACATACTGCAGGCTGCTGACGCATTGTTGCTGGTTATCCGTGCCTTTGACGACCCCGCTTTGCTCCACCCATTGGAGACAGTCGACCCAGCCCGTGACGTGAAGGTGCTGTTGGATGAACTGTCCCTGGCCGACCTAGAAGCCCTTGAAAAAGCAGAAGCGCGGTTAACCGACGGTCTCAAAAAGGCCAAGCCGGCAGAAAGACCGGCCATGGTTCCTCTGTTGGAGACCGTTCTAAAGGTCAAAACGAATCTGGAGACCGGAATGCCCGTGAAGTCGCAGACCTTGACGCCATCTGAAACTACCGCACTGGTGGATTTTCAGTTGCTCACTGCCAAGCCAGTGATGGTCGCGTTCAACTCTGGAGAGTCGGATGAGCCACCCACATTTGCCTCACTGGGTATTCCCAGCGATATCTCCGGTGGACTGGGCGAGGTTGGCCTCTGTGCCAAGCTGGAAGAGGATCTGGCCATGATGGAACCAGATGAAGCCATAGAGTTCAGAGAAGCCATGGGCCTGGACGAACCGGCAGTTGAGCGAGTGAAGCAGGTCTGCTACAACACCGTCGGTTTGGTGTCCTTTCTGACGGTTGGAGAGGATGAATGTCGAGCCTGGCCTGTCCCCGCCGGTATTGTGGCTCAGATGGCTGCCGGCACGATACACACTGACTTTACCCGGGGTTTCATTCGCGCGGAGGTAATCGCTTACGACGAACTAATTCGTTGCGGGAGCCTAGCCCAAGGGCGGAAAGAAGGAGTTCTCCGCTCTGAAGGAAAAACCTACGAAGTAAAAGACGGTGACGTAATCAACTTCTTGATTAACACTTAAAGCTAACCAAACTTCGCAATCGTTGGCACCTGTCCACAGCAAGCTATGAATAAACATACTGCTCTGCAGATCTGGCAATCTCGTGTCGAGGACTTCGTTTCGGTGCGAGAACTTTTCGATAATGAGTTGATGTTAGTTTTTTGGCCAAGTCGGGATTGTACTTGTAGTCCCAGCCGGGATTGGCTCTGGCATCGTGTGGCCCGTCCGGTTCCTGTTCCTAACCGACTGAACTTCCTGAATCCAGAGAGAAGGGTGTCAACGATGATTCGGCGGTCGAGGGCAATGTTCGACGGCTTTATTATCATAACCGTGTTGGCCCACTAGTCGGACTCAGTGTCCAGGTCAATGGGGACCCAGGTAAGTCAGGGTTGGATTAAGTGTGCTCGTCGTATTAGTCTACGCCATACTGCTGGACGTAGAAGTTTAGACTTGCTTTCTCTGCGTTGGGGAATCCTTTGACCCGGGCTCCTTCAACAACTACTAAGTAGAGCGTTGTAAATACCGAATAGATAGATATGCACATGAATGTATAAAATTGATTCTTGGATATTAATCGGTTTTAGAAAGTTGGTTAGGCAACAAAAAAGCCCCGGCATCATGCCGGGGCTTTTTTGTTGCCTAACCAACTGAGGGGTCTAGACCTCACGGTAAAATCTTCTTGTTAGTTACCTTGGCTGAGCATACTCGAAGGCGGTAGCTGTTCGAACTTCGCTGTAGTCTGTTGGTTGCCATCCGGGTTCTAGGCGAGGTCCTACTGGCCATATTCCATCGTGTGTGTAAGTTGAGGCCATGAAGGCGTTATCGAATATCCAGTCGTAGATTTCCCGTTCTCCGGCTTGGATTTTTGCAGGGTCTGTTTCCAGCTTAGTCGCTGTTACGTGCTCTTCCATCCACGGATGGTGTGATCCGTAGCTGAAAGTCGACTTCGTTTGATAATTACCTGCACCGATAATCGGGGTTAGTCTGATACCGACTGTATGACAGGTTACTCCCTGGTATTTCCTCGTAATCAACTCAGGCCTGATAGTTGCATATGGTACATGCTGCAACTTGACGTCAATTCCGATGGCTTCCCAGTATTGTGCAACTGCCTCGCAGGCTTCAACTTCCCCGGGAGCCCCACGAATTGCTGGTGTTAGCGTTATGGCGAATCCATCGGGGTATCCGGCATCTGCCAGCATAGTCTTAGCTAGTTCAGGGTCATAAGGATAGACCCAATCGGGGTTTGCCCGAGCATCGTGACCCATCCAGTCTCGTATTGACTGAGGAGCTCCGAATCCAGAGAGAATCGTGTCTACGATTGTCTGGCGGTCGATTGCTATGTTCATGGCTTTTCTGACGTTGACGGCGTCTTTCCAAGCTTGTGATTCTGTGTCTAAGTCAGACGATACCCATGCGAGGGTCGGGTCGTAATGTTCATACTCATTGCCGTCTTTATCAAGGCCGTAGAGCTGTCCGTAGAAGTTGAGTCCGGCCTGGCCGGCATTTGGCCATCCCACAACTTGTGCGCCTTCGACCTCTTCAACTGTCGTTATGGAGTCGAAGGCCATATCGAAGCTGTCTAGTTGGCCAGTTTGGAATCCGGCTACACGAGCTGCTTCTTCAGGAATTGTCCAATAGACTAGTTCATCGAAGGCTGGAGCTTGGCGCCAGTGATCTTTCACTGCGCTCATCTTCCAATACTCGCCACTGGCGTGTTCTTGAATTTCCCAAGGGCCAGTTGCTGCGATGTTTTTACTTGCTTCTTCGATGCCGATCTCTTCCGATTGTTTTTTACTTACAACCCAACTACTTGAGCCGCCGCCGTTCCTCATGAATTCGAATACGTCTTGTTGAACCCACGGCGTGCCTGTGTTGACCCACAATGTATGGTCGTCAATTATCTCAATGGATGCCCCTTCTCTACCCGGTCCGCCCACAGAGAAGTACTCCCCCATGATTCCAGACCTGGCGTGTAGAGCACCTGCGTTCCATTGTTGGTAGGAATAGAGGACGTCTTCTGCCGTCATATTTCCATAACCTTTGTGGAATTCGACGTTTTCTTGGAAATGCCATGTCCATTCTAAGAAATTGTCGGATATTTCCCACGACGCAGCTAGCATCGGCTTAGCAGAAAGATCCTTGGCAGTGGTGATAAGGCCTTCACCTACAGAGCTACTAGTGAACTGGATTCTGGGGCTTGAACTCATGCTAGGGTGAGCCTCAAAAATACCAGTCTCTTTTTGTCCCATGTTGATCGTGCCTGCCGGAGCAGCCTTTGCTTCTGGCGCTTTAGTGGGCTTCGGAACTGCAGTTGGTGAACTTGCGCTGCTTCCTGATGATGGAGCCGAGGTGGACGCGGGCGTCTCGCCGCTTGTTGGCGTGTCGCCGCCAGTTGATGGAACTGGTGTTGCCGTTGCTGAAGACCCGCAGGCAAATAACAGTGCTACGAATAACAGGACGACTGCCTTAGTTAGATGCCTGGATACCAGGGCTTTGAATGCTGACTGTGGCACGTACTCTCCTCTCTTGCTACGAAATACAATTAGTGATGGGCAATTTTCATGTAATCGCTTTAGGCCGCATTTTGTGGATAACGATTCCATATGGATGGTTTATATGCCACAAGATCTATTTTGTCAATATTGTTCATCTTATAATATCAATAAATTGTTTGCGAATCGCTTATATGAATTAAAAATAGTAAATCTCGAAACGTAGTAAATAACAGCATTTACTGATTTAAATACTACAAACAGCCCAATACGTTTCTTTAACAGTGAATACCTGATACGTTTTGACGTTATTTGATACATGCAAAAAAGCCCTGGTATCTGAATACCAGGGCTTTTTTATTCCCAATGGAGCTTGGAAGCTCTAATTTGGACCCGATTGTTACCTATCTATGTTTGATGTACTCAAACGAGTTGGGAAGACGGGTTTCGCTGTAGGAGAAAGGAGTCCAGTCCGGATCTAGCTTTTCACCGACCGGCCAGATTCCGTCGAAGGCGTAAAGACCGAAGCCCATTACGTTATCGAAGAACCAACCGTAGGCATCCCTTTCCTTGTTTGCCAGTTCAATCGGGTCTACCTCCGCTTGGGCGGCTGTGACCTTCTCCTGCAGGATCGGGTGTTCTGTCCCGTAGCTGAAGGTTGATTGGCTGACGTAGTTACCGGCGCCGATGATCGGGCTCAACCGAGGACCAACGGTGTGACAGGTCACACCCTGGTACTGCCGGGTGATCAAAGACGGTCGAATCGTTGCGTAAG
>CAYVIG010000234.1:0-4337 GCA_964451445.1 uncultured Dehalococcoidia bacterium
AGCGCACCCGGTCGCGTGCGCCGGCGGTCTCAGTGGCCAGGTAGTGTTCCAACTCGGGCGCTATGGGACCATCGAAATCAGACTCTCCCGGCAGGACCATCAGACTGCTTGATCCCAGCAGCTGCACGATCTCGGCCATCCTGGGGTACATGTGGTTCGCGTAGATTGCCCTGGCGGCGGATAGCGGCGGGAATGAAGGGCTCATCATCCCCCACTCGTTCAATTTGGCATCGGCTTCGGCGGCACGAACTGAGGACTTCATCATCTCAAGATTCGTGATGATCTCCCCGATCCGCTCCTGAACGTGGGGCACCTGAGTCGAGCCTAGTGTCTCGGCCATGAGGGATGTCAACCCGAGCAGAAACTCAGTCTTAACCACAGTGCGGTTCACCACCTGATGTCCGGTGTGGGAGGTCGACTGGGTAGCCGCGGCAAAATTGTTGGCGAGGTCCACGTCACCCAGCAAGAATACACGCTCCCAAGGGACGGACACGTTGTCGAAGAACACCATGGCGTCCATCTCTTCAAACCTGGATCCCAACGGATGGTCGAAGTTGGACCGGCCCTGGTCAAGACTCTCGCGGCAGATGAACTTCATGCCTGGACTGGCGCATGGAATGGCAAATGAGAAAGCTTGCTTCTTGGCCTCTTCACCCAGCAGATGGGTGCGGGTGGGGTAGACGGCAATCTCGTCTGAGATTGGACCCAAGGTGGCTAGGATACGACTGCCATGGACCACTATACCGTCATTGTTTTCATCCACCACGGTCAGGGCAACTCGGTCCTCTAGCTGGTCGAGGATGGAGGTGTTGCGACTGCGCTGCAGGTTGACCAGGGTGTGGGTCAATGTGAGGTCGTTCTCGCGTATGTACTCGTGGTAGCGCAGGACGTTGTCTTTGAATTCGGGCCTGTTAGCGGAGAAGTATTCGGCCGAACCGGCCCATCCTGATATTGCGCAATTAAGGAAATCGGGCGTGCGGGCCATCATGCCACAGCTCTCCCAAGCCCAGTTGGTCATCATTTCTCTTCGCTTCACCAAGTCTTCAATCGTCTTGGGGATGACAAATGACCGGCCGACGGGTTCGCCTGAAGTCGGAGAGGCAAAGGTCATGGCGTCGTTGGAGTCTGGGTCGTGCTGCTGGTCGTAGAGAGCGGCCAGAGACCGGACGCCGTTCCGGAAGGCTGGGTGGGTGGTGACATCGTTCACCCTCTCACCAGCGATCCAGACCTCGGCTGGGTTCTTTGAGAGATGGTCGATGTATTGCTGCCCCGTTCTTGCGGGCATTGGTCAGCCTCCCTGCGAAATTGGGGCGAGTTTAGCAGTGGCCATATAGGGTGTCAAAACCGGATAACTCAAGCGGCCATGTGGCCCATCAAATCAGAGCCGCATGCCAATTATTGGAATCAGACTAGCCCCTTAAGATGCAAGTGTTTAATGGTTTGGCGCGATTGGGAAAGAGAGAACACAAATTTATAAACGAATGTGGGTCTCGTTAGATGGTGCGCCCATCGGCGACCGAGTGCTGCCATACGTCTGGAACCTGGAATGGAAACTCGAAGCAAATGTCGGGTAGGTCCGGGTATTTGACGAAGGGTCGGACTTCTCATATCCGAAGCCGTTCATTTTCCAAGACCGGTACTAGGCAGATGCGACGCTATTCGAAACGAGGCCATGGACTCCTGCGGTATAACCAAGACGAACCTGGAATCCGCTTCGTTAGGATATTTGAAGTCTAATTTTGATTGATTACATAAGTGCAGCTTTTAAGCTGGCTAATGTACACGGCTATAACAATAAGCAATGTCTAGTAAATACCGTTTCCGTGGGCGGTATGTTATGTTACCGGCGTCTTTGGCGTCCCAAGAGGACTCGTTTTTGGTTCGATCACTGAGTCGATTTTCATTGTCGCGGGACGAAGTAAAGTTGATTACTGTATTTGGTAGGAGGAAGGTATGAAAGGTCGAGTGGTAGTTTGCAAGGAATACGGCAAACCTTTCGTAATCGAAGAATATGATGTGCCGGAGCCTGCTCCAGGCGCGGTGATCCTACGTATGACTCAGGCTGGAGTATGCGGTTCAGACCTGCACACCTGGCGCGGAGACCAGAACAATGTGAGCCTGCCCCTGCCCCCAACAGGTAGAGCCATGGGTCATGAGGGCACCGGAGTGATCGAAATCCTCGGTGATGGAGTTGAGACAGACTCCGCTGGAGCGCCAATAAAGAAGGGAGACCGGGTGATTTATGCCGCTGTGTTCCCCTGTTACCACTGTCGCCAGTGCCTGAAGGGCAACACAAACTGGTGCATGAACCGTAATTATCCTGCCGCCGGAGTATGGCCCTACTTCGTAGCCACCTACTCTGATTACCTTTACCTGCCCGACCGGCATCCCTTCTTTAAGGTGCCGGACGAGCTGGATGAAAATATCTTGGGTCCTGTGAACTGTGCCATGGGCACGGTCACCACCGGATTGATTCGCGCCCAAGCTGGTGAGGGCGATTACGTGGTGATTCAGGGCGCTGGTGGTCTTGGCATCCATGCCACGGCCATGGCCAAGGAGATGGGCGCTGATAGGGTGATCGTCATGGACCGCTTGGAGAACCGCCTTCAACTTGCCGAGGAGTTCGGCGCTGACCACACCATCAACATCGAGGAGTTCAATACTCCGGAGACCAGACTCCGCCGTGTCAGGGAGCTGACTGACGACCGGGGTGCCGACGTGGTGATGGAGTTGGTGGGTCGGGCAGAGCTGCTGGCTGAAGGCATCGACATGCTGAGCAACGGCGGCACCTTTGTCGAGATAGGCGATATCGTCCGGGGCAAAGAGGTGTCCATAGACCCGTCTAAGTTGCTCACTGGCAAGAACATCGTCGGCTCACTGATGTACAAGCCGGAATTGCTGCCCAGACTGCTCAACTTTCTGGTCCGCAAGAAGGACACTCTTCCCTTCGAGAAGATCGTTTCCCACACCTTCCCGTTGGCCGAGGTCAATGATGCCTTTGCCCAGGCGGAGTGGGACCAGAGTCAGACTCCAATCACCCGGGCCATGCTGGTTCCATAAGCGGGTAAACCACCAAACCTCAGGAGCGGAATGGCGATGGTAGCGAATGAAAAGCAGTCGCAGGGTCTGATAGAACCAAGGCCAGAATTGGTTGAGGCGGCCAGAAAGGCGGCTGTAAAGATCGCGGCTCGGGCACAGGAGACCGACCGGTTGCGTCGCGTGCCGGTGGAGAACATCCAGGACCTGCATGAAGCGGGGATGTTGACCGTTGCCATTCCCAAGGAAAACGGGGGCACTGAGGCCGACCTGGTGACCCAGGTGGCCCTATACGAACTCATCGGTGGTGCCTGCGCCTCCACGGCCTGGCTCATGGGCAACCACTCGGTGCTGTGTACCAGGGCCATGGGCCTGATGGGCGAGGACTCCCACTGGCTAATAAAAGACGTTGTCGATAACGGCTCGCTCATCTCCCACGCTGCCATCCCAGGGGGCGATACCAAGCCCGCCCCGGGTGGGTTCGTCGCATCTGGTCGTTGGCCCTTCGTCAGCGGTTCCAGCATCTCCACTTGGATGTTCCTCAGCACTATGGTCCCCGGGCCGTCACCCACTTGGAAGGGCTCTGGAACGCCACCGAAGTATAACCGTTGGCTGGTCATGCCTACCAGCCAGCCTGGCCTGTCCATAGAAGAGACCTGGATGGCCATGGCCGGAAGAGGTTCCATGACCCATGACGTGGTCTTGGACAATGTGTCCGTGCCAGAAGACATGACGCCGGTGGATAATCGTCCTCTTGGTCATCAGCCCTGGCTGCCCAACGGCCCGGCTGCCCTGAAAGTCCCCACCAAGGCCCGGGTCTGGATGTCGGGTATGATGCTGGGAGTTGCCCAGGCTGCGCTAGACGAGACCATCGAGTTTGGCAAGGCCCACAGCATGACTCTAGGCGGAAAGCCCAGGAGCAGTATGCCGGGCAACCAGTTCGCGGTGGCCGATGCCGCCATGTTCATCGAGGCTGGCCGCGCGCTGCTGATACAAGAAGTCCGCAAGATCACGGTCAAGGCCATCGCTGGCGAGGATTTCATCCCTGAGGATGCCGCGCGTGTGGAAATGGCCGGATTGGTGGCCAGGGAAAACGCCCAAAAGGCGGTGGATAGGCTGTTCGTCGTGAGGGGCGCCCATGGGCTCTACGAGACCGACACTTTCGAGCGTTACTACCGGGACGTCCGCATGGGCACCCTGCACGCAGTAAGTGCCCCCGATCTGGTTCGGGAACAGCTAGGTAAACACCTATTCGACATACCCCTGGATGCGGAACCGCGCTGGTCGTAAATACGGATTGT
>CAYVIG010000235.1:0-4271 GCA_964451445.1 uncultured Dehalococcoidia bacterium
ATTTCACCGACCCGTACATCGCCCTAGCCCGGGCATCTGCTGTCACCAGCAAGAGCAAAGTGGGCTCCGGGATTAGGCTGGTGCCGGAGCGGAACCCTCTGGTCCTTGCAAAAGAAATCGCCACCCTGGACCGTTACAGCGGTGGGCGGTTCCAGTTTGGCATCGGCACCGGCTGGCTCCGTGAGGAGACCGAGTTGATGGGCGGCGATTTTGACCACCGCTGGACCCAGACTCGCGAAGCAATCGAAGTCATGAAGGCACTCTGGACCAAGGAAGAAGCCGAATACCACGGTCGGTACTTTGACTTCCCTCTGGTGAAGTCTTACCCCAAACCGGCCCAAGACCCCCATCCGCCAATCATCCTGGGAGGCATGGCCAAGAACGTACTACGCCGGGTCATCGCCCACGCCGACGGCTGGATGCCCAACCGGGTCACGGCAGCAGAGGTGGAAGAAAGCCGCAAGAAGCTGGACGCCATGGCCGCCGAAGCGGGCCGCGACCCCAAGTCCATCACCATCACGGTCTACGGGCAACTGCCGCAGAAGGAAATCGTACAACCCCTTCTCAACGCCGGGGCGGACCGCGTGGTGGTACGACCGGAGCACGTGGACACCGAGAAAGAGATGGGTGAACAACTGGAGCTCATGGCCGAAGCAGTCTTCAAATAGGCTGATTATCGAGTCACTTGTCCTGGAACAATTGTGACCATGTCTTAACAGACCCCGCTCAACCTGAGCCCGCCGAAGGACACGTCAACTGGAACCAAATTTGGTAGACCAGATGGTTCGACAAGCTCAGCATGAGCGGGTCGGCGGGGTTAAATCTTTTGGGATAGCCCCAACCCGTCATTCCTGCGAAGGCAGGGATCCAAGGCGGTATCGGTAGAAGAAAATCGTGCAACCATAAAAGGAATACAAGATGGACCGGACCACCGAAATGCTAGCGTCCTACGCCTGCCGCCTCAGCTATGAAGACCTCGACCCAAAGACAGTTCACCAGGTAAAGCGCACCCTGGTGGACACCATGGGTTGCGCCATGGGCGGCTTTGTCTCCGAACCAGCAAAAATTGCCCGAGGCATGGCTTCGTCCCTCACCAGCAACAACCCGTCGCGGGTGCTCGGCACCGCCGATTACACTTCGCCCGACATGGCGGCCTTCGCCAACGGTGTCATGGTCCGGTACCTGGATTGCAACGACTCATACTTCTCTCCAGGCGGTGGTCACCCATCCGACATGATCACCGCAGTGATGGCACTAGCCGGCCCGATGCTCTCCGACGGGCGCACCATCGTCACCGCCATCGCCCTGGCCTACGAGGTCTTTTGCCGTATCTCTGACCAGGTTGTAATCGGTGACCTTGGTTGGGACCAGGGCATATTCAGCGTTATTGGCGCAGCTTGCGGCGCGGGCAAGATACTTGGTCTCGACCAAGAACAGATGGGCAACGCCATCTCTCTTGCCATCTCTCCGTCCGTACCACTAGCGGTGACCAGAAGCGGTGAACTGTCCATGTGGAAGGGCTGCGCCACTGCGGCGGCGTCCCGATCAGCGGTGTTCGCCGCCATGCTCGCCGCAGAGGGCATGAGAGGCCCAGGAGAACCCTTTGACGGCAAACGGGGACTCTGGGAACAGGCCGTCGGTAAACCGGTCGAAATCGTCGACTTCCCATTAGGTAGCAGCCGAAAGGACGACGACCCGTTCCGAATCAACCAAACCATCGTGAAAAGCTACCCGTCTCAGATACACACCCAAGCGCCCATCGGACTTGCCTTGGAACTGGCGAAAGAGGTGTCTCTGGCTGACATCAAATCGATTCACATCGACACCTATCACACTGCCGCCAGCACCGCTTCCAGCGAGCCGGAAAAATGGGATCCCAAGACCAGGGAGACCGCCGACCACAGCATCCCATTCCTGGTGGCTGCGGCCTTCCAAGAAGGCACCGTTACCCCGGGTAGCTTCACTCCCCAGGGCATTGCCGACGCCACCAAGCGCGCCACTATGGCCAAGATGACCCTGTCTGAAGACAAAGAGTTCACCGCAAATTTCCCTGATCAGTACAATTGTCGGATTACGGTCACCGATCAAGCGGGCAAGGAGCACACCGCCTACACCGCCTACTCCAAAGGCCACAAGAACAACCCGCTGAACGACAGCGAATTGGAGGGTAAGTTCCGGAGCTTTGCATCTGGAGTGCTCACCGACACGCAATGTGATCAGGCCTTGGAGACCCTTTGGGCTTTTGATGAAGCCATCGACATGGACGAGTTATTCAACGGATTAGTGGTATAGGAATCCATGACCTCTGCCTCCGAATTCCGAAACCTCTTTACCCAACTTGTACGGAGTCCAGGTGAGGACATCTATCTGGATCTAGCCGCCCTATACCTCGCTGGCGAAGAATACCCTGAACTCGATGTAACCTCCAACCTGGCTCATCTGGACGTCTTTGCAACCCAGGTATCCGCACGGGTCACCTACGGAGCCGAACCTGCCACGGTCGCCCGCGCCATTTCCGGTTACCTATTTCACGAGGTCGGCTTCCACGGAAACTCAGTAGAATACTACAGTCCGGATAACAGTTTCTTGAACCGAGTCTTGGAGACTCGCACAGGGATACCCATCACACTTTCACTCCTATTTCTTGAGGTGGCTCGCCGTCTGGGCTTGCGTTGTTCCGGTGTGGGGTTGCCAGGTCATTTCATCGTTGGGTTGGATGATTCCGGAGAGTATCTGGACCCCTACAACGCCGGCGTCCCTCTCTCAGCAGCCGACTGCCGAATTCTGGTCCAGAAGATGTCCGGCGGTCACCTGGAATGGACCGATAAGTTTCTGATTCCGTGCACCAAACACGATATCCTCTTCCGGATGCTGAACAATCTCAAAAGCGTCTACATGCAGAGCAAAAACTATACCAAGGCCGTTGGCATCATCGAGCGGATGACCATCATCAGACCCGGCCTGCCATCCCTCCACCAAGAGCAAGCGTGGTGCCACTCCCAGCAGCATGAGTACCGGGCGGCCATTGCGGCCCTAGAAAGCTACCTGGAACATTCAAAGGCCGCCGGCAGCTCCGAAGACACCAAGCAGGTCAGAGACCAAATCGACGGCTTATGGGCTTCTCTCAGCAGGTTGAACTGAGCTTGCCGGAGGACCCTGACTTGGAATCCATTTGGGAAATGCCGCCGTATATAATTACAGACATGAAACGCATGTCTGAAGTTTGGGGACAAACCCGGAGAAACCAGTGGTCGACTACGAGTCGCTAGACGATCACCAGTTGATGCAACTGATAACCCAGATGGACAAAGACGCCCTTGAGGCTCTTTACACCAGGTATCAGACCCCTGTGTATTCTCTGGCGATATTCATGCTGAAACAACCGGCGCTGGCAGAAGAGGTCACCCAGGATATCTTCTTGAACATCTGGTTGAAGGCGTCCAGCTTCAACGCGGAGCGCGGCCAACCCCGTGGTTGGATCATGAGTGTGGCCCACCATAAGATGATTGACCTGATCCGGTCTCGCAAACGGACCATCGTCAACACCGATCCGGCGGATTACGAGACGCTGAACCTGCTGCCCGACGGTGGTGTACCAACTGAGACTCAGGTTCAACAATCTTTGGAACGGGAGCGCATCATGCGGGCGTTGGAGACCATCCCGGAAAACCAGCGCGAAGTGATTATGCTGGCCTACTTTGGAGGGTTATCCCAGTCTGAGATGGCCGATAAATTGGACCAGCCGCTGGGCACGATAAAAACCAGAGTGCGCCTGGCGATGCAGAAGCTGCGCACTGTATTGGAAAACGATGGCTACGAATAACCCAAATAACGAACCCAATCAGAGTCACCCGGTCGACGTGCTAGAGGCGTTCGCCCTGGACGCCCTGGACTTCAAAGAAGAACTGGCAATCCAGGACCACCTGGACAACTGCGACCAGTGCAGCGACATGGTTCGTGGATACCTGGAAGCTGTTGCCGAACTAGCAGGAGCGGTGGATGCTGACATGCCTCCCTCCGATCTGCGCGCCAGGGTAATGCAAGCCATCTCCCGCGAAATTCCGCCTGAACCCACCGCTCCGGAACCACGTTTAGTGCCGTCGATAGGCGACAGTTTCATGGACAGCCGATTGATCCGTGTCCTGGCCCCCCTGGCAGCTTCTACGGCCATCGTTCTAGTCCTAATCGCCGTGACCATGAACGTGCGCATATCCAATCGGGTGGACGACCTGAAGGTTGAAAACGCCGATTTGCAGGCGAGCTTGGACTCC
>CAYVIG010000236.1:0-4180 GCA_964451445.1 uncultured Dehalococcoidia bacterium
GCCTAAGACCGTGATCTCGTTTCCGTCCCTGGCGAGGTCAGCCACCAGACTGGAACTGAGCCGGTTACAGCCGAATATCAAAACACGCATGGGTTAGTCTCTTGGGAAGATGGGAGATGGAGCCTGTTCCCGCCAGAACATAACTTGGCAGGAAGCATTGTGGAAGATGTAGGAGGCCGTGGTGCCTAGGACGCAGGAACTGAAGCGCCGGTTGTATGGGATGCCCACTATCAGGAGGTCCATGAACCTTTCTTCGGATTCCAGTACTACTGCTGGTCCGGCCTGCCTGGCACGTAGGAACCGTGCTTGGAGGGCTTTGTATTTCTCTTCAGATGCGATGGCTTCGATACGGGCTAGTATCTCTTCGCCCTTGTTAATCTCTGATGAGATCTCTGACTCAAGAGATAGGGCCAGGGGAACTTCGATCACGTAGACCGCGTGGAGTTCCGTCTTGGATTCCCGCGCCATCTGGCACGCCCATCGGAATGTGCGCTCGCTGTAGGATGTGCCGTTCACAGGCACCAGAAGTCTTTTTGCGTCCAATCGCATCGCCGAGCACCATCCTGAATTGTTGATCTAGGCTCGACCAGAGGAAATATCATATCCCCATGGCCAATAATCAATGGCAGATTATACGAGCAGATTTAACTCAATACAATAAGATTTTGATGAATCTAAGACAGCGCTTAAATCAGAGGAATAACCACCTGAACCAGGGCCGTGAACGATGGTCTGATATTGATTGTTCCAGACGAGTTTCAGTTTGGACAAAGAGGGTAATTGGGTCAAGACGTTATTGCAGATTAGGCGGGTTTAACTGCGGTTGCGGTGGGAGTGCCCATCAGGAGAGACAGGTTCAAGGTGGCTGGCAATCTCTGAAATCTTGCCCAGATGTTCGTTGGTAGCAGCCACGATTAGCACGTCGCCGGCTTTGATTTCCTCATCCTTAGCCGGATGCAGGAAGGATGTGCGGCCTCTGCGGATGGCGAGCACGGATATGCCGTGGCGGTCACCGGTCCCGGCAAGGCCTGCTTCTTCCAGGGTATGTCCCAGCATCTCTTCCGGTGGGCGCAATTTGCTGATCCCGAAGTCGGGGACAATGGGCATGTAATCAATCACCCCAGCCTCGAACCCAACGTGGGCTGTGCGACGGGCACTTTCTGACTCTGGGTAGACCACCCTGTCCACGCCAACCCGCTCCAGAGTCGATCCATGGAGTTCATTGGCAGCACGGCCGATGATAAATGGCACTCCCAGGCTCTTTAGGAGCACGGAGACTAGGATACTGGCCTGGATGTTCTCGCTGCCCAGAGACACGACGCAAACATCGTATTCGGAAACGTCCAGTTCTTTTAGGATCGATTCATTGGTGGCGTCTGCCCTCACGGCGTAGGTCGCGCGGTCGAGCTGTTCTTGAACCTTGGCTTCATCGATATCTATGGCAAGAACGTCGTGACCACTCTGAAAGAGCTCCTGGGACAAGGTTGCCCCGAACCGTCCGAGGCCGATAACGCATACTTGTTTCTTCACGGCACCAATCCAATCAATTCCATGCAGATTAAATCAGGAATATGGTCAACCTATTTTAACGCTTTCCGTGGCATAGCGGTACACCTCGGTATCGTCTTCTGGAGCCAATGCAAGCGCAAGAGCCACGGGTCCCAAACGTCCCACATACATCAAGATCATGAACAATACCTTGGATGCCAGACCCATGTCTGGGATTATCCCGGTGGACGCTCCGGTGGTGCCAAATGCCGACACTGTGTCGAAGATGATGTCCAGGAAGGGTATCTCTGGTTCAAGGGTGGTCATCACCGTTGCGGAGACCACTATCAGACCCAGACCTAGCACGGCGACGGTGAGAGCGCGGTGGAGTTGGGATTGGTGTATCTCACGTCCGAACGCCTCCGCATGGGGGCGGCCCCTCAGGGATGAGATCACCGCCGACATCAACACCGCGAATGTAGCCACCTTGATACCACCTGCCACCGAACCTGCTGCGCCGCCAATGAACATTAACCCGGAGTACGTCGACTTAGTGACGTCTTTAACATCGCCGAAGTCTACGATCAGGAACCCTGCCGTGCGACCGCTGGCCGATTGGAAGATGGCACCCATTATCTTGTCTGCCCAACTGAAATCACCCATGGTCTGAGAGTTATTGAATTCAGACAGGAAGAGAACTCCAGCTCCCAGGAGCCACAACAAAATGCTGGTGACAAGGACTAACTTGGTTTCGAGTGAGAACCGGGAGATACGGCGTTTACGGAAGATATCCACCATCAAGACCCAGCCAAGACCTCCCATGATGATCAAGATGGTCATGGTGATAATCAAGACCGGGTTGGAGGCAAAACGGGCTACACTGCTGCCGCCTGGGATTTCCGGGAATATGTTGAAACCGGCGTTGTTCACGGACGAGACCGACAAGAACAACGAATGCCACAGAGTCTTCAGGGCGCTCATGCCTTCCAAACCCTGAATCTGCGTGAAGATCATAGCGGCTCCGATCAGGTAGAGCAAAAAGACTGCTCCGATCACCATCCTGCCAAGGTGACGCAACCCACTCATCTGATCGACGCCAATGGTGTCCCGCATCAGACCCCGGGTCAATATCCGTTCTTGGAGGGTCGATCGCTGGCCAATTAGCAGCAATATGAATGTGCTGACGACCATGAAGCCAAGTCCGCCTACCGTCATCAACACAAAGATGACTGCCTGGCCAAACGTGGACCAATAGGTGCTGGAATTCACAACGGTGTGTCCGGTGACCGTAACCGCAGAGACCGATGTGAAAAATGATATTTCCATGGCCGTATAGCCAGTTCCGTTGTGGGCCACGGGGAGGGTCAACAGGCAGCCACCGGTAAGAATCAGCAGGGCGAATCCTGTGAGAAGGATGGTGGTGGTGCCGAACAGGGGCCGGTTTCTCTTGGTCGGCTCTATCTCAGCGACAGAGGGAGAGAGCTCTCTGCGTCGACTGAGACGAATGATGTTGTCAATCTGTCGTCGCGGGTTTCTAAAAGCCATGGCTGTTGATTAAAGAGACGATCAAAAAGCTGTGTGGTTCACGATTGATTAGCAAAATCTGTCAGCATCTACAAAAAGGTAAGAACGCTCAGGGAATCCCTAAAATGGGTAAGAAACTGAGACTGGATTCGAATGGCTCACCGGCGATTGACCGGTAAATCAGGCGGATTCGAGAAGAAAAAATGAGGTAACTAGAATTTTAGAATTCGACCCTTCTTGTGTCAATGAATGGAAGGTGCATATTACATAAAGAATACCCGAGAAAACACCCGAACCTGTTTTCATGATTTCGTGACTAGAACAGCTTGTATGCTAATATTATTGGCACGAGCGACGCTAGCCCAGAATTTCATTTGTCAGTAACGCGGATAGCAGGTTCCCGTTTATTTAGGAGTCGGTAGATGACCAGCAGTCCCCGGCAGGTCGAATTGGCTTTCGATCCCGTTGCAATAGATAGCAAATGGCAAGCCCGTTGGGAAAAGGATGGCCTGCACAAAGTCTTAGACAACGACCCCCGCCCAAAATGGTACGAGATGACCATGTATCCGTACCCTTCAGGCGATCTCCATATAGGCCATTGGTATGCCATGGCCCCGGCCGATGCTCACGCCCGGTTCCGCCGGATGCAGGGTTATAACGTACTTCATCCCATCGGTTTTGACGCCTTTGGCTTGCCTGCTGAGAACGCGGCGATCAGTCGTGGAATCCATCCTTACGAATGGACCATCAGCAATATCGAAAACATGCGTCGGCAGCTTCGTTCCATCGGGGCGATCTACGACTGGGACCGGGAGGTAATCACCTGTCAGCCAGAGTATTACCGCTGGAACCAGTGGTTCTTCCTGAAATTCTTTGAGAAGGGGCTGGCTTACAGGGCGAAAGCTCCAGTGGTTTGGTGTCCGTCCTGCCAGACAGTATTGGCTAATGAACAGGTCCTAAATGGGGCTTGCGAACGCTGTAACTCAGAGATCACCCGCCGCGACCTGGAGCAGTGGTTCTTCAAGATCACCGAATATGCCGATCGGCTGCTGGATTTCTCCGGTCTTGAAGAGTGGCCAGAGCGGATCCTAACCATGCAGCAGAACTGGATCGGTCGTAGTGAAGGCGTGGAGATATCATTTGATATCTCCGAGGCCCGTCTGGAGGA
>CAYVIG010000237.1:0-4167 GCA_964451445.1 uncultured Dehalococcoidia bacterium
AATTAGGGCTGGTTAAGCTAATCATCCTCAGCCTGATCAGCATCTAGTCTAGAATTACCGACCCCGGTTGGCCGTAGGGCCTGGCGGACCACGAACAAGGCCGCTCCCAGGATGATCACACTGAGATAGGTGATGGCCCGGTCTATTAGCACCAGTGCCACCGCTGAATTGGCGGTCAGGCTGGATAGGCGCGCTGCCAGCCCTCCGACGCCCGATTCCACAGCTCCCACACCGCCCGGAGTGGGTACCAGTGTCAACAACGAGTTGGCCAGAGTCAAGAACACCACCAGATGGAAACTGATGTCGTAGTCCAGGGCCTCAACAACCAAGAACATCCTGGAAATCTCTGCCGTCCAGCCCAACAATCCCCAGACGGTGGCCATGGGCACTCTTTGGAAGCTGCCCATGGTTCCTTGATGGAACCGCTCGTAGCGCAGGGCCATCCAGGGCGGCATCTTCTGAAGCAACAGTCCCCTGGCCCAGGTCATCGCCACCAGGATCACAGCTAATCCACCGACCAAGGACACGGCAAGTCCTAGAACCACCCAGGTCACGCTGTCGCCACTGTCCAGCAGAAATGGCACCGCACCCAATAGCAGCAACGCCACCAGGACGGTGTCAAGTGACCTCTCGGCCAGAATGGTGCCGATGGTGCGCGAGAACGAGCCGTCTTGTTCGTCTCGGTAGAGGTAGGCGCGGTAGGCGTCACCGAGTCTGAGCCAGCCCACGGAATTGGCAAACCAGCTAAGCAGCACCAGTTGGCTGCAATAGAACGTGCTAGGCACCTGTTCTCCATCAACGGCGGCGTTCTGCAACAACAGACGCCAACGGATACCTCGGAATAGGAAGGTGGTGTAATGAACCAGGAAAGCGAGGATAAGGTACCAGGGGTTAGCCCCGGTAACCTCATCCCACATGATGCCTAGGTCAACATCAAACCTGGTGACCATGAACACCAGGAACAGGGCTGCCAGGGCCATGGAAACGATTGCTGGCAGAGATAAGGCCCGACGCAGGATAGATGGCCGAACGGACTCTGTCTCGTCCTGTGAGTATTGGTCCTCGGCCATTACATTAGGATTCCGGATTGCCCCGGCGAGTCTCCTGCGCGGTAACCTGTAGCATCAAGTTAGGGACAATCATTACTAGCGAAGCTGTTTGGGTAAGTTGAATGTTATGTCTTCTTCCACACCAGAGACCATGGTCACCTTTTCCGGAGCCAGACGTTCAATCACCTTCTCAACCAGCACCTCGGGGGTTGAAGCGCCTGAGGTGATACCAACTTTCTCTTTACCAACCAGCCAATCGGGGTCAATCTCCTCCGGTCCATTGACCAGGTATGCGGGCACCCCGAGGGATTCGCCAACCTCCCGAAGCCGGTTGCAATTGGAGCTGTTCTGCGCGCCGATGACCAACACGAGTTGGACCTCACCAGACATCTTGTAGACGGCACCCTGACGATTAGTCGTGGCGTAACAGATATCGTTACGGACCACTGCGTTGGGGAATTTACCCTGGATGGCATCGATGGCCTGAGCGGTATCGCCGACAGAAAGAGTAGTCTGCGTGAGCACCGCCACTTCCTGATCCTCTTGCCAGCCAGTGGATTCGATGTCTATAAGATCGTCCACCAAAGCCATTTCGACCTGGCCCATGGTGCCCCGCACTTCCTGGTGGCCTTTGTGTCCCACCAAGATCACTTTCTTGCCCTCTCGGTGGTATTTCTTGGCCTCGTTATGGACCTTGGTGACCAGCGGGCAGACAGCATCGATCACGGTCAGATTCAGGGCCTTGGCCTTGGCGAAATCATCTGGCGGTGAGCCGTGGGCGGAGAATATAACCAGAGAGCCTTCCGGCACCTCCTCAATGTCCTCAACGGTGATGGCCCCCCTGCGTTCTAGATCGTTTACCACCCACGGATTGTGGACGATCTGATGCTTCACGTATACCGGCGGCCCGTATCTTCTGAGGCAGATGTCGACAACGTCGATGGCCCGGACTACGCCGGCACAAAATCCCCTGGGTGAACTGAGTAAGACCTCCAAGGTCTTCCCTCCTACATTGACCTGACAAGGATCAGAGATTACGTCAGGCGGTATGCTCTTATCATCACGGTCAGTCGCCGTTAAAGTTCTAGTTAGACAAACCGCAGACGCCATCAATCATAGCGTATGCGGTAATATTTTCATATGAATCTGCCGCCTCGTGAAATGCGTGAACTTCTGCTTTTTTAGGCATAGACCCTATGCTATAATTTTCCTTGCCCCAAACCGAACTTGGTACAACTATGCCTGACTACAAATACGTTCTCCTCGAAAAAGATCCGGTGGAACATATCGCCCGGTTGACCATCAACCGCCCCGACCGCCGGAACGCCCTCAACGACACAGCCACAGATGAAATGGGGATGGCCCTGGAAGATGTGGCAGATGACGACAACATCCGTGTATTGATACTCGCTGGCGCAGGCGGCTCATTCTGTGCCGGCGCCGACCTCAACACCCTAAAGGGTGGCAGCAACCCCGGAGTTCTGACTTCCGAGAACAATGATGACATCCGCCGGGGATTCCGCGGCCCCCACAAGATGATCCTGGCAGTGCAGCGGATGGAAAAGCCGGTAATCGCCATGATCGACGGCACCGCAGTCGGAGCAGGATTCGACCTGGCCTGCGCCTGCGACATCCGGATCGCCACCCATAAGGCAAGTTTCATGGTGGCCTACATCCGTGTCGGCCTGTTCCCCGGATTCGGCGGCACTTGGCTGTACCCAAGGACTTTGGGAAGCATGGGAAAGGCCGCAGAACTGCTATTCACCGGTGATTTCTTACCGGCTGATGAAGCTTATAGACTGGGTTTCCTAAACCGTCTGGTAGATGCGGAAGACCTGGAATCGACTACAATGGGAATGGCGCGCAAAATTGCGGCAGGCCCGCCAGTCGCCATGAGACTTTCCAAGCTGATGCTTTACAAAGGCTTGGAGTTTGACCTGGAAACTGCCTTGAAGATGGCCGCGGCTGCAGAGACAATCACGCTGACCTCGCGGGACCACGAGGAAGGAACCAAGGCGATTCGCGAGAAGCGAAAACCTGAATACGAGGGCCGTTAATGAACCCGATTCTTGACGAACTAAAGGTCTTCACTGGGAATAGCCACCCGGCGTTAGCCCAGTCTGTCTGCGATTACCTCAAAATCCCCATGGGACAAGCGGAGGTTTTCAAGTTCGCCAATGACAACTCATTTGCCCGCATCCATGAAAATATCCGTCAACGTGACGTTTTCATAGTCCAGCCCACCTGCTTCCCGGTCAATGACAATCTGATGGAACTGTTGATCATGATCGACGCTTGTAAAAGGGCGTCAGCAGGGCGCATAACAGCCGTGGTACCTTATTACGGTTACGGACGTACCGATAAAAAAGACCAACCTCGTGTTGCCATCACCGCCCGCTTGGTGGCCGATCTCCTGACCGCCGCTGGAGCAGACAGACTGCTCACCATCGACCTCCACGCTGGCCAGATCCAAGGTTTCTTCAACATCCCAGTGGACGAACTCACCACGTTGCCCATCATGGGCGAGTATTTCGAGGCCAAAGAGCTGCAGGACCTGGTGGTTGTGGCCGTCGACATCGGCATCAGCAAGAAGGCTCGCGACATGGCAGAACTGCTTGGCGTACCTCTCGCAATCATTGAAAAGCGCCGTGTCGGCAACAACGACAAGAACGAGACCATGAACGTCATCGGTGAGGTCGAAGGCAAGATTGCGTTGACCTTTGACGATGAAATCGACACCGGCGGAACCATAGTCAACGCGGCCAAGGCTTTGTCCGAGCAGGGCGTGAAAGAAGTCTTCTGCTGTGTGACCCACCCAGTATTGTCGCGAAACGCCCCAGAACTGATGGTCAAGAGCCAGTTCAAAGAGGTTGTGGTCACTGACACCATCCCCATGTCAGCCGAGAAACGTAACGGTAAATTCACAGTCCTGTCGGTTGCGCCCCTGCTGGGTGAGGCCATCTACCGAATCCATAAGGGCCTGTCTGTAGGAGACCTGTTCTCCAAGACCGTCTAGCCGCCGGTTCCGGTACTAGGACAACCGTATCTCGCCCCTCCATTCTCTCTCATTTTCTATGAGGCATACTTCGCGGTATAATTTGCCGTCTGGATTCGCCAG
>CAYVIG010000238.1:0-4142 GCA_964451445.1 uncultured Dehalococcoidia bacterium
TCTCCGATGCCTTTGCTTTCGTAGGGGGCGGGGCCGGAGTCACCCTGGATCAGGACTGTTTCCATGGGTGGGACATCGGCTGAAGTGGGAATCTTGTAGTCGCCGAAGCTCAAGGTGGAGATGTGGCCGTCCTCCAGCTCTAGTTCTTCCATTAAGGCGTAACCTAGACCCTGGATCATGCCGCCTTCTACCTGGCCCTGGTGGTTGAGTGGGTTCAGTATGGCTCCGATGTCGTGGGCCGAGATGATCTTGTTGATGGTGATTTGACCGGTCTCTGGATCGACGTGTACCTCGGCCACCTGGGTGCAGAAGGAGGTCAAATCCGGAGCGTCGGGCGTCTGGTGAGCTTCTCCGGTCAACGACTCTGTTCCCGTGGCGGCGACAACCTCGGCTATGGTGATGCTGCGCCCTGCCGCCGTTAATACTCCGTTTTGCAAGGACACCTGCTCTTCCGGGGCATCGAGCAGAGGTGAGGCAGCTTCCACCAGCTTCTCGCGCAGGTTTACGGCCGCTGCGACCACTGCCTTGCCAGCTGACAGGGTCACACGACTGCCGCCGGAGCCAGCGCTGAAGGGCATGTTAGCAGTTGTCTCCAGGACGATCTGCACATCTGCGGTATCCAGCGTCAGTTCCTCGGCCACCATCTGGCGCAGTATGGTGTGGGATCCAGTGCCGGTGTCCCAGAAGGCCATGTGCAGTTCCGGGTTTCCTTTCTCTGAGAGGCCGATCTTGGCGGCGAACTGCCCCGTGCCCTGCACCAGGTCGGTCATGGCCATGCCGATTCCGGTATTTGCTGGCAACTGTTGGCCAACATTGGCCGCTTTGCCTGCCGCTTCAAGGGTCTCAGCTGCTTTTATCTGTGCCCAGTGGCGGCCGATGGGAGAGGCGTCGCCTTCGCACATGACGTTCTTCAACCGGAATTCATAGGCGTCCATGCTCAGTTCTTCGGCGATCATGTCCATGTGCGACTCTACTGCAAAGACGACTTGGGGTTTGGCCGGACTGCGCATGTGGCCGCGGGGGACGTTATTGGTGTAGACGGTGTAGCTGTCGATCCTGGCGTGGGGCATCCGGTAGACGCCGCACAGGTGGTCGGCACCGCCCAAGTATGCCCTGGGCTTGAAGGCACCGTATGCCCCGCTGTCGAATACTGCCTTGGCCTGACGGGCAACGATGGTGCCGTCTTTCATCACACCAGTCTTGATGGTCATCACCGCCGGATGACGGGGGTTTCCGGCCATTAGTTCGTGTATGTAGTCCATAACCATCTTTACCGGATGGCCCGAGTATTTGGATAGGTAGTAGCACAGAGGCACGTCCATGAAGGAGCCCTTTCCGCCGAAATCTCCGCCGATGGCGGTGGGGTGGAGCACGATGTTCTCGGTGGGGACGCCCCAGGCGGCAGACACCTGGTCTCGCAGCGTATAGGGGTCTTTGTTGTTGGCCCAGATATTAACTTGGTCTCCTTTCGAGGCATCTACTATGCAGGCGTGGGGCTCGATGTAAGCTTGGTGCATCAATTGGGCGTTGAAGGAGTGCTCAAAGATCAGGTCGGCGTCCTTGAAGCCTTGTTCGATGTCGCCCTTCTCCCAGGTAATGTGAGCAAAGGTGTTTTTGATCCCGGATGGAGGCTGGGGCAGTCCCGAGTAGGACTCCATGTCGGGATGCAGGTCGGGCGCGGAAGACTCCATGGCTTCTTCGGCATCGAATACAGGATCGAGTTCCTCGTACTCAACATCTATGAGCAAGATTGCTTCGTCGCAGATGTCCCGGCTGTCTGCGGCCACAGCGGCTACTTTCTCTCCAACGAACCGCACCATGCCCCTTGCCAAGATCGGCATGTCCACGATGCGGCGGCCGACCTTGGTCTCCGGTATGTCCCGTCCGGTGATCACCGCGTGCACCCCTGGCAATGCCAGCGCCTTGGAGGCGTCGATACTGATGATACGGGCGTAGGGATAGGGACTGCGGAGAACCTTGCCCCAGATCATGCCGGGCAAGGATATATCAGCTGTGTAGACCGATTTTCCGGTTACCTTGTCCAGTCCTTCTCCCCTGGTGATGGATTGTCCAATGGCTGATTGGGTGGTGGCCATGTATTACTCCGTATATATGCCGGTTTGGCGTGTTGGTGATCAGGGCAGGACGATGCCGATGCCTCAGGGTAGGTCCCAGGCCTCGGCCTGAAGGCCGCACAGGTAGTCGATCTGTCCGCGATGGTGGTTCTTGTGGGTGACCAGGTGTCTCAAGGACCCGCTGACCGTAATTTCTGAGACGGCAGCATCGGGAGAGTTGTCCAAGTCTTCAGATGGTAACCCGTTGATGTAGTCGGAGGTGCGCTGGTGAACCACCTCGGCATACTCAACCGGTGGTTCCAGAGAGGGTATGGCCAGTTGGCGCAGGCCCATCCGGTCGCGCGGGTCCGGAGTGGTAACTGGCTGACCGAATTTTTTGTGCCCGTTGCCGGTAACCCAGAGGTCTTCACCCGATTTCCCTGTGTTCGTGATTCGGGTGTCCTCGAAACGGCCAACGTGCCAGTGGACGAAGCCGATGTTATTTGAGACTGGAGTCAGACGCCAAAGCAATTGCTGGGTGCTCAAGTCCTTGTGCGTCGCCGTTGTCCTGAGATGCACCTGAGCCACGCAGTTTGAGATGAAACTTACGGCATTCATGCACGCCCTCTAGCAGCCGACTTACTGGGTTCCCTTTTTCAGAAAGGATTATGCCACACCCCGTGATTGCCATGTGAGGCGCGTCGGCGAAAAACGGCTTGAGATAAGGGTATGATTATCTGACGATATTAACGGGTGCGCGTGACTGATTGTGCCATTTTGATGTATCCGGCAACCGGGATTTATTTCTTGGAAATAGGCCCATCGAACAGATAAGTGAAACCGTGAAGCAGAGGAAATTATTATCGCATTCTTTGTGCTGTTGCTCTCGACTAGAGTGTTTGGCGTAGCTTCAGCTCAGGGCGATGCGGTCATCTGAAAGGGATTTGACGGTATCGTGAAGCCAGTCAGCACGGCCAATGACCTGATTGCCGTCTAGTTGCCCTTCCTTGTTTGAAAAACCTTAGTTGCAGGCTATTGACGAACTGCGAAATCGTTCCTTCCACTAATATTTTCCGACATAATAGATGGATCCGAGCTACGGATTATGTAATGAATATGGGAATAGCAGGCTGGTTACAGAATATGTAAAGTCCAGCAATAAGCGAGTTCGAATGCTATCATGGTGTCTGGAGTAAATCGATTTGAGTAACTTACAGAACACCGACATTCGCAACCTGGCCATCATCGCCCACGTTGACCATGGCAAGACCACCCTGGTCGATGCCCTGTTGAAACAAGGCCAGGTATTCCGAGCCAACCAAGATGTTGGTGAATTGATAATGGATACCAACCCCCTTGAACGGGAGCGCGGTATCACGATTCTCGCCAAGAATGCATCCGTTTCCTACAACGGGGTCAGGATCAATATCATCGACACGCCTGGCCACGCCGACTTCAGCGGCGAAGTAGAACGAATCATGAATATGGCCGACGGCTGTCTGCTGCTGGTGGACGCCGTTGACGGCCCCATGCCCCAGACCACCTACGTACTGCGCCAGGCGCTAGACCAGAATGTGGTCCCCATGGTGGTGATCAACAAGATAGACCGACCGGAATCCCGGGTCGCCGAAGTTATTGAGATGGTCCAGGACCTGTTCTTGGAACTTGCCCACACCGCTGAACAGCTTGAGTTTCCGGTGATCTACGCTTCGGCCAAGGCCGGTTTCGCCACCCTGGACCCCGACCAGCCGGGCAGTGACATGTCCCCCTTGTTTGACGCTATCATTGAGTCGGTTCCGGCTCCTACAGGTGACTCTGACGGACCCCTCCAGATGCTGGTGGCAGCTTTGGACTACGACAACTACCTGGGGCAGGTCTCCGTGGGCCGAATTACCAGAGGAACCCTGAAACTTCGTGACCAGGTGGCTTTGTTGGGTCGCGGTAACGTGTCGTCCGCCCATCCTTTGGAGCGCATCTTCGTCTACCGGGGAATGGAACGTGTTGAAGTGCCGGAAGCCAAAGCCGGCGACATCGTCGCGGTGACCGGACCGGAGGGTGTCTCCATTGGGGATACCATCGCTTCCCTTG
>CAYVIG010000239.1:0-4137 GCA_964451445.1 uncultured Dehalococcoidia bacterium
GATGAGGATTATTAGGGGCCAGGTCTACTGATAGGTCTAGCCCCTGACCCTGAGCAGGTTTTGGACTACTCGTCTCCCTCATCGTCTGACTCGCTGGCTGGTTCGTCGTTCCCCGCGGCATCATCTTCTCCAAAAACCGAAGCAGCGTCGTCGTTGCCGTTGCTGTGTAGTTCGTTGGTGGCATCGTCGGTGTCTTCATCGATGCCCATTACTGGCATTGAAGCGTCATCGGCGTTGTCGCCACCGTTGGTGAAGATGCTGGACTCGCTGGGAGCGTCATCTTCATTGGCATTCTTGTCAAATGAGGTGCTAGGAGCCCCATTGGGTGCATCCGTAGCGCCCAACCAGCCGCCAGGGGACACTGCGGCGATTGCCGGAACCGGTTCGGGTTTCAGCAATTCCGCCATTCCGGGTATCTCTACCCGGGCTGGGATGAGTCTGCCGATTATGACATTCTCTTTCAGTCCCTGGAGCCAGTCTTGTGCTCCGCTGACCGCCGCCTGGGTTAGGACTCTGGTAGTCTCCTGGAAGGAGGCCGCTGATAGGAAGCTGTCAGTCAGAAGCGATGCTCGGGTGATGCCGAGCAGTATGGGCTTGGCGGTGGTGGGTTCTCCACCCTCGGCCAAGACCTTGGCGTTCTGATTTTGGAAGTCAAACTTATCGACCATCTGGCCGGGAATGAAATCCGAGTCTCCGGTGGAGTCCACCTGAACGCGGCGGAGCATCTGCCGAAGGATGATCTCGATGTGTTTGTCATGGATCGCTACACCCTGGGAGACATAGACCTGCTGCACCTGGTTTACCAGATAGCTCTGCAGGTCATCCTTGCCCCGGATGTGGAGGATGTCGTGAGGGTTCAGTGGTCCGCTGATCAGCGGGTCGCCTGCCCTTACAGTATCGCCGTCGTTCACCAGCATGTAGGCTGACGAGTTGATCAGGTGCTCTCTGGCCTCAATGTCGTCCCACACGATGGAGATGATGTCGGAGTCAATCTCGATTCTGCCGCCGATGTTGGCGACGACTTGCTCGATGGCTTCGCCCTCACCGGATTCAGCGGCCTCTGCGGCAGCTTCGGCGGCCTTCTTGATGGCGGCCTTGGACTTTTTACCCTTGAGCGCAGGCATGCTCGTGGCCAGGACCATTCCAGGTTCCACGGTCTCGCCTTCGTCCACCAAGACCTGTCCGCCTTCAGGAATGAGGTAGTCCTCGCGGAATTCCTCGCTGCTGACGATACGCAGTCGACGACCTTCGTCGTCCGACTCCATCTCGATGACGCCGTCGATGTCAGCCAGGATGGCCGCGCCCTTGGGCACGCGAGCCTCGAAGAGCTCCTCCACTCTGGGTAGACCGCTGGTGATGTCCAGACCGGCGATACCGCCAGTATGGAACGTACGCATGGTTAGCTGGGTTCCAGGCTCGCCGATGCTCTGGGCAGCGATGATTCCTACGGCCTGTCCCATCTCCACCGTGACTCCGGTAGCGGGTAGGCGCCCGTAGCAGGACTGACAAACGCCGTGGTGGCATTCGCAGGTGAGCGGTGAGCGTACTGGAATCTCTCGGATTCCAGCGTCGGCCAACATCTGACCAATCTGCAGGTCTATGTGGTCGTTGCGCTCTAGTAATACTTCCCCGGTCTCGGGGTGGGCGATGGTCAGCGCAGCCAGCCGGCCGTTGGCCCGTTCAGCCAACGTCTCAGCCTTGTCATCCTCCGGACGTGGGATGATCCAGTAAGCATCGGCCGATCCACAGTCTTCTTCAAGGACGATCATTTCCTGTGCGATATCAATCAACCGTCGGGTCAAGTAGCCGCTGTCTGCGGTTCTTAGAGCGGTGTCAGCCAGACCCTTCCTCGCTCCGTGGGTGGATATGAAGTACTCCAGGGCGGTCAGGCCCTCACGGAAACTCGACTTGATGGGCAAGTCGATGATCTTTCCCTTTGGATTGCTCATCAGACCGCGCATCCCGGCCATCTGTTTGATTTGGGAGATATTACCCTTGGCTCCCGAGACCGCCATGACGGCGATACCGCCATAATTGACCAACTCATCTTCCACGAACTCGGTGGTTCTGTCGGAAGCGTCAGTCCAGGCTTCAACCGTCTTCTCGTAGCGTTCTTCCTCGGAGATCAGACCGGATAGGTACTGGTCTTCAAAGTTGTTCACTTCAATGGTCGTCTCGTCCAAGACCTCTTGTTTCTTGGAAGACACCTTGATGTCGTTGATGGCGATGGTGATACCAGACGAGGTCGCGTAGTGGAATCCCAGGTCTTTCACGCCGTCCAATACCTGGGCGGTCATCTCGTTGGTGACCGTTCGATATAGTCTGGCAGTCAGATCCTTGAGGGCTCCCCGGTTCATCAGGGTGTTCTGGTAACCAATCTCGGGAGGAAGGATCTCGTTGAAGATCATCCGACCCAGAGTGGTCTCCAGCCATTCGCCTTCATAGTTCCGCACTTCCCTGACCTTGATGGGAGCGTGCAGGTCGATGAGGTCAGATGCGTAAGCGATATTGGCCTCATAGAAGTCGTTGAATTGGCTGCCGTTGCCAGTGCTGTTTTCCCTGATCTCAGTCAGGTAGTAGCAGCCCAACACCATGTCTAGTGTGGGAGCAACCAGCGGATCTCCGGAAGCGGGCGAGAGCATGTTATGGGTACTTAACATGATTTCTTTGGCTTCAAGCACTGCCATCCTAGATAGAGGCACGTGGACGGCCATCTGGTCACCGTCAAAGTCCGCGTTGAAGGCGGAACAGACCAACGGGTGAATCTGGATGGCGTTGCCCTCGATGAGCACAGGCATGAAAGCCTGAATGCCCAATCTGTGCAGCGTCGGGGCTCGGTTGATCATCACGGGACGGTCTTTGATGACATCCTCTAGGATGTCCCAGACCTCTCCTCGTGCCCGTTCAACCATGCGCTTGGCATTCTTGATGTTGGGAGCGATCCCCAGGATCACCAACCGGTGCATGACGAACGGCTTGAACAGTTCCAGGGCCATGCGTCTGGGTAGGCCGCATTGGTCCATCTTGAGTTCAGGTCCTACGACGATGACGGAACGTCCGCTGTAGTCCACCCGCTTGCCCAGCAGGTTCTGGCGGAAACGGCCTTGTTTACCACGCAGTAGGTCGGATAGCGACTTGAGCTTGTGGTTGTGGCTGCCCTGGATGGGGCGGCCACGGCGGCCGTTGTCGAACAGGGCGTCGACGGCCTCCTGAAGCATTCTTTTTTCGTTCCGGATGATGATTTCCGGTGCACCCAGAGACATGAGCCTCTTCAACCGGTTGTTACGGTTGATAACCCTTCGGTAGAGGTCATTCAAGTCGCTAGTGGCGAACCGGCCGCCGTCCAATTGCACCATGGGGCGCAGTTCCGGAGGTAGCACGGGCAGCACGGAGAGAATCATGTCCTCAACGCGGTTGCCGCTGTTGCGGAAGGACTCCACCACGCGTAGGCGCTTTATGGCCTTCTTCCGGCGCTGACCGGATGTGGAATGCATCTCATTGACCAGTTGGCCCCTAAGAGATTCCAAGTCGATGGTCTTTAGGATGGTCAAGATGGCTTCGGCGCCCATGTCAGCGATGAAGACATCGCCGTAAGCCTCTTTCAGTTCACGATAGCGGGTCTCAGCGATGAGCGTGTGGACACGCAGGTCTTCCAACTCGTCGATGGCAGTCTTTAGCTGCTCTTCCAGTTGGGATTCTTCAGTGGCCAATTGGTCGGCGATGTTGTCGATCTCCGCCTGAATGGCGACCGGGTCCATCTCCACTTCCGGTTCGTTAGTCAGTGCGGGAGAGTCGTCGTCATTTTCGATATCGTCCGCAGTGACCTCGGTCACCGCGGCCACCGGTTCTTCCACTACGTCTTCAGCAGCGGTGTCTTCGGTATTGTCGTCGTCTGACGCTTCGCCGTCTTCGCTGGTTTCCGTGGTGCCCAGGATTCCAGCCAGGCGTTCTTTCAGGTTTTCGGATCGGCCTTCGGCCAGTCGGCGGGCCTTTCTCAGTTCCAGCTCAAACTTGGCCTGTTCCAGCTCAATGGCTTCCAGGCGTACGTCTTCGTCCACACCGACAATGATGTGCTGGGCGAAGTAGAGCACCCTTTCCAAGTTTCTGGGTGACAAGTCCAACAGCAGACCAAGCCGG
>CAYVIG010000240.1:0-4125 GCA_964451445.1 uncultured Dehalococcoidia bacterium
CCAGGAGAAACATGCCAATAAAGCAACGGGTAGATGATTCCCACCATGGTGAACGCAATCAAGATCCACCAACCGGTTCGGTCTAGGTCATGGAGCCGCCTGACCGTCACCGCCAATCCAGGGACGAACAACACGACGGTACATATCGGGTCTAGTACCGATGCTCCGTTAAACAGTAGTTCATCAAAAATCGTGGCGACCAGCGAAATACACACCACGAACAAAGTCCAGAACCAGTACTCCGACCGACTGGACCTTGTCTTGAAATCGAAATATCTATGGAACCCAGATGAAACCGCATGAGTGAATGTCATCTGCCGAAGTTATCTCCAAGTCGGAAATCCACGCTGATGATAATATTATCTCTACGGTAGTTCCACAGCGTCAGATTCCAGCATTATCGTCTTTCCGTATCCCCGTTCCAGCATGGCGTCTGCCTATGGAGCGAAACGCGTTGGGCATGGTAATATCGGGACACTTTGACCCGTTGGACCATCATCGGGCAGGTCAACGAAAGGAGAACTGATGAAAGTCGGCGTGAATGTGGCTGTGAATAGCCATACCGGAGACGTAGGCGCCTTTGCAAAGAAAGCCGAGGACTTGGGCTTCCAGTCACTCTGGATGGCCGAACACCCAATCATGCCGGTGCATACCACTTCCAAGTACGGCGGAACCCCGGACGGCAGCATCCCTCCGGCTATGAGTGATATGGCCGACCCGTTCATCAGTCTGGCCATCGCTTCGGGTACTACCAGCAAGATCATGCTTGGAACCAGTATCTGCCTGATTCCCGAGCACAACCCGCTGATCCAAGCCAAGCAGATCGCGGCTCTGGATTACCACTCAGGTGGACGTTTCATATTTGGAATCGGCACCGGCTGGCTGCGAGAGGAGACTGAGATCATGGGCGGTGATTTTGATCACCGCTGGACTCAGGCCAAAGAGGCCGTGGAAGCCATGAAAATCATGTGGACTGAAGACGAAGCTGAGTACCACGGTCATTACTTCGATTTCCCCAAGGTTCGCGTCTTCCCCAAACCAGCTCAGAAGCCCCACCCACCCGTGTTCTTAGGCGGCGCGGCTGCCAACGTGTTTAAGCGTGTGGTCAATTACGGTGACGGCTGGATGCCGGTCAGAGCCACCCCGGACGGCGTACGGGCTGGCAGAGCCGCCTTGGACGAGCTGTCCGACGCTACTGGACGCGACCCCAAAAGCATCCAAATCTTAATCTACGGCGCATCCAGTCGCGATGAGATCAAGCAGATGGAAGACGCCGGAGCTGATATGGCCACCGTACGTCTGGAGTCCACCGATCCAAATAAAGTCATGGGCGGTCTGGAAAAGCTAGCTGAGGAGATGCTCGATTAACCCGAAGTAGATAAACCATGCGAATAGACGTTCACACACACATTTCCCCCGACCGCATCGCCGCTCCAGTGTTGGAAGGCATGACTGAGACCTTTGGCTATCCGGCTGTGGGAATCAATACCGTTGACGGGATTAAGTCCCACATGAAGGCCTCAGGAGTCGATAAGTCTGTGGTGTTAGGTGTGGTGGACCGTAAGGAACACGTCCAGGTAGCCAACGACTGGCTAATCACCATCCAAGATGACATGTTGGTGCCCTTCGGGGCGATCCACCCAGATATGGACGACATGGTCGGAGAGGCCCGACGTATCAGGGAAGCCGGGATCAAGGGCATCAAACTGCACCCGATGATGAACAAATTCTTCCCCGACGACCCCAAGATGTTCCCGCTCTACGAGGAGCTAGGTGAGGACATGGTTCTGGAGATACACTCGGGGCGGTTCAACCACACCAAGCCCGGCGAGACTATATATTCACCGCCCAACCGGATCATGAACATGATCAAGCAATTCCCAAAGATGAAAGTGGTCGCCCTCCACCTGGGCGGCTTCTACATGCTGGATGAGGCCGAACGGGAACTCATCGGTAAGAGCAACGTACTCATCGACACCACCTGGCCCCCTGCCCTGAAGGAATTGGGCTCCGGGACTCTGACCAACATTGTCAACAAACACGGCCCGGACAAAGTTTGCTTCGGCACCGACTTCCCGCTGGCCGACATGGCGGAAGACTCCCAGTTCATAGAGAGCCTATCCATCCCCGATGCCGCAAAAGAACGCATGCTGGGCGAGAACTTCAGGGAGTTGGTGGGATTATAGGCCCTCCAACTCTGGCTTGAAATGGTTTTATAAATGTAGAGGCGGGTTTGAAACCCGCCTCTACATTTATGGGCTAATGCTCCTTAGGAGCATATGAGCCGAAATAACACCGAGCTATCAAGGAGCCACACGTGCCCGCCGACCTAGACGCCTGGTTGGAACTGACCGTCGAGGAAGCCATCGACCCAGACCTGCCGATCTGTGACCCGCACCATCACCTATGGGATAAACCCGGTGACCGCTACATGATCGACGAGCTCACTGCGGATACGGGTTCGGGTCACAACGTGGTGCAGACTCAGTTCGTAGAAGTCGACTCAATGTATCGATCTTCAGGCCCAACGGAGATGAAACCTGTTGGCGAGGTTGAGTGGGTTAATGGGATCGGCGCTCAGAGCGACAGCGGCAGCTACGGGCCAACCAGAGTGGCCGCTGGGATAGTCAGCTACGCTGACCTGAACCTGGGCGCGGCGGTAAGGCCAGTTCTGGAAGCCATGGAACTTGACAGTGGCGGCCGGTTCCGCAGCGTAGCCACACGTGCAGTTGGGACGAATATGAACCTTTACGATCCCACCGGTCCGGATATCCCGGGATGATGGCCAGCGCCAATTTCAAAGACGGGTTCGAAACCCTCACAGGGATGGGTCATGCCTTTGACGCACTGGTCTACCACCCGCAGATTCTAGAGTTGGTTGAACTGGTCGATGCCTTTCCCGATGCCACGTTCATCCTGAATCACATTAGTCGCCCCTTAGGTGTTGGCCCCTACGCCGGAAACAGAGATGAGGTATATGAGGTCTGGAAAAAGAACATGGCCACTCTGGCTGAACGACCCAACGTGGTCGTTAAAGTAGGAGGCTTGGGCAACCGTGTAAGCGGGTTCGAATGGGATACTAGGCCGTTTCCCCATCGTCCACGGAGTTGGCCAAGACTACTTCACCCTATTACCTGCACACCATCGAGAAGTTCGGGCCTGAACGATGCATGTTTGAGAGCAACTTCCCGGTGGACAAGAACTCCTACTCCTACGCTGTGATCTGGAATTCCTTCAAGCGCATGAGCCAGGACCTCTCCGACGATGAGAAGAAGCTGGTGTTCCACGACACCGCCGCAGGCCTACAAGCTGCCACTGTTGTCCGAACTATAGGCTAATAGAGCTTGAACGGGGATATCCAACTGGTAAACGCCAGGCGGCCTGGCCAAATCAACTCCTAAAACTACCACGCCTTACTTCATTTCCTTCCTCTCAAAATAGGATTACAGCCTGAATCGTCGCAGGACCCGATAATAGTGGCGACCCTACCCAGCATCAACCGTCGACGCGCTGGACATCAATTGACATCCGGATGCGCCCCATTAAAATGGCAGAATCCGATTAATAACGAGGAAATGAACATGCTCAAGCACTTTGGCAGCTTGTACGCCGGACACGTAGACTTGGGCGACTTGGGTCTAGGCGCAACCGCCTTAAATGACCGCCGCTTTTCGAATGAACACCTGATTACGATCTTTGACCGCGTCGAACAACTGGTCAAAGTCATGGACGATCTTGGCTATCACAGCTTCTGGGCTGCGGAACACCATTTCCAGCACGAGGGCAACGAGACCATCCCGAACTTGCTGTTGCTCTACATCCACCTGGCAAATATCACCAAGAACCTGAAATTTGGCTGCGGCTTCAACATCAACACCATGTGGCACCCGCTGCGCCTGGCCGAAGACTACGCCACCGCCGATATCCTGACCAATGGTCGAGTGATCTTTGGTGTGGGTCGTGGCTACCACTCCCGCGAGGTGAACACCTTCGGAGTCCCCAGCATCGATATCGACAACGAGCTCAACCGAGAGATATTCGAAGAACAGGTTGAGATCATGATGAAGGCATTCCACGAGGAGTCCTTCTCCCATAAAGGCAAGCATTACACCCTACCGCCGGAGG
>CAYVIG010000241.1:0-4089 GCA_964451445.1 uncultured Dehalococcoidia bacterium
CTTCCCGGTGATATCCAATGATGCATTGGCGGTGGTCGGGTCGATCCTGTCTGATACTTCAGCCACCAGCCCGTCTTTGAAGGCGATGTCCCTTCTTCCATCGATTCCCTGGGCGGGGTCTATCATGGTTCCGCCGGTGAGCAACAAGTCATAAGTGGGTGCGGTGGTCATTGGTACTTCTCTCTAAAGAATATTGGTTGGTTCTGTCTGTTTGAGTCCCTATTATGACGAATCGCCAGACTCGGGAGGGGTTTCCCAGCCCAGTTGGACGTTGGGAGTTGGAGCTTCCGTGTACTCGATTCTCCGAAGGCGGGAGTAAACCATCAGTTTTGGGTTTTCCAGATCGGCATCGGTGATCTCATTAGATTCTTCCAGTTCGAGGATGCCCCATTTATCGATGGCTTCATCCACCATCTTCTGGACGATCTGTGGTGACCTGCCATCCAGACGACCCAGGTTATAGGCAAGCGTCACAGCCAGTTGGTTCTGGGTAATCTGTTCAAAGGCGTCATCCGCCTTTAGGTCATTGGGCATACCTCCTGACTGTTCTAGGAAATCGTCCAGTACCTGGCCAATGATGTCGGTAAACCCGCCAAGTTCTATCTCGTGCATGTATCCGGTCAATTGATCGGTCAGTTCTATGACGCCCTCGTCGGGCAGGACGCCGTAAAGTTCTTCAGGGATATGTTCGTGCTCGTGGTCGTGCGAGTGTTCTGCGGCCATGGATAGTAATCTCCCAGTCGGGGATTGGTAGACACCATCTTAACATGAAGGTGACGGGACCTAACCTTACTCTGGGTAGTAAACACCTGATTAGTAGCCGGTTGCGATGGTGGTAAGTGCCCGTACAACCGGGCCGATGATACCCCACAAGACGCCGATGCCAAGGGCGTAATCAAGCATGATTATGGCCACCAACAGGCCTGGGCCACTGCGCTGCAGCCTGGCGTAGTTGGCTGTGTGTTCCAGCGGTACGAGCCCCGCAACTATCCTTGATCCGTCCAGGGGAGCCAGGGGTATCAGATTGAACACGCCAAGCAGCAGATTGAAGAAGATAACCAGGGCCAGGATGTCTGCTACTCCATCACTGAAACCGCCGGTCATCACGTGTGTCATCCGGTTCAGCGACAACCCCGTCGGTACCAGAATCCCGACCTTGAAGGGGATAGCCAGTAGGAAGGCAAAAATCAGATTGGAGAGTGGCCCTGCGGCGGCCACAAGCGCCATGTCTGTATGGCCGCGGGAGAGTTGGCGTGAGTCAACGGGCACCGGCTTTCCCCAGCCGAACCCGGCGATGAACATCATGATGGTTCCGCCGGGGTCCAGGTGGCGGGTGGGATTAAGGCTCAATCGGCCCAGATGTCGGGCGGTGGTGTCGCCAAGGGTGGTTGAGACCAGTGCGTGACTGAACTCATGGATCGTCACTGCGGAGACCAGGGCGAATATGACGAGAACCGCCAGGCGGAAGAAGCCTGACGGGTCGTTTTGAAGCAGGTCAAGGGAACCAAGAAGCATGGGCTAAACTGACTTGCTCGATTGACGGGCTACAAGCCTACTCTTCGTCATCCTCTTCATGTTCGGGTGCTGGTACGTCTTCTTCCTGTGCGGAATAGGCAGCGCCCGGCAGGATGGCGTTGGATCTACCGGATTTCTCGGGGCCAGCCTTGGGCATAGCCATCAGAGTTTGTTTCAGTGATTCCAATGCCGCTTTGCCAGCAGAAACATCCAGAACCAACCCGTTGATGCCAGCGGTGCGCAGGACTTTCAGGTCCTCGGCAGCGGGAGGTTCGGTGATCTCAGCCAGAAGGTACTTGCCCAATCGGCCACTGATGCGGGCCACCTTGGCCAGGTCATCGAGTGTCCAAGAAGTTGAAGCTCCGGAGAGCGGGAAGATCACAGCGTCCACTGGCAGTGAATTGATGTCACGCAGCTCTTCGATATCAACATCGATATCGATGCACAGGACCTTGGCTGCATCCTCTGAAGATACAGCTCCGATGGATGTGCCTTTGAGTTGAAACGCCAGCACTCCGCTGCCCGCTTCCTCAAACGCTTTGGCGTCGTCAGTGCTCAGAGAGTCGGTTCGTATTCCCCAGATGACATCGGATAGAGTGTCCTTGAGACCATGAGCCTGGGAGGGTCCGGTCAGGCCGGAGACCAATATCCCGTCTGGAGAAACTCCTGTTGCTGCTACGGCGCCTGTCTTGTGGCTGCCGGAAACCTGTATGATCAGTGCCAAACCAGGGGTTTTCTCTGCTCTGGGCGGGCCGAATCCCATGCGAGCTGGAGCCCCGTCGATTATCTCATCCAGTCGGTCAATAAACTTACTCATTTAACCCAGTCCCTGTAATTTTAGGCAACCTGGCCGATTGGCCAGGAAGTTCTTGAATGATATCTGTTTGATAACTACCGCTGAAAATCAGCCTGTAGTCGTACACTCGGCTGATTATACTCCATAGTTTATTCCAAGCGCAGTCCTTAACCCCTGGTATTCTGCATCCTTTATGCCCTGCTTCTGTCGCAGAGGGACTATGGTCAAATATCTATGGAACGTTACCGAGGTAGCCGAAAGGGTTGTGTGGCTGGCTTAAACGCCAACATCGTGGCGTTCAAACGTGATGGCGGAAACGATCGAGAAGATTGCCACCAGAGCGGACATCACCAAAACGTGCCACGAATCAATGCCGTTCCTGAGGGAATTCCTGGAGTTGTAGTAGTAAAAGGGCGAGAATTTGCTGGATGGCTCTGGCTCCTCAGCACACGGAGCCATCGCGTTCAACTGATAGGCCGCAGTGGCCAGTCAGGCGGTTATCCCAATGCTCGTGTCCCGTTTTCACGTGGCGGAACCAACAGTCAGGGCAAAAGTGCCAAACACAATGCTGGGCCAGGCAGCGCTGAATGCGCCTTCCGTAAGTCTCCACGCCCTGATCTCCATGTCCACAATGATGGCTCCGACAAACACAGTGTCACCCGACAGGCGTCGTTGCCCTGTTTTGCAGGCGTAGGTATAATTGCGATCAATCAATATCGGCCAATTTCATGAACTATTCGGATAATACCAAGTAATGCTCTTAGCAGTAGACATTGGAAATAGTATGGTCAACCTCGGTGTATTCAAAGATGAATCCCTGGTGGCCAATCTAAGGGTCTCAACGGACGCCAGGCGCTCTTCAGACGAGTACGGACTGATGATCAGGGATCTATTAGCGCTGAATGGGGTTGAGCGATCAACCATCACTGACGTTTGTATGTGCAGCGTGGTGCCACCATTGACGGGCGTGTTTGAAGAACTATCCGAGACCTATTTTCATGTTAAACCGCTGTCCATCACCGCTGGGGTTCGCACTGGATTACAGATCAGCTATGACAACCCCCGTGACGTTGGCGCAGACCGGATCGTCGACGCCGTAGCCGCCATCCACTTGTATGGCCAGCCGGTCATCATTGTGGACTTTGGCACCGCCACGGTCTTTGACGCGATATCCAAAGATGGGGTCTATCTGGGCGGGGCAATCGCTCCCGGTATCAACGTCGCGGCAGAGGCTTTATTTCTGAATACCTCCCAACTGCGCCGCGTGGAACTGGTGGCTCCTAAGTCTGCCATCGGGCAGAACACTTCAAATGCGTTGCAGGCCGGTTTGGTGCTTGGTTACGCAGGTTTAGTGACCGGACTGGTGCATCGATTCAAGAGTGAACTGGGGGATAACTCAAAGGTTATTGGCACCGGAGGATTGGCCACTATAATCTCACAAGAAGCCGATGTATTCGACGATATCAATCAAGACCTAACCCTGATCGGGCTCCGCCTGATCTATAATATGAATATGTCTAAGTAACCGTGTCTAAACTAAGAGTATTGGAAGAGAGTTTTGGCTGGACCGCTGGCAGATAAACGCGTTGTCCTGGGAGTAACTGGGAGTATCGCCTGTTACAAGGCGCTAGATCTGGCCAGCAAACTGGTGCAGGCTGGTGCGCTGGTTGACGTAATCATGAGCTATGGCGCTACCAAATTTGTTACCCCGCTTGCCTTCCGGAGCATCACTCACCGAGCCGTGGTGACCGACTCCTTTGATCCAGATTCCGAATACA
>CAYVIG010000242.1:0-4064 GCA_964451445.1 uncultured Dehalococcoidia bacterium
CCGTCATGCTGTCAAGAAGAGTGGTTCGGTAACTGAAATAGCTCTCCAGGCGTGAACCACGCTCAATTATAGTTGACACAGGCTTCGGAATGGCAACATAATACTCGCTAACTTAAAGGAATACGGCTATGCAGGTTACGGAATCAATGACCATCTCCGGCCTTTCTTGCAGATGAATACACCCAGGCTGCCACTACTGGCCGAATACCTGGGCCTGTTCACGGACCTCTATGAATTGACCATGTCCCAGGCGTTCCTGCGCCAGGGCATGACCGCCACCGCAACCTTCAGCCTTTTCACCCGGACCTATCCTTCCAATCGAGGCTACTTCGTTTCTGCAGGCCTGGCAGATGTCTTGGACTACCTCAGTGATCTGAATTTCAGCGGCGAAGCGATAGACTACCTCCGAAGTACGGGCATATTCTCTGAAGACTTCCTGGAATACCTCAGGGACGTCCGGTTCACCGGCAGCGTCCGGGCCATCCCGGAAGGGCGTCTGTATTTCACTGACGAACCGGTGGTCGAGATAACCGCTCCATTGATCGAGGCGCAACTGACAGAGACGTTCATCATCAACCAGGTAAATCTGCAAAGTATGCTGGCGACCAAAGCTGCCCGTTGCGTTTGGGCCGCTCAAGGTCTGGGCATCGCCGACTTCGCATCGCGACGCACCCACGGCACGGATGCCGCATTGAAGATGGCACGGGCTAGCTACATCGCCGGGTTCACGTCAACCAGTAACGTGCTTGCTGCTAATCTCTACGGGATACCACCAGTGGGCACCATGGCCCATTCTTTCATCTCCAGTTTCCCATCTGAAATTGAGGCTTTCAGGGCATATGCCGAATCTTTCCCGGACCGGACGGTGTTGTTGGTGGATACCTATGACACCATTACGGGCACCTGGAACGCAGTGGAGGTAGGAAAGGAATTGGAAGAGCGCGACTGCAAGCTGGTGGCTGTCCGTTTGGACTCGGGGAACTTTGACGAACTGAGCCGTAAAGTGCGGAAGATACTGGACGATTCAGAACTGGATTATGTAAAGATATTGGCCAGCGGTGGCCTGGACGAATATGAACTGGAAACCTTGGTTAAAGGCGGAGCGCCGATCGACCTGTTTGGTGTCGGCACCAAGGCCGGGGTTTCGGCAGACGCTCCCTGGTCAGACATGGCCTACAAGTTGGTTAGCCACGATGGCAAACCCGTCATGAAACTCAGTGAGTATAAGACATCTCTGCCAGGGGCGAAGCAGGTGTACCGTACCAAAGATATGAACGGGATGTTCGACCGAGACATCATTGCCTTGGAGAGTGAAAACCTGCCTGGTGGGTTGCCGATATTAGAAGAGTTCATGAAAAACGGCCAGCGCACCTCATCTCCGGCGTCTCTCGAAGAAATACGGACGCGCTTCCAGGAAGATTTTGCCGCCTTGGATGACCGGTTTAAGGCGTTGAAGAACCCGCCCCGATTTCCGGTCGGTCTCAGTGGGAAGCTGGAACGTCTCACATCCGAAGTCCGGGAAGAGGTACTGGGTGCCAACGTGTCCGACAGCGACTAGAATCCACTAGACAAATTAGTTCCGTCGAATAAGGTCTAACAAACAATGAAGACAGCTGTATGCATGAAATACGTGCCAGTGATTGCACGTATCAAATTCGACTTTGAAACCAAGACCATCGTCCGTGAAGGTGTTCCATCTGAGGTCAACCCGTTTGACCTGCTGGGAGTGGTCCGTGCGGTAGAGTTGAAAAATTCCCCTGAAGATGAGGTGGTGGTCATTTCCATGGGGCCGCCAGCGACCAGTGAGGGCCTTACCAACTGTGTGGCCCTGGGAGCTGACCGGGCCGTCCTGCTCTCCGACCGGGCGTTGGCCGGATCAGACACCCTCGCCACTTCCAGAGCCTTGTCTCTGGTGTTGCGGCGGGAGCAGCCAGACCTGATCATATGTGGTCGTAACAGCACCGATGGCGAAACCGGCCAGGTTGGCCCCGGGATAGCCCAGATGATGGGCATACCCCACGTCAGCCACGTGCGAAAGTTGGACCTCAGTGCAGACGGAAAGTCGGTGATCGTAGAGCGGATGACCGACGAGGGTTCCCAAACCCTGGAATGTGACCTTCCCGCCGTGATCTGTGTCACCGAGGGTGTGGCCCCGGAGCTCTATCCCGATAAAGAACAGATGGAGCGGGCCGAAGGTATACCGGCCGAAGTTGTCACCTGTGCTGACTTATCTGCAGACCTGAGCCAACTTGGGGCCGAGGGCTCGCCAACCTGGGTGGACGAGATTCGATTGGTGGAGCCAAACCGTCTTGGAGTTCTGCTCGAAGAATCGACGCCCGAAGACGCCGCCAAACAAACAGCTGAGGCGCTGAGGCAACGCCTAGCAGAGCTTGCTGCTGAGTCCGAGAACGATGCCAGACAGGACGCAGGACCGCTTCCCAGGTACCCCGGTGTCAACGAACAGAGCATCTGGGTGGTGGCTGAGAACACCAGCAGCGGTCTAGCCCATGTAACATTGGAATTGCTGGGGAAGGCCCGTGAATTGACCCAGTTCACCAAGAGCGAGGTGGTGGCGGTACTGATCGCGCCGTCCAGCGAAGAGACGATTGCAACACTGGCCGTCCAGGGAGCCGATCGGGTGCTGGTGCTTGATAACTCCCAGTTGGGGCCGGTATGCGGCCTGGCTGTAGGAAACGCGTTTGCCGCTGCCGTTGAAGCCGGAAAACCCTACGCAGTGCTGTTTGCCGCCACCGCCGATGGTGGCGATCTGGCCTCCCGTTTAGCTGCCAGGATGGAACTGGGGCTGACTGGTGATGGGATTGACCTGGAGATCGATTCCGATGGGAGACTGGTCCAGTTGAAACCCGCGTTGGGCGGCAACGTGGTGGCTCCTATAATGTCGAAAACCCTCCCCAACCTTGTTACCCTGCGGCCAGGGTTGCTCATGCCAGCCGCGCCGGAACCGGATTCCAAGGCAACAGTGGAACAGATACCTGCGATTTCATTCGACGGCTCAGACATCCGTCTATTGAAAGAAGAATTCCAGGAAGACCAAGAGGGCCTCATCCTGGCCAATGCTCCGGTGGTGATCGGGGTTGGCATGGGCCTTGGCTCACCGGACAACGTGGCCAAGGTCCAAGAGATGGCCCGATCTGTCGGAGCAAGCATCGCCACCACCAGGGATGTGATACATGAGGGTTGGTTGGCCCAGCAGATGATGGTGGGTATCAGCGGCCGTACCATCGCGCCCACGGTCTACATCTCGGTTGGTATTCGTGGAGCGTTCAACCACACCGTTGGATTACAGCGCTCTGGAGTGATCATCGCCATCAACCAAAACCGACGGGCGGTCATGTTCCGTTCTTCTGACTTTGGAATAGTCGGGACCTGGGAAGAATTCCTACCCCCGCTGTTGGAAGAACTTCGTCCGATCTTGCTTGCGTTGAGCTCGCCATCAGGTTAGGTTGCCTGGTTTCTCTACTGCTTGGCAGCACCCCTGAATTCACTTGACACAGATTCCGTGGCACTGGAGAATGGCAGGGCGTGAGTCTGAGGGGCATTGGTAGGCATACCAAGCCCAGTTTTACGCATAATGGGAGAGTCACAAAATGGATTTTGGCTTAACAAAAGAGCAAGAAGACCTTCGTCAAGAAGTCCGGCTATTCATCGACGATAACGTCAGTCAGGGACTCCTTGACGAGATGGAAGCCGGTGAAGAAGGGGGGCGCGGCCCTGAGTACCGAGACTTGGTTAAAAAAGTTGCTGACAAGGGTTGGATCGGCATCAGTTGGCCCAAAGAGTATGGCGGCCAGAGTGGCAGCCGTATCGACCAATACATAGTAGAAGAAGAATTCATGCGTCGGGGAATCGGCATCGGCGGCGCAGGCAGCGGAGCGCCAGCCATCCTAGCCGCAGGGACCGAGGAACAGAAGGAATATTTCATCCCCGGGATGATCCGAGGCGAGATCATCTTTGCCCTGGGTTTCACCGAGCCCCAGGCAGGAGCTGACCTAGCCGGTCTACAATGTCGGGCAGTGCGCGACGGTGACGATTTCGTCATCAAC
>CAYVIG010000243.1:0-3997 GCA_964451445.1 uncultured Dehalococcoidia bacterium
CACCGCCTAAATCGGAAAGAACGCCGGAATAGGTAGAAGTCCGTACGTAAAGAGGATTTATGGCGAAGAAACAGGCAATAGAGGTTGAGGCCAGCGTAAAAGAGGCCCTTCCGAACGGAATGTTCCGGGTGGAACTGCCCAACGACCACGAGGTTTTGGCCCATGTGTCGGGAAAGATCAGGATGCACTTCATCCGGGTTTTGCCTGGCGACCGGGTGTTGGTGGAATTGTCTCCATACGACCTGACCCGGGGCCGTATCACTTATCGTTTCAAGTAGTAGGCCGGTTTAAGCAGCCCGTCTAAGCAACTGGCTCCAATAACTCAAAGGCATTAATTATGAAAGTTTCAGCATCGGTTAAACCCAGGTGCAACAATTGTCGTGTGATTAAGCGCAAGGGTATTGTCAGGATCATCTGTTCCAATGCCCGGCACTCACAACGCCAAGGCTAAACAAGCAATAATCAAGCAGGCGTCGCACTTATACAGGCGGCGCGATTCAAGTGACAGGTATAAGGAGGCCCGGAGTGGTCCGTATCGCTGGTGTAGACGTTCCCGATCGAAAGAGGGCGCATGTTGCTCTCCGAAGCATCTACGGCATTGGTCCCAAAATAGCTGAAGAGATCTTGATCAAGGCCAACCTCGATCCGGTCATACCCCCTCGGATGAATGAACTCACCGAGGAGCAGGTCGACCTCATCAGGGAACTGGTGGACCGGGATTACATCTCGGAAGGTGACTTGCGCAGGGAGGTCAGCCAGAACATACGTCGGTTGATCGACATCGGTTCATACCGTGGTCTCCGGCACCGCAGAAACCTGCCGGTTGCAGGCCAGCGGACCAAGACCAATGCCCGAACCAGGAAGGGCCCTCGTCGCACCGTTGCCGGCCGAGGCCGACGCACCGGCGGCAAGTAGTAAGCATTTAAGGCTGAGTGAGAATTACTTATGGCTAGACCCAGGACAAGGCGTCGAGAGCGCCGTTCGGTACCCCAAGGGCGGGCGTATATCTATTCAACGTTCAACAATACGTTGGTGAGCCTCACAGACCCTCAGGGTAACGTGATCGCCACCGCCAGCGCCGGAACCGTTGGATTTAAAGGTTCCCGCAAAGGAACGGCATTTGCCGCCCAGCGAGCCGCAGAACAAGCCGCCCGCAAGGGAATGGACTCCGGTCTTCGCCAGATAGATGTGCTAATCAAAGGCCCCGGCGCAGGACGGGAGGCCGCTATCAGGTCTCTTCAAGGTGCCGGACTGTTTGTAACTAGTATCAGGGACGTGACCCCCATCCCCCACAACGGGTGCCGCCCGCCAAAACGAAGGAGAGTGTAACTCCAATCCCATGGGAAGATATACAGGACCCTCTTGCCGCCTTTGTCGGCGTTCCGGAGAAAAACTATTCCTAAAGGGCGACAAGTGCTTCACGCCCCGATGTGCCTTTGAAAAGCGCCGCAATCCTCCCGGTGACATATCACGACGCCGACGACGACCGACGGACTACGCCGTTCACCTGAGGGAAAAGCAAAAGGCCAAGTACATCTATGGTGTGATGGAAGGTCAGTTCAGACGTTACATGACCGCCGCGTTCAACACCCCTGGTGTAACCGGTATGAACCTGCTCCGCACCCTGGAGCGCCGTCTGGATAACGTGGTATTCCAATTGGGCTTTGCCGATTCAAGGAAACAGGCCCGACAGAGTGTCATGCACGGCCATTTCAGAGTCAACGGAGTTAAGACGGATGTCCCGTCATTCCAGGTCTCTCCTGGGGATGTCTTGTCCTGGAAAGAATCATTGAAGACCACCGATTTTTACGCAGGCCGGATCGATGGAGTTCCCAAGCGACCCGTCCCCGCCTGGCTGAGCTTAGACTCAGGTGAAATGATTGGAACAGTAGTGTCTTTGCCTTCGGACGAAGACCTGCAGGCGATAGTAGATTCAAGGTTAATCGTAGAGTTTTACTCGAGGTAGTTTGTCCATGCTGGACACCCTAATCCTAACTCCGGGTACGCCGGAGGCCGGTGCGGAAATGCCCAAACCCGAGATTCGGGTACTAGAGTCAGAAGATACCTATGGAAAGGTGGCTGTAGAGCCTCTCGCCCGCGGGTTTGGTCTGACCATTGGCAACCCTCTTCGGAGGATCTTGCTCAGTTCCACCAACGGAAGCGCAATCACGTGGGTGAAGATCGATGATGTAGTTCACGAATATGCTGCTGTTCCAGGCGTTAAAGAAGAGGTCATGGAACTCCTCCTCAACATCAAGCGCATCCGGATTCGCTCCCAATCAGACCGAGTCGGAAAGATGCGTCTGGATGTGACCGGCGAAGGCAGAGTCTGCGCAGGTGATATCTCAACCTCAAGTGATTTTGAGATAGTGAACCCTGAGCTGCACATCGCCACCCTGGATTCAAATGACGCCAGACTATCCATAGAATTCAACGTAGAACAGGGAGTCGGATACCAAGTCGCTGCCCAAAACGACGGTATGTCCAACCCGCCCGTGGGTGTTCTACCCGTAGACGCAGTGTTCAGTCCTGTGCGGAAGGTCAACTATAATGTTGAGCGCACTCGGGTAGGCTCTGTTACAGATTACGAAAGATTGGTGATGGAGGTATGGACTGACGGCACTATCAGGGCCGTCGAAGCGATCCAGCAGGCGGCAGAGAACCTGGTTGACCATTTCTTCTTGTTCAGCAAGGTGAACAACGTTGATGAAGAAGGTACAGAACGGGCACCTGTGGTTGTCTCGCCTGAGACCTACCAGACTCCCATAGAAAAGCTGGAACTTTCCCCGCGTACACTGAACTGCCTCAAGCGGTCCCACGTGTCCAAGGTGGGTGAAGTTCTGGAAATGTCAGACGACGAGCTCCTCAAGATACGCAACTTCGGCGAGAAATCGCTGGTTGAGCTCAAAGAAAAGCTCGTCGAGCATGGCGTAACCGATTCAGCAGGAATTAACATTGGTTCGGTACCTGATATCTCTCCCGAAGATTTGGGAGAGTTGATGGGTGATGACCAAATGGACACCGGTTTACCCGCAGATGCACCTGGTATGTCCATTGAAAACACCGCAGCAGATGCCGATGATGAAACCGATGAAGAGGATACTGACGACGACCTGGACGAGGACGAAGAGTAACCATGCCCTCCCATAGAATAGCCGGTAGAAAACTAGGCCGGTACCGAGACCAACGCGTCGCACTGCTGCGAGGTTTAGTTTCGGAACTGATAATCCATGAAAGAATCACCACTACCCTGGCCAAGGCCAAGGAAACCCGGGTGATGGCTGAGAAACTGATCACCCACGGAAAGAAGGGCAACCTGAACCACCGCCGGTTGGCTATGGCCCAGATACCCAACTCCCAAGTGGTTAGGAAGGTCTTTGACGACGTTGCTGTCCGTTATGCGGACAGAGCTGGAGGATACACCCGAGTATTGAAACTTGGCCCCCGTAACGGCGACGCTGCCGAGATGGCCATCATCGAGTTGGTCTAACCGCTGGCCATGATGGCCGGTACCATTAACAAGTTATTAGAGGTCTAGGCTAGATAGAACAAGTTAGAACCCATAACTCAGAAGGCGAGTCAGATAACGGAACGGATGGGCAACTCAGACGAGTAGCCCTTCTGGTTGAATACCAGGGCACCAGCTACGCTGGATTTCAGCTGCAGGTTGGACATCCGACCATCCAGGGAGAGCTGGAGAAAGGGCTGGCCCAGTTCACCGGTCAGCCGACCAGGATCAGGGGCGCAAGTCGCACGGACTCTGGAGCCCACGCCAAGGGCCAGGTGGTCGACTTCCTCACCCCTACCAAACATCCACTGGAACGATTCGTCCCGGCGCTGAATTACCATCTCCCAAACGATATCAATGTTCTGGAAGCCCATTGGGTGGATGATGAATTCAATTCCAGAAGAAACGCACTGAGCAGGGTCTACCAATACAGCATAGTAAACCGGCCATCGCCGTCACCACTCCGGCGATCAAGCCATCTCTGGATCA